>NZ_JBIUSS010000039.1:0-71797 GCF_044741445.1 Kitasatospora sp. NPDC088160 | reverse complement strand
TGCAGGGGGGACCCTGTGGGAGAGTAGGACGCCGCCGAACAATCATTCACAGAGAACCCCCATCCGGGAAACCGGATGGGGGTTCTCTGCATTTCCGGATAATCTCAACAATCCGCTCGGGCTATGTCCACCCGCAGGTGGTGCTAGGACCACCTCGCAATTGGGGTGGCATGGCCAGTGCCTGGAGCGGGTCGTTCGTGAACACTTGTGGAGGACGATCGAGACCGGCATCAGGAGTTTCCGTGGCAACAGCGAGTCGAACGAGCGGCGTGACCGTGCGCGCGCAGGCCGAGGCGGCCGTCGCGTCGGGCGGCCAGGGGCTGGTGCGGCTGGCCCTCCTGGTGGTGGGCGCGGTGCCGGGGCTGGTGCTGCCGGTGGGAGCGGCGGTGGCGGCAGGTGGGGTCACGGCCTCGGTCTTCCAGGATTCCTACTACCCGGTGGTCCTGTTCGGCCTCGCGGTGGCGGCCGTCGCCGGCGCCCTGGTGGCGGTCCTGTTCGTGCGCCGGACGGCGAGCCGGACGCGCCAGCAGCTGGAGCGCTGGTACGGCATCCGCCTGCCGGCCGTGTACCAGCCCCGGCCCGCGTTGGAGCTGGACGAACGCGGGCACTGGTGGACGGGCTACTCGTACCACCGTTCCCGGACGGTCGCGAAGTACGCGCAACTGCTGCACTGGGGCGCCCGGGACCGGACCACCCGGTCGGAGGTGGCCTGGCTGGCCATCAGCCCCGTCCTGGTGGTGGCGCTGGCGGGTCCGGTGGCCATTCTGATGGTGCTGGGCGTGGCCTGCATCCTGACGCCGCTGCCTGTGGACGGGTTCGGGCCGGTGCCCGCGCGCCTGGTGTCGGTCCTGCTGAGCGCCGTGCTCGGGCTCGGCATGGTTGCGGTCGGGGTGCTCGTGGCGCCGTACGCGGTGCGCGGGTACGCCGAGGTGGCCCGCCGGGTACTGGACCAGGACGGCCGGGCGACGCACGCCCAGCTGACCAGGCGGGTGGCCGAGCTGACCGAGACCAGGGCGGACGCGGTCGGCGACCAGGCGGCGGAGCTGCGGCGGATCGAGCGGGACCTGCACGACGGCGCGCAGGCGCGACTGGTTGCGATAGGGATGACGCTGGGCACGATCGAGCACCTGATGGACACCGATCAGGCAGCAGCTCGGGAGTTGCTCTCCGAGGCGCGGCAGTCCTCGGCCCGGGCGCTCCAGGAACTGCGGGACCTCGTTCGCGGCATTCACCCACCGGTGCTCGCCGAGCGTGGACTGGGCGACGCCGTGCGCGCCTTGGCGCTGGACAGCGCCCTGCCGACCGAGGTGTGCGTGAGCCTGCCGGACCGTCCACCGGCGCCGGTGGAGGCGGCGGCCTACTTCAGCATCTGCGAGCTGCTGGCCAATGCGGCCAAGCACTCCGGGGCGGAGCAGGTGTGGGTGGACATCCTGTACCGGGCCGGGCTCCTGCGGATCACGGTGACGGACGACGGGGTGGGCGTGGCGGATCCGTCCCGGGGCACCGGCCTGCGCGGGATCGAGCGGCGATTGGGTACCTTCGACGGTGTCCTCGCCATCGACAGCACGTCGGGCGGTCCGACCACCATCACCTTGGAGCTGCCGTGCGAGTTGTCCTCGCCGAGGACCTCTACCTCCTTCGCGAAGGCCTGATCCGACTGCTGGAAGCGCACGGTTTCACCATCGCCGCGGCCGTGGAGACGGGCCCCGAACTGCTGGAGGCGTTGCTGACCCACCGGCCGGACGTGGCCGTGGTCGACGTCCGGCTGCCCCCGACGCTCACCGACGAGGGGCTGCAGGCGGCGCTGAAGGCCCGCAAGGAGATCCAGGGCCTGCCGGTGCTGGTGCTGTCGCAGCACGTCCAGCAGCTGTACGCGCGGGAACTGCTGGCCGACGGCACCGGCGGGATCGGATACCTGCTGAAGGACCGGGTGTTCAACGCCGACCAGTTCATCGACGCGGTCCGCCGGGTGGCGGCCGGCGGAACGGCGATGGACCCGGACGTGATCGCGAAGCTGATGCAGATCACCTCGCGTCGGCCCGGCCCGTTGCTGCGGCTGTCCCCGCGCGAGCGCGAGGTACTGGAGCTGATGGCCGAGGGCTGCTCCAACTCGGCGATCGCCGCCCGCCTGGCGGTCAGCGACGGCGCGGTGGCCAAGCACATCGCCAACATCTTCACCAAGCTCGAACTGGCCCCGGCCGAGGACGCCAACCGCCGGGTGCTCGCGGTGCTGACCTACCTCAACGGAACGGCCGGGCCGAAGGGCTGACGATCCGCCCGGTCCACGGCGGGCCGGTCGTCAGCCCCGGACGGTGACACGCCAGGCTGCGGAAACGCTGAAACAGGTGTACGAGTAAACTCCGGTGGGCCGAGCCCGGAGGTCGCTCAGCCGTCCGGCGCCCCGACAAGCGGGAACCGGCAGCCGAGGCAGCGTACGGCAGCAGCCGACATCCAGGGGTTGATAGACGTAATGGCACGCCCAACGCTCACCAAGGCCCATCGGGGCCTGCTCGGCCTGGTCGCGGCCGGCGCCTGCATCATTTCGGGCATCGGCTTCGCGGGCTCGTACAACGCGGTGCGCGAACTGGCCCAGGAGAAGGGCTTCGGGGCCTTCTCCTACGCCTTTCCGATCGGCGTCGACGCCGGCATCGTCGTGCTCCTCTCGCTCGACCTGGTACTGACCTGGCTGCGGATTCCCTTCCCGATGCTGCGGCAGACCGCCTGGGTGCTGACCGTCGCCACCATCGCCTTCAACGCGGCCGCCTCCTGGGGCGATCCACTTGGCATGGGGATGCACGCCGTCATCCCGGTGCTCTTCGTGGTCGTGGTCGAGGCCTCCCGGCACGCGGTCGGCCGAATCGCGGCGATCACGGCCGACCGGCACATGGACTCGGTCCGGGTGATGCGCTGGCTGCTCTCCCCGGTGCCGACCTTCAAGCTCTGGCGCCGGATGAAGCTCTGGGAGCTGCGCTCCTACGACGAGGTCGTCCGGCTGGAGCAGAACCGCCTGGTCTACCGGGCGCAGCTGCGCTTCCGGTACGGCCGCGGCTGGCGCCGCTCGGCGCCGATCCAGGCCCTGCTGCCGCTCAAGCTGGCCAAGTACGGGGTACCGCTGGACCCGACGCTGTTCGACCGTCTGGACGAGGAGGCGCGCGAGCGCGAGGCTCGGGAGGTTCTGGCGGAGAAGGAGGCGCTGGAGCTCCAGCGGCAGGACGGCCGCGCCGCCACGGCCATCGCCCAGGCCGAGGCCGCCGCGCCCGCGGCTCCCGTCGCCGCCGCCCCGGCTCCCGCTTCGGCCCGCCCGGAGCCGGTCCAGCAGCCGCAGCAGATACAGCAGGTCCAACCCCAGGCCCAGACCCAACCCCAGCCCGAACCGGCCCCGGCTCCGGTCGCCGTCGCGCCGATGTCCGCCGAGGTGGCCGCGCCGATGCTGGCGAAGCTGGCGGCCGTCCGGCTGCGCGCCGCGCAGGAGCCGGACGGAGTGGCGCAGGAGGCCCCGCAGCCGCACCGCGAGGAGCTGAACGTGTGGACCGAGCGCCCGGTGCGCACCACGGGCCACCCGTCCGACGCCGCCCCCGGCGGGCGGGTGCCCGGCCAGGCCTCGCCGTGGTTCAAGCCCCCGCGCCCGGTCGCCGAGGAGCCGGTCCTCCCGCAGCAGCCCCAGGCCCAGGTCGCTCAGGCGGCGGGGCTCGCCGCCGAGCCGCAGCCCCGCCACCCCGGGCAGCCCGTCCCGGCCGGGCAGCCCGCTCAGGCCGGGCAGCCCGTCCACGGCGAGGAGTTCGTCGCGGCCGAGCAGTTCCCCGTCCACGACGAGGAGTCCGCGCCCCGCTCGGCTCCGTCCCGGCTGGATCCGGACCTGGCCTATGACGCCCTGGTCAGCTACATGGACAACCACGAGCACCAGCCCGACCCACAGCGCCTCGCCGAGTGGCTGACCAAGCAGTACGGCGTCACCGGCAACCGCCCGGACGGCTCGGTCCACCCCAAGGACGTCGCCGAGCTCTACCCGCAGCTGCGCGACCGCTACGCCGCCGCCGGGAGGGACTGACCCGGGCCGCCTCGGCCGGACGCTCCGTCGAATGCTCCTCCGCCCACCGCTCGGTCGGCCATTGACGCCCGGTCCGACCGGAGCTACCTTCGCCTCAACAAACTGTTGAAGTGCTGGTCCGGCGTGGAGGAGTGCGGATGTCGCAGGTCGAGGTCGACGGTAACGGACCGACGGGCGGGGCCTCCTTCTCCGCCGCCGCCCGCGCCGCCGTGGAGGCGCTGCTCGCCCCGGTCGACGCCGACCTGGCGCGCCGCTACCCCGGCGACACCGGGACCAGGCAGCCGGTGCACACCGTCTACGTCCCGGCCGACGCCTTCGCCGTCGACACCGTAAGGGAGTGGGGCCGCCAGGCCCTGGAGGCCTTCGACACCCACGCCGGCACCCCCGCCGAGCTGGCCCGTGCCCTCGGCGTGGCCGACGACGAACTGCTCGCCGACGTGCACGCCCGGGTCCGCGCCAAGCTGGAGCGCGAGCCGGTCGAGGACCTGCGGATCGACTTCGAGGACGGCTACGGACCCCGCCCGGACGCCGAGGAGGACGCCGCCGCCGTCCGCGCCGCCGAACTGGTCGCCGCCGCCGTGGCCGAGGGCACCGCACCGCCGTACCTCGGCATCCGGATCAAGTGCATGGAGGCGGCCGTCCGCGACCGCGGCATCCGCACCCTGGAACTGTTCCTGGCCACCCTGCTGGCCGGCGGCGGCCTGCCGGACGGCCTGGTCCTCACCCTGCCCAAGGTGACCTACGCCGAGCAGGTCACCGCGCTGGTCCGGCTGCTGGAGGACTTCGAGCGCCGTGCCGGGCTGCCCGCCGGCCGGATCGGCTTCGAGATCCAGATCGAGACCACCCAGGCCATCCTCGGCCCGGACGGCCGGGCCACCGTGGCCCGGATGATCGAGGCGGCCGAGGGCCGCGCCACCGGGCTGCACTACGGCACCTTCGACTACAGCGCCTCCTGCGGCGTCAGCGCGGCCCACCAGAGCATGGACCACCCGGTCGCCGACCACGCGAAGGCGGTCATGCAGGTGGCCGCGGCCGGCACCGGCGTCCGGCTCTCCGACGGCTCGACCAACGTCATCCCGACCGGCTCCACCGAACAGGTGCACGTCGCCTGGAAGCTCCACCACGACCTGGTCCGCCGCTCGCTGGCCCGCGCCTACCACCAGGGCTGGGACATGCACCCGGCGCACCTGCCGACCCGCTACGTCGCGGTGTACTCCTTCTACCGCGAGGGCCTGGCGGCCGCCGCCGCCCGGCTGGCCGCGTACGTCGCCAAGGCGGGTGGCGACGTGATGGACGAGCCGGCCACCGCCCGGGCGCTCAGCGGCTACCTGCTGCGCGGCCTGGACTGCGGCGCCGTCGACCCGGCCGAGGTCACCGCGCTGACCGGCCTGGACCGCGCCCGGTTGGACGCCCTGGCCGGGCGCTGACCCCGCGACCGGCCGACGAAGCCCGGCCAGGGCCTGTGGCGTGTCTTGTGGGTCAGGCCGGGACCGACCTGACCCACAAGACACGCCCTAAGCTGGCGGTGCCGCCCCGGGACGCCCGGGGTGTGCGCCGCCAGCCGTCGCCGTTTCCGGGAGAACCACCGCGTCATGTCCGCCACGCCGGAACCGACCGCCAGGCCGTACCTCACCATCCGGCGGGCCGGCAGTCACGAGACCGAGATCAAGAAGTCCCGGTTCATCTGCCACCTCGCCCGGGTCGCCGACGAGGAGGAGGCGCAGGCCTTCATCGCCGGCATCCGCAAGCAGTACTGGGACGCGCGGCACAACTGCACCGCCTTCGTGGTCGGCGACGAGCAGCGCCGCGAGCGTTCCAGCGACGACGGCGAGCCCGGCGGCACCGCCGGGGTGCCGATGCTGGAGGTGCTGCGCCGACGCGGCCTGACCGACACCGCCGCCGTGGTGACCAGGTACTTCGGCGGCATCAAGCTCGGCGCGGGCGGCCTGGTGCGGGCGTACGGGAACGCGGTGTCCGAGGCGGTGGACGAGGTCGGTCTGCTGGAGCGGCGGCCGGTGGCGCTGCTCGCGGTGACGGCCGACCACGTGCGCGCGGGGCGGGTGGAGAACGACCTGCGGGCGGCCGGGTACACGGTCAGCGACCTGGCCTACGAACCGGCCGGGGTGCGGATCGAGGTGGGCGTACCGCAGCCGGAGGTGCCGGCCTTCCACGCCTGGCTGGCCGAGGCGACCGGCGGTACCGCCGTCGCGGTCCCGGCCGGCCGGACGTACGTCGAGGTGCCGGTCTGATGCCGGAGCAGACGGGCGGCGGCGCTTTCGGCCACCTATTCGGCCAGATCGCGGCCGATCCGTTTCGGAGCCTTGCGGGGCGTGCCTAGCCTGGTCCGGTCGTCGAGCAGGAAGCCGCCCCGAGATGCCCGTCGTCCAGACCGTCACCCTGCCGCCGGGGGCCAGCACCGGCTGGCACTACCACCCGGGCCGGGTGGACGTGGTGGTGCTGTCCGGGACGCTGACCCGGACCCTGCACGACGGCCGGGTCGAGGTCAGCCGGGCCGGGGACTCGCTGGTCGAGGAGGCCGGACCGGTCCACGTCCACGTGGGGCGCAACCTCGGGGACGAGCCCGTGGTGCTGATCGCGAGCTACGCCGCCCCGGCCGGTTGCGCGTTGGCGGTGCCGGTCGCGGAGCCCGAGTGGAGTCGCAGCGGTGCCCGGCCCGCCGAGGCCTGACCCGCCGATGTCCGAGCAGGGCCGCTCCGGTGCTGTCGCTCGTCGCCCGTCGCCTGTCGCCCGCCGCCCGGCGATGAGGGCGGGTCGGACCGGGAGCCGCGCCACGCGGTGCGCGGCTTGAGCAGATTCACCCGAACGTATTGACGTGGCCCGGAGTTGGAACTTCCGCTCCGGGCCGTGGCGTTTCCTGGGCAAGGATCCGGCCGAACCGGACGAATAACCCATCGATGGAGGACACCAGACCCCACCCCGCACCACGGAGGTATGCGCATGACCTCAGACCGCTTTTCGTCGCCCGCCGGCGCCGACCTGACCGGCCCCGCGACGCCCTACCGGATGACCGTCACCACCACCCTCCCGCACCGCGAGGCCGTCGCCCTGGCTGACGAGCAGCTCGCCGCCTGGCTGAAACAGGAAGGCTGCGAGGAGCCCCCGCCGGCTCCCCGCGCCCTCACCGGGCCGCCCCCGGCCGGATCGGCCTCGACGGGGACGGCTCCAAGCCGACCGGAACCGCCCGAACTGACGCCCCCTGGACTGACGACGTCCGGACCGGCGCAGTCCCGATCGGCCCCCGCCGCCGAGCGACTGCGCCTGGGCGACCGCGTCCTGCTCGACCGAGACCGGGGCCCGCTGCGCGGCGGCCCGGCCGCCGGCCGCTACGACCGCCGACGCCTGCGCACCCCGACCCCGCACGGCACCCAGCAGCTCACCCTGACCGTGGCCACCGGGGCCGACGGCCCCACCTGGGTCCGGCTGGAGGCCGAGACGCACAGCACCGGCAACGGCGTGCGGACCCCCTGCCGGGTGCCGGTGCCCGAACTCGCCCGCACCCTCCTGCCGCTGCTCGACGCCACCGACGGCCCGGCCGCCGTCCACCCGGCTCCCCGGGTGATCACCGCCGGCGAGGTCGACGGCCTGATCGACGAGCTCTGCGACCCGGAGCGCCGGCTGCCCGTCGTGGTCGCCAGCGTCCCGGTGTACCTCCCGCTCGACCGCTGGGTCGAGGACGTCGTCCGCCCGCTCTGCCACCAG
The DNA here is from genome assembly GCF_044741445.1 of Kitasatospora sp. NPDC088160. Taxonomy (NCBI): domain Bacteria; kingdom Bacillati; phylum Actinomycetota; class Actinomycetes; order Kitasatosporales; family Streptomycetaceae; genus Kitasatospora; species Kitasatospora sp. NPDC088160. Next base: position 64,029 of record NZ_JBIUSS010000039.1, on the reverse strand, counting down.
CTGCCCGGCCTGGCCACCGCCTACGTCCTGGACCCGGGCGCCCGGACGGGGTTCAACGTCGCGCTGGAGTACCACAGCGTCTACGGCGGAGCGGTGCGCACCTACCTGCCCGAGGTCGACCCCGCCTCCCGGTGCGACGGCGCCCGGCACCCGGTGCTCGCCCGGGGGCGAATAGAGCAGGACATCCGCCGTGCGGCCGGGCTGCTCGCCCGCGAGCCGCGCCGGCTCGCCGCCGACCTGCCGCTGCCGCCCCCGCTGGCGGCCGTCCCGGTGCTGCGGGTCGCCCCGGCGCCTCCCCGCGCGGCCGTCAGCCCGGCTGGGGACCCGGCCGTCGCCCGCGCCGAGCTGGCCGCGCTGGTCCGGGAGGAGCAGCAGGACCGGGCCGAGCAGCAGGCCAGGGCCGACGAGCTGGAGCGGGTCCGGCGCACCCTGCGCCACGAGCGCCGGGACAACCGCGTGGGTCGGGAGAACCGGGACAAGCAGGACGGCCGCGAGGGTCATGAGGGCCGCGACCGTCCGGAGCTCCGCGAGCGCCACGACGGTCGGGACAGCCGGGACGGCCACGTACGGGCCGGCTCCCGCGCCCTCACCGGGCGCCACTGCATCCTCCAGGGCGCCGCCGGGCACTTCGCCGCCAAGCCGTCCGCCCGGCCCGCGAAGCCGGAGACCTTCACCGAACTCATGGCCAGGATCGACGAGTTCCCGCTGCTGACCTTCACCGGTGACCAGAAGAACGCGCTCGCCCTGGACGGGCTCCGGTGCTCCGGCGCGGGCTGGGCCCGGCTCGCCTGGGACGGGCTGACCGCCCTTCAGGAGTACGCCGAGGCGGCGGTCCGCGGCGCGGCCGGCGGCGACTTCAAACAGTGGTGCGAGCACACCCCGGAGGGCTGCCACCACTTCCCGCCCCGCAAGGCGGTGCGCGGGGAGTCCCGGACGGTGTTCAGTCACACCAAGTGGAAGCGCGAACGGATGCTGCCCGTCCCGGAGAGCGTGGACGCCTCCCGGCGCGCCTTCATGGGCGCACACCTGCGGATCGGCGGCGGCCGTACCGCGCCCCGGCTGCACTACCTCGACGACTGCTCGGGCAGTGGCCGGATCTATGTCGGCTACATCGGCCTGCACCTGACCAACACCCGGACCAACTGAGAGGCTGGGCTGACCACTGCCGCCCGTTCGGTGGACAATGTCCGGCAGGGGCGGGCCGCAGGGTCGCCGGCCGCCCCGGGCAGGCGCCGGACGAGCATGGGGGAACGACGACCGATGCAGCACTCAGCAGACGGCCAGCCCGACGGCACCGCCACCGTCCAGTTCCCCCGGCCGGGCTTCCTCGCCTCGGTCTTCAGAGAGCTCAACACCGACCAGGGGCAGGGCCTGGACCCGGACGCCGCTGGCCCCGGCCCGGCCGCCCCCGGTACGTCCGGTGACGTCATGCCCGATGACGGTGCGTCCGGTGGTGACGTGTCCGATGACGGCACGTCCGGTGGTGCGGCGTCCGGCGACGGCCCGGCCGAGCCCGAGGAGTCCATCGCCGCCCACGGCCGGGCCGCCGCCCTGACCCACCACCGCACGCTCACCGTCCAGGCCGAGCACGACCGGCTGGCCGACCTGCTCCGGCGGGCCGCACTGCCCGTCTCGGCCATGGACTTCGAGAGCCAGCTGCGCCACTACGAGCCCCGCCCCTACCCGGCCGACGGGCCGGAGACCGGCAGTGAGGCCGAGCCCCGCTGGGCGGACTTCGCGCCCGCCGGGCCGGCCACCGCCGACCCCGACGGCGCCCCGGCCCGCCGCCTGCTCGACTCCGGCTACCAGCGCGAACTCGCCCAGGCCCGGCTGGCCCACCAGCGTTCCCTGCGCGAGTGGCGCACCCGCCGGGCCGAGGCCGGCAACCCAGCCGCCGACGAGTCCCGGCGCGTCCACGAGGCGGCCGAGGAGGCCCGGGCCCGCGCCGTGCGGGAATACAACGAGAGCCTGGAGGAGTGCCGGCGGGCCTACCGGCTGTCCGAGCCGGCCGCCGTGGAGTCTCTGCTGGAGCGGGCGCTCGCCGCCGCCGAGACCGCCACCCAGGACCTGCCCGCCCCCTGCCGGGCGGTCTTCCGCCCGCTCACCCGCACCGCCGTGCTGGACCTCGACCTGCCGCCGCTCGACCTGGTGCCCTCGCTCACCGGCTACCGGCTCGCCCCGGACGGCGACATCGTCCCGGTCCCGCGCCCGCCGGCGGACCGGGCCACCGACTATCTGCGCCTGGTCGCCCGGCTCGCCCTGCGCGCCCTCCAGGCCGCCGACGCCGTCGACACCGACGAGATACTCGCGGGCGTCGTGCTCAACGGCTGGCTGCGCGAGCCCGGCGCCGCCGAGCCGCTCTGCCTGGTCAGCGTGGACGCCGACCGCGACGCACTGGCCCGCACCCGGCTGCTGCCGCCCGCCACCCCGTACGAGGAGCGCGACGACGAAGGCGTCTACGCCGACGCCGAGCAGGACGAGGCGCTCGTCCGGCTGCGCCAGCTCGGCGCCGCCGTCACCCCGGACCCGTACGGCCGCGTGGGCGTGCAGCCCGCCGCGCAGGCGGGTGCCGCCGTACCGGCCGCACCCGATCTGTCCGCGAACGAGTTCGCCCAGCTGGTGCGCGACCTGCTCACCCGCGGCGGGCTCGCCGAGTGGAGCGTGCGGCTGCGCGGCCCGGCCGGACTGGTCGCCACCGGCGAGGGGGCCCCGGGCAGCGCTCTGCCCGGCCGCTGGGTGGTCTGGGCCTCCCGGGGCGCCACGCCGGTCAGCGCGGAGGAGATCGCCACCCTGGCCGAGGCCGTTCAGGAGGAGTCCGCCGAGCGCGGCCTGCGGCTGACCACCGGCCGCTTCGCCGACGAGGCCCTCGACCTCACCGGCGAGGAGAGCCACCGGCACATCCACCTGGTCGACGGCGACGGCGTGAGCGAACTCGCCCGCACCCACCTCGGCCTGCCCCTCGCCGCCGGCCGCTGACCCCACCTCCGGTCCCCGCCCCCACCCTCGTCCTCGTCCCCGTCCCCGTCTTCGCAGCTCACCCCGACGGACCGCCCGGCGGGCGCGCCCCCGCACCCGACCCGAGGCTGGGGAACGGGCACCGGCGGAGCAGCGGCACCCCGGGCGATCACCGTCGAACGGTCGTCCGATACGGTCGGCGGTCGGCCCGGCCACGGGCGGACCCCAGGGGGAGAGGAATGGGCAGAGCGCCCGGCAGACCACACGGCGGCACCCGCCGGCGCCCGCACGGCGGATCGACCCACCCGGAGGCGGCCCGGTGACCGCCGTCCTGGTCGCCGCCGGGGCGTTCCTGATGACCCTGATCGGCGGCTTCGTCGCCCAGCGAACCGGTGACCGCCGCCACCTCGTGCTCGGCTTCGCCGCCGGCCTCATGCTCGGCGTGGTCGCCTTCGACCTGCTGCCCGAGGCCATGCGCCAGGCACCGGACGAGGTACACGGCGTGCCGCAGGCGCTGCTGATGTTCGCGGTCGGCTTCCTCACCATCCACGTGGTCGAACGCGCGGTCGCCATCCACCGCGGCCACGAGAGCGAGTACGCCGAGCACACCCACGGCCACCAGCACGCGCACGCCCACCACGCCGGGCGCCAGGGCGTCGGCCTGACCGCCGCGCTGGCCCTGGTCGGGCACAGCGTGATGGACGGCTTCGCGATCGGCGCCGCCTTCCAGGCCGGCACCACGGTCGGAACGGTCGTCGCCATCGCCGTCGTCGCCCACGACTTCGCCGACGGCTTCAACACGTACACGATCACCCGGCTCTACGGGAACAACCGGCGGCGGGCGCTGGCGCTGCTCGCGGCGGACGCGCTGGCCCCGGTGTCCGGCGCCGCGATCACCCTGGCCTTCACCATCCCCGAGCACCTGCTCGGCCTCTACCTCGGCTTCTTCTCCGGGTTCCTGCTCTACCTGGCCACCTCCGACATCCTCCCGGAGGCACACAGCCCGCACCCCTCCCGCAGCACCCTGCTCTGCACCGTCGCCGGGGTGGGGTTCATGTGGCTGGTGATCGGCCTCGCCAACTAGGCCTGGCTCGGCAGGGCCAGGGCAGGACGGGACGGGGCCTGACGCGGCGGACCGCCCGGCGCCGCCGACCGCTCCCGCATCACCGCGCCGCGCCCGGGGGCGCCGTCCGCGGTGGTGGACCGGCTGCGAGGAAGCGGGCCTCGGCGGCGCGCAGCACTCGTAGCAGCACTTCCTGCTCGTCGGGACTGACCTCGCCGAAGTACTCCTGGGCCACCTCGTGCCGGACCTGCCCGATCCGTTCGACCGCTGCGCGGCCCGCCTCGGTCAGCAGGATCCGGACCGCCCGCCGGTCGGCCGGGTCGGGCCTGCGCTCGACCAGGCCGGCCTCCTCCAGCGCGTCGACCACGGTGGTCGCCGAGCGCGGGGCGATGTGCAGCCGCTCGGCCAGGTCGCTCAGCCGCATCGGGTGGTCCGGCAGCTCGCAGCCGGGCGCGTGGGCCAGGGTGTTCAGCGCCCGGGCCTGGCCGGGGGTGATGCCGTACGGCTCCAACTGCCGCCCGGTCTGCCGACGGATCCGCTTGATCGCCCTGGTCATCGTGTCGGCCAGCTCGGCGGCGGTGTCCGAGGCGGTGGCGTCTGAGGCGGTGGCGTCTGAGGCGGTGGTGTCCGAAGCCGTGGTGCCCGAGCCTGCGGTGTCCGAGGCGGCCGCCTCGGCAGGGGCGCCGGGCGGGCCGGGGGAGGGGTCCGCCGGGTCGGTCGGCGTGGTGGTCATCGGCGGTCTCCTCGGCAGGCGTCCGCCCCAGGGTATCGGCCGGTCCGGGGCCGGTGGCCGACAGCGGACGGCGCCCGGAGAAAAATGTTGAGCTTGGCTCAGTATCTGGGTTAGCGTAGCCCCAACTGAGGGGACCCTAAGTTCCCTCCCCGGATCCTGGAGGGCCCGTGCCCCGCTCCGAAGCCCGCGTCACCACCGACCGCCCCGTCCGCTACGCCAAGCAGCTCGCCGCCCACATGGGCCGCAAGATCGAGGCCACCTTCTCCGAGGAGACCGGCCGCGGCACCCTGGTCTTCGGCGCCGGCACCGCCACCCTGGAAGCCCGGCCCGACGCGCTGCTGCTCACCGTCGAGGGCGAGCGGGAGAACCTGCCCGGCCTGGAGGACGTCGTCGGCCGCCACCTCGTCCGCTTCGGCGCCCGCGACGAACTCGTCATCGAATGGCACCGCGACAACGGCGAGACCGGCCTCGTTCACCGCAACGACGACCCCGAGGCCTGACCGCCGCCCCCGCCGCCCGGCCGGGGCAGTCGCCGGGCCAGCCCCCACAGCACCAGGGCGGCCAGGCACCAGCTGGCCACCACGTCCAGCAGCCAGTGGAAGTCGCTCCACACCAGCCCCGCGCCGACGCCCACCGCCAGCAGCACCGCGGCCGCCGTCAGCAGGCGCGCCGCCCACGGTCCCGCCACCCGCACCAGCAGCAGCGCCGCCACCCCGTACGAGAGCGACGCGGTGGCGGTGTGCCCGGACGGGTACCAGCCCCACTGTTCCGGCGTCAGCGGATCACCGAGCGGCCCCGGCCGGGCGAACGCGGCCTTGGCCGGCACCACCAGCAGCGGGATCAGTCCGGCGGTCAGCGCCGCCACCGGCAGCGGCAGCCACCAGCGCCCCGCCGCCCCCGTCCGGCGCCACCGCCACGCGGCCAGCACGCCGGCCGCCAGCAGCACCGGGATCGCGGGCACGCTGTCGCCCAGGTCGGACAGGATCTGGCCCAGCTGGTCCAGCAGCGCGCTGGGGTGGTCCCGGTGGGCGGTCCGGACGGCTCCGCGGACCGCGCGGTCCCATCCGAGCAGCGGGCCGTCCACCGCCACCTGCCACGACACCAGCAGCAGGACGACCGCCGCCGTCAGCGGCACGGCCACCGAGCGGGCCACCCGGCCCGGAACGCCGGACAGCCGCCCCGGAGCAGGGGGGAGAGCTCCGGGGCGGCTCTGATGATCGCCGTTCCGTGCGCCCCGGGGGGTGTGGGTCGGACGGTCGGTCGATCGGTCTTCGGTGGGTGCCACCCCTCCCGGGGCGGCCTGGTCGTCCTCGCGGCACGCATGCGGACCCGCCGTCGGGGGCGACCCCGCAGGCGGCTCCGCCCATGGCTGCGGCTCGCTGTCCATCTGCGATGACACTACGTCAACAGCCTTTCCGCGCCGAGCGCCTTCAGCGATCCCCCACATCATCTTCACCCCGCCCCGGGCGGCCCTCCGGGAGCCCCGACGACCTGGCCCGACCGGGCGGCGGGCCCGTCCGACCGGCCGGTGACAACCGAACGGCCCGCGAGGACCAGAGGTCCCCACGGGCCGTTCAGCGCTGTCCGGACAACCCTCCGGAGGGGGTTCACGACCTGACGGGCGACACCGCTCAGACGGCGGCGAAAGCGCCCTCCAGGATGTCCAGGCCCTCGGCCAGGAGGTGCTCCGCGATGACCAGCGGCGGCAGGAAGCGCAGCACGTTGCCGTAGGTGCCGGCGGTCAGCACCACCAGGCCCTCGGCGTGGCAGGCCTTCGCGATGGCCGCGGTGGCCTCCGCGTTCGGCTCCTTGCCGCCCGGCTTCACCAGCTCGACGGCGATCATCGCGCCGCGGCCGCGGACCTCGCCGATGATGTCGAACTTCTCCTGCATCGCCCGCAGGCGGCCCAGCATGATCTCGCCGATCCGCTGCGCCTTGCCGTTGAGGTCCTGCTCCTTCATCGTCTCGATGGCGCCCAGCGCGGCCGCACAGGCCACCGGGTTGCCGCCGTAGGTGCCGCCCAGACCGCCCGCGTGCGCGGCGTCCATGATCTCGGCGCGACCGGTCACCGCCGCCAGCGGCAGACCGCCGGCGATGCCCTTCGCGGTGGTGATCAGGTCCGGGACGATGCCCTCGTCCTCACAGGCGAACCACTGGCCGGTACGGCAGAAACCGGTCTGGATCTCGTCCGCGACGAACACGATGCCGTTCGCCTTCGCGTACTCCACGATCGCCGGCAGGAAGCCCTTGGCCGGCTCGATGAAGCCGCCCTCGCCCTGGATCGGCTCGATGATGATCGCGGCGACGTTCTCGGCGCCGATCTGCTTGTTGATGACCTCGATCGCCTGCGCGGCGGCCTCGGCGGCGCAGTTCTCCGCACCCGTCAGCCAGCGGTACGGGTAGGCCACCGGCACCCGGTAGATCTCCGGGGCGAACGGGCCGAAGCCCTGCTTGTACGGCATGTTCTTCGCCGTCAGGCCCATGGTCAGGTTCGTACGGCCGTGGTAGCCGTGGTCGAACACCACGACGGCGGTGCGCTTGGTGTAGGCGCGGGCCACCTTCACCGCGTTCTCGACCGCCTCGGCGCCCGAGTTGAACAGCGCGGTGCGCTTGTCGTGGTCACCCGGGGTCAGCTCGTTCAGCTGCTCGGCGACCGCCACGTAACCCTCGTACGGGGTCACCATGAAACAGGTGTGGGTGAAGGCGGCCAGCTGCTCGCTCGCCTTCGCCACCACGGCCTCGGCGCTGTTGCCGACGTTCGTCACGGCGATGCCGGAGCCGAAGTCGATCAGCGAGTTGCCGTCCACGTCCTCCAGCACGCCGCCGTTGGCACGGGACACGTACACCGGCAGGGTGGTGCCGACACCGGCCGCCACCGCACCCAGCTTGCGGGCCTGCAGCTCCTGCGACTTCGGACCGGGGATCGCGGTGACCAGGCGGCGCTCCTGCGGGAGCGGCGTTGCGGCGCTCATGGTGTTCTCCAGACTTCTCGGCTCGGTGCTTCGCAGGCTACGGCCGCCCTCCCCGGCCGGGCATGCGCCACTCGGTAGCACTGAGCCGTCCGACTTGTCCGGCACGGCCAGCGCGGGTGGTGCGACTACCAGCAGGCCCCGCTCCACTACATTGAGCGCGGGCGTGTCGCCGGTACGGCGGCATGGGTATGGCGGCACCGACGGCGATCGGGCCGGGCGGGCGAGGGAGCGGGGCCGTACATGGCGCACGACGGGGCACACCACCACACCGATCGGACCACCACCAGACCCCCGGCCCCCATGCCGCACCAGCGGCCCGGCACCCGCACCGACGGGGCCCCCGCCTTCGACCTCCCCACCTGGGCCGCGGCCCCGCGCCCGGAAGCCGAACCCGGCGTCTACCGGCTGGGCTACCGCCCCATCGACCCGGAGCGGGCGGAGGCGGCCCAGGTCGCGGCCTGGCCGCTGCTCCTGCGGGCGGGACTCAACGCGGTGGTGGGGTGGTTCGCGTTCCTGTACGGGACCCAGTTGGTGCTTCGCCTGATCGTGCTGACGGTCTGGGTGAAGAATCCCACCGATACCGAAGTGACCGTGGTCGGCGTGTCCGTCAACCTCCTGGTGGCCGCGCTCGTCATCAAGCTCTTCGGCCGGATGGGCCGTTGGCCCGAGGTGTGGCGGCGGTACGTGTCGCCGTTGCTGTCGCGGGCGGTGACGCAGGAGCAGCCCGCGGAGGAGGGTGTGGCGGTGGCCCAGGTGGTGCGGCGGCTGGACCCGTGGGGCGGGCTGCGGCAGGGCGGGGCGGCCGAGGCGGCGGGGCGGCTGGAGCGGGAGGCGGTCGGGGACGTCGACTACGTGCGGATCCAGCGGGCGTGGGAGTCGGCGCAGGCGGATCCGGCGTTCGTGCCGGCCTTCGTCGAGCAGGTGGTGGCGCGCGGTGGGGCGGCCTTCGCGCACCCTTCGGAGTCGCGGGAGCTGGCGGACCGGGGTGAGCGGCACGATCTGCTGCTGGGCCAGGTCTGCCTCGGGACCGCCCAGGACGTGCCGAAGAACCCGCTGAGTCATCGGGCGGCCGGTTTCGCGCTGGATCCGGCGCTGCTGGGCACGTCGCTGCTGGCGGTGGGTCCGGCGGGGACGGGGAAGACGGCGCGGCTGGCGCGGCCGGTGGCGGAGGCGCTGTGTCTGCAGGCGCTGGCCGGCACCGCGTGCGTGGTGGTGGTGGGGGCGGCGGACACGGATCTCGGCCCGGACGCCTGGTACGACGTGGTGATCGCGCCCGGTGATCCGGCGTCGGTGTACGGGCTGGACCTCTACGGTGCGGCGCAGGATCCGGACGAGGCGGCCGCCCGGCTGGCCGAGGCGCTGCTGCCGGACGAGTTGACGGCGCGCGCGGAGAACGCCCGGACGGCGCTGCAGCAGGTGGTGGGCCCGTTCCACGCCGCGTACGCTCGCTATCCGGGGGTGCGGGAGCTGCGGGCGCTGCTGGCCGGTGAGCCGGACGTGCTGGCGGCCCTGGTGAAGGCGCTCGGGGTGGCGGGCCGGCTGGCCGTGTACGAGCGGGACCTGGAGCACCGGGAGCGTCAGCGCGGCCGGGCGGACGATCCTGGGGCGCTGCTGGCGGACCGGCTGGCGCTGCTGGACCGGCCGGCCTTCGAGGGCGCCTTCGCGACGGACGGCACCGGGCGGCCCCCGTTCGCGATGCGGGTGCTGGACCATCCGTTGCGGGTGCGGGTGAAGCTGCCGGAGCGCAGCCATCCGGAGGCCGCGCGGATGCTGTCCCGGTTGGTGGTGGGGCAGTTCGTGCAGGCGGCGGGGGCCCGTACGGACCGTTCGCTGTTCGCCGGCCTGGTGGTGGACGACGCCTCGGCGGCGCTGGACGCGACCGCCGTGCGCGGGGTGCAGCGGATGCGGGGGGCGAACGCGGGCGCGGTGCTGCTGCTGCGCACGCTGGTGGATCTGCCGGAGGCGCTGCGGGCGCCGTTGTTCGGCGCGGTCGGCTGCCGGATGGCGTTCCCGGGGATCGCGCCGTGGGACGGCCGGCTGTTCTCGGAGGCCTGGGGGACGCACCTGGTGCAGGAGACCGCGGTGACCCACACGCCCGACACCTCGGGCGGCGTGGTGCGGCGGGCCGGGCGGTTGGGGCGGCGGGCGTTGTCGGGGACGGCGGCGCAGACGGAGTCGGTGACGACGCGGGACGTGGAGCGCTTGCGCTGGTCGCCGTCGGATCTGGCGCACGCGCTGCCGGCGGGGCACGCGGTGGTGTCGTTGACCGCGGTGTCGGGGGAGCAGGTGCCGCCGTTGCTGGTGGATCTTCGGGGCTGACGGGGCGAGGGGCGGAAGCTCGCCGTCACGGTGGATTCGGCAGTGCCGGTTGTCCGGAGCGTCCATAATGAGGGGGAGAGACTCTCACTTGTCCCATTGCCCTCTCCTCGCCCGGCCGCAACGGCGCGGTCAGGTCGATCCCCCGAAGGTGCCATGCCCCCCACACTCGCCTCCGTTGTCCGCAACAGTTCGCTCCATCTGACGGTCCTCGCCGGCGCGGACCACCTGGAGCGGCCGGTCCGCTGGGTGCACACCAGCGAGCTGGACGACCCGACGCCGTTCCTGGAGGGTGGCGAGCTGCTGCTCACCACCGGGATCAAGCTGGGCCGTACGGCGGCCCAGTTGCAGGCGTACGTGCACCGGCTGGCCGATGCCGGGGTGGTGGGGCTGGGCCTGGGGGTGGGGCTGTCGCATACGGAGGTGCCGCAGCCGCTGGTGGACGCGGCCGCGCAGCGGGGGCTGCCGCTGCTGCGGGTGCCGGAGCCGACGCCGTTCATCGCGATCAGCAAGGTGGTGTCCGCGGCGCTGGCCGCGGAGCAGTACGAGGCGGTGACGACCTCCTTCGAGGCGCAGGAGGAGCTGACCCGGGCCGCGCTGGGCAAGGACGGTACGACGGCGGTGGTGCGCCGGCTGGCGGCCCGGCTGGGCGGCTGGGCGGCGCTGTACGACGGCTCGGGGGCGCTGTCGGTGGTGGCGCCGGACTGGGCGGCGCGCCGGGCGGGGCGGCTGGCGGCGGAGGTGGACCGGCTGCGCCGGCGTCCGGCGCCGTCGAGCGCCGCGTTGCAGGGGCGGGCGCCGGGGATCGACACGGCGGACGAGGACTACGTGGTGGTCCAGTCGCTGGGGGCGGACCGGCGGGCCCGGGGCTTCCTGGCGGTGGGCACCGAGGACCGGATCACCCCGACCGAGCGGTACGTGCTGAACGCGGCGGTGGCGCTGCTGACCCTGACGCTGGAGCGCTCGCGCGAGCTGCGCCAGGCCGAGGAGCGGATGGGCGCGGCGCTGCTGCGGATGGTGCTGGCGGGCGAGGTGGCGACGGCCCGCCAGGTGGCGGTGGGGCTGTTCGGCGGTATGCCGGAGGGGACGATACGGGTTCTGGTGGCCGGGGCCGGGCCGAACGCGGAGGCCGCGGAGGCGCTCGGGGAGCTGGGGGACCGGGCCGAGCAGGCGGGTGCCCGGGTGGGCGAGAAGCTGCTGGTGGCGCGGGAGGACGGCGCGCACGGGGCGCGGCTGATGGTGCTGGCGCTGGACAACGGGGCGGTGCACCGGGCCTGTCTGGGTGCGGTGGAGGAGCACGAGGGCCTGTCGCTGGGCGTGTCGGCGCCGGCCGCGCTGGAGGACGCGGGGACGGCGCACGCGCAGGCCGAGCGGGCGCTGGCGGTGGCGCTGCGCGGTGGCCGGCGGTCGGTGGACCACGAGGAGGTCGGTGCGGGGTCGCTGCTGCCGCTGCTCGGCGAGGACGCGGTGACGGCGTTCGCCGAGGGGCTGCTGCGGCCGCTGCGCGAGCACGACCGGACGGCCCGCGGCGATCTGGTGGCCTCGCTGCGGGCGTGGCTGTCCCGGCACGGGCAGTGGGACGCGGCGGCGGCCGATCTCGGGGTGCACCGGCACACGCTGCGCTACCGGATGCGGCGGGTCGAGGAGCTGCTGGGGCGTTCGCTGGACGACACCGACGTGCGGATGGAGCTGTGGCTGGCGTTGCGCTCCGGCGAGGAGTAGGTCGCACCCGAGCCGCACAGAGCCGCACAGAGCCGCACCGGGCCGCACCGAGCCGCACCAAACCGGGCCCCGTCCGGGCTCAGCCCGGGAGGCCCTGGACGGGATGGAGCAGCGTCGGGGGCGAACGCTCCGAGTCGGCCAATCCGGTCGGTGCGCCGCCCCACCTACCCTCGGGTTCGGGTCCCACACCCGTGGGCCCGATGACGACGAGGAGAGGGCCGGTACCACGGTGACCACCACGTACGATTTCTGGCTGGCCGGCCGACGGGCGAGCGGCGACGCCGACTTCGAGGTGCACAACAGCTGGGACGGCCGTCTGGTCGGCAAGGTGAGCATCCCGACCGAGGCCCAGGTCGAGGAGGCGCTGGACGCCGCCGTCGCCGCGCTGCCGGTGTTCGCCGCCACCCCGGCGCACGTCCGCTCGGCCGCGCTGGACCACGTGGCCAAGCGCCTGGCCGAGCGCACCGAGGAGCTCGCCCAGCTGATCACCGCGGAGAACGGCAAGCCGATCAAGTGGGCCCGTGGTGAGGTCGGCCGCGCGGTGTCGGTCTTCCGCTGGGCGGCCGAGGAGGCCCGCCGGACCAACGGCGAGACGATGCGGCTGGACACCGACCCGGGCGGCGTGGGCCGTTTCGCGGTGGTGCGCCGCTTCCCGCGCGGTGTGGTGCTGGGGATCGCCCCGTTCAACTTCCCGCTGAACCTGGTCGCCCACAAGGTCGCCCCGGCGATCGCGGTCGGTGCCCCGATCATCCTGAAGCCGGCCCCGGCGACGCCGCTGTCGGCGATGGTGCTGGGCGAGATCCTGGCCGAGACCGACCTGCCGGCCGGTTCGTGGAGCATCCTGACGGTGCCGAACGACCGGATGCCGGCGCTGGTGCAGGACGAGCGCCTGCCGGTGATCTCGTTCACCGGTTCGGACAAGGTCGGCTACCAGATCATGGACTCGGTGCCGCGCAAGCACTGCACCCTGGAGCTGGGCGGCAACGCCGCGGCCGTGGTGCTCGCCGACTGGTCCTCGGAGGCCGACCTGGACTGGGCGGCCACCCGGATCGCGATGTTCGCCAACTACCAGGGCGGCCAGTCCTGCATCTCGGTGCAGCGGGTGATCGCCGACGCGTCGGTGTACGACGCGCTGGTGGAGAAGGTCGTGGCCAAGGTCAAGGCCCAGGTCACCGGTGACCCGAACGACGACGCGACGGACGTCGGCCCGCTGGTGGACGAGAACGCCGCGAAGCGGGTGGAGTCCTGGGTGGACGACGCGGTCGCCAAGGGCGCCAAGGTGCTCGCCGGCGGGGGCCGCGAGGGTGCGACCTACGCGCCGACCGTGCTGGCCGAGCTGCCCGCGGACGCGATCCTGGCCAAGGCCGAGGTGTTCGGCCCGGTCCTGTCGCTGCACCGGGTGGACGGTGTGGACGAGGCCTTCGCGGCCGTCAACGACTCGGCGTTCGGCCTTCAGGCGGGCGTGTTCACGCACGACCTGCAGACCGCCTTCCGCGCCCACCGGGAGCTGGAGGTCGGCGGTGTGATCATCGGCGACGCGCCGTCCTACCGCGCCGACCAGATGCCGTACGGCGGCGTCAAGGACTCCGGCGTCGGCCGTGAGGGCGTCCGGTACGCGATGGACGACTACACGGTCGAGAAGGTCCTGGTCCTCAGCGGCCTCGACCTCTGAGCGAACCCGTGAGTGAGGGGCCCGGTCCGGTGACCGGGCCCTTCGCCCGTTCCGGGGCCCGGTCGGCCCAGCCGTCGTGTCCGCCCGTGTCAGCCGTTGTGTCCGCCCGCGACGGAGACGGCCTCCTCGACCGGGGTGTCGCCGGCGACCAGCTCCAGCGTCTGCCCGGCCGTGCCCGGTGCGCGCAGCAGCGCGGCGAGGACGGCGGCGACGTCGGCCCGGTCCACGGCGCCGCGCGCGACCGAGGCGGCGAGCCGGACCAGGCCGGTGCCGGGGCCGTCGGTGAGGCGGCCGGGGCGCAGCACCGTCCAGTCCAGGGCCGTGCGGGCCCGGACGGCGTCGTCGGCGGCGCCCTTGGCCCGCAGATAGGTCTCGAAGACCTCGTCGGCGGGGTGCTGGGCGTGGGCGTCGGCGCCCATCGAGGAGACCATCAGGTAGCGCCGGACGCCCGCGAGTTCGGCGGCGTCGGCGAGCAGCACGGCGGCGTCGCGGTCGACGGTGTTCTTGCGGGCGGCGCCGCTGCCCGGTCCGGCGCCGGCGGCGAAGACCACCGCGTCGGCGCCGGCGAGCAGTTCGGCGAGTTGCGGGGCGGTGGCGGACTCCAGGTCGAGCAGCAGCGGTTCCGCGCCGGCGTCGGTGAGGTCCCGGGCCTGTTCGGGGCGGCGGATGATCCCGGCGGGCTGCTCGCCGCGCGCGGCGAGCAGCCGTTCGAGTTTCAGCGCGATCTGTCCGTGGCCCCCGGCGATGACGGTACGCATGGCTCCGACGGTAGCCCGGGGCGCGGACCGGCGTCCTGTCGGGAGGCGTCCTGCGCGGGGCCCCGGGCAGGACACAATGGGCGCATGACTTCGCTCGCCCACCCGCAGCTGCGGTTCACGCCCACCGTGCAGGACCCTTCCGGCCCCCGGGAGCTGGTGATCCTCGGTTCGACCGGGTCGATCGGCACCCAGGCCATCGACGTGGTGCTCCGCAACCCGGACCGGTTCCGGGTGGTCGCCCTGTCGGCGGCCGGCGGCCGGGTGGAGCTGCTCGCCGAGCAGGCGCTGCGGCTGGGCGTGCACACGGTGGCGGTGGCGGACCCGGCGGCCGAGCCGGCGCTGCGCGCGGCGCTGGCGGCGAAGGCGGCGGGCGCTGCGCTGCCGGCGGTGCTGGCGGGGCCGGACGCGGCGACCGAGCTGGCCGCGATGGAGTGCCACTCGGTGCTGAACGGCATCACCGGGTCGATCGGGCTGCGGCCGACGCTGGCCGCGCTGAGGGCGGGCCGGGTGCTGGTGCTGGCCAACAAGGAGTCGCTGATCGTCGGCGGCCCGCTGGTGAAGGCGGTGGCGCGGCCGGGGCAGATCGTGCCGGTGGACTCCGAGCACGCGGCGCTGTTCCAGGCGCTGGCGGGCGGCACCCGGGCCGAGGTCCGCAAGCTGGTGGTGACGGCCAGCGGCGGTCCGTTCCGCAACCGGACGCGTGAGCAGCTGGCCGGGGTGACGCCGCAGGACGCGCTGGCGCACCCGACCTGGGCGATGGGCCCGGTGGTCACGATCAACTCGGCGACCCTGGTGAACAAGGGCCTGGAGGTGATCGAGGCGCACCTGCTGTACGACGTGCCCTTCGACCGGATCGAGGTCGTGGTCCATCCGCAGTCGGTGGTGCACTCGATGGTGGAGTTCACCGACGGTTCGACGCTGGCGCAGGCCAGCCCGCCGGACATGCGGATGCCGATCGCGCTGGGTCTGGGCTGGCCGGAGCGGGTGCCGGACGCCGCCCCCGGCTGCGACTGGACCAAGGCCGCGACCTGGGAGTTCTTCCCGCTGGACGACGAGGCCTTCCCGGCGGTGGAGCTGGCCCGCGAGGTGGGCACCCTGGGCGGTACCGCGCCGGCGGTCTTCAACGCGGCCAACGAGGAGTGCGTGGAGGCGTTCCTGAAGGGGCGCCTCGCTTTCACGGGAATCGTGGACACTGTTGCCAAGGTCGTCGCCGAGCACGGCACGCCCGTGCCGGGAACTTCCCTGACGGTCGAGGACGTCCTGCACGCGGAGGACTGGGCCCGCGCCCGGGCCCGCGAGCTGGCGGCGGGCTGACGGCGGCGGGTTGACGGCGTGGGCCGTTTCCGGCCGGGTGTACCCGTACCGGGTGTCCGGCCGGGCGTGACTGCGGTAAGACAAGACGACGAGCGGAGCGGCATGACGGAGGGCCAGCGGTGGCAATGGTTTTGACGGTGGTCGGCATCCTGGTCTTCGCGGTCGGGTTGCTCGTCTCGATCGCCTGGCACGAGCTCGGCCACCTCTCGACGGCCAAGCTGTTCGGCATCCGGGTGCCGCAGTACATGGTCGGCTTCGGCCCGACCGTCTGGTCGCGGAAGAAGGGCGAGACCGAGTACGGCTTCAAGGCGATCCCGCTGGGCGGCTACATCCGGATGATCGGGATGTTCCCGCCGGGTGCGGACGGCCGGATCACCAAGCGCAGCAGTTCCCCTTGGCGCACCATGATCGAGGACGCCCGAGAGGCCTCCTACGAGGAGCTCCAGGAGGGCGACGAGCACCGGCTGTTCTACACCCGCAAGCCGTGGAAGCGCGTCATCGTCATGTTCGCCGGGCCGTTCATGAACCTGGTCCTGGCGTTCGGCCTGTTCCTGACGGTCCTGATGGGCTTCGGCGTCTCGACGGCGGTGCCGACCATCGGCTCGGTCGCCCAGTGCGTGGTCAAGGCCGGTTCGCCGACCGACGTGTGCCCCGCGGACGCGCCCAAGACCCCCGCCAACGAGGTGGGGCTGCGGCAGGGGGACAAGGTCCTCTCCTTCGGCGGGGACCGGATCCGCGACTACGACCAGCTCCAGGCGGACATCCGGAAGTCGGCCGGCCAGCAGGTCGAGATCCTGGTCGACCGGGGCGGGCAGCAACTCGTCCTCAAGCCCGTCATCGCCGTCAACGACGTGCAGAAGTACGACGGCAACGGCGTGCCGCTCAAGGGCCAGACCGTGCAGGCCGGCTTTCTCGGCTTCACCCCCAAGCAGGGGGTCGTCCAGCAGAGCTTCGGGCAGTCCCTGGACCGGATGGTCGGCATGGCCGAGAACGGGGTGAAGTCGCTGGCCGCGCTGCCGGGCAAGATCCCCGGTCTGTGGAACGCCGTGGTCGGGGACTCCCCGCGTGACCCGGACTCGCCGATCGGCATGGTCGGCGCCGCCCGGGTCAGCGGTGAACTGGTGAGCATGGACCTGCCCGCCAGCCAGCGGGTGGCGATGTTCGTCAACCTGCTGGCCGGGATCAACCTCTCGCTCTTCCTGTTCAACATGCTGCCGCTGCTCCCGCTGGACGGCGGCCACATCGCGGGCGCGGTGTGGGAATCGGTCCGCCGCCGATTCGCTCAGCTGTTCAAGCGGCCCGATCCCGGGCCCTTCGACGTCGCCAAGCTGATGCCGGTGGCGTACGTCGTGGCCAGCGTCTTCATCGGCTTCACCCTGCTGGTGATGGTCGCCGACCTGGTGAACCCGGTGAAGATCAGCTAGAGCGTTCGGGTACGGCGGGTGTGCTGGGGTCCGGCGCCGTGCCGTACCGTGGAGGCCGGGTGCGCGATCGAGGCGCGCCCGGCCTCGGCCGTCCCACTGGCCGGGCGGTCGACCACACCTCAACCCCGGGGAACCCTGCGCACATGACCGCGATCTCGCTCGGTATTCCGTCCCTGCCGCTCAAGCCGCTCGCCAAGCGCCGTGTATCCCGGCAGATCATGGTCGGCAACGTACCGGTCGGCGGTGACGCTCCCGTCTCGGTGCAGTCGATGACCACCACCGTGACCTCGGACATCAACGCCACGCTGCAGCAGATCGCTGAGCTCACCGCATCCGGGTGCCAGATCGTCCGGGTCGCCGTCCCCACCCAGGACGACGCCGACGCGCTGCCGATCATCGCCAAGAAGTCCCAGATCCCGGTGATCGCCGACATCCACTTCCAGCCGAAGTACGTCTTCGCCGCGATCGACGCCGGTTGCGCCGCGGTCCGCGTCAACCCGGGCAACATCAAGGCCTTCGACGACAAGGTCGGCGAGATCGCCAAGGCCGCCAGGGACGCCGGCGTGCCGATCCGGATCGGCGTCAACGCCGGCTCGCTCGACAAGCGCCTGCTGGAGAAGTACGGCCGCGCCACCCCCGAGGCCCTGGTCGAGTCCGCGCTCTGGGAGTGCTCGCTGTTCGAGGAGCACGACTTCCGCGACATCAAGATCTCGGTCAAGCACAACGACCCGGTCGTGATGATCAACGCCTACCGCCAGCTGGCCGCCGCCTGCGACTACCCGCTGCACCTCGGCGTCACCGAGGCCGGCCCCGCCTTCCAGGGCACCATCAAGTCCGCGGTCGCCTTCGGCGCGCTGCTCGCCGAGGGCATCGGCGACACCATCCGGGTCTCCCTCTCCGCCCCGCCGGCCGAGGAGATCAAGGTCGGCAACCAGATCCTGGAGTCGCTCGGCCTGCGCCAGCGCGGCCTGGAGATCGTCTCCTGCCCGTCCTGCGGCCGCGCCCAGGTCGACGTCTACAAGCTGGCCGAGGAGGTCACCGCCGGCCTGGAGGGCATGGAGGTGCCGCTGCGCGTCGCCGTCATGGGCTGCGTCGTGAACGGCCCGGGCGAGGCCCGCGAGGCCGACCTCGGCGTCGCCTCCGGCAACGGCAAGGGCCAGATCTTCGTCAAGGGCGAGGTCATCAAGACCGTCCCCGAGTCGAAGATCGTCGAGACCCTGATCGAGGAGGCGCTCAAGCTCGCCGAGCAGATGCAGGAGGCGGGCGTCGAGGCCGGTACGCCGACCGTCGTCGCGGCCGACTGACCACACAGGGTCCGCGCGGTGCGCCGCGCGCAGTCTTCCGGAAGCGGGGCCGTCCGTTCGCGGACGGCCCCGCGGCCGTAGCCGGGTGGGGCCACGGAGTAGGGTGCGGCCAGATTCGTCTCAGTGAGGTGCTGTCTCGATGCTCGATCGAGGTGTGATGCTCCCCGGCTCGTTCCAGGCCGCCCGCGCCCTGGCCACCACCCGCGTGTTGGAGCCCCCCGACCTCGCGGACGCCTTGGAGATCCTCCACCGCGACCCGGTCGCCAACTCCTTCGTCGCCACCCGGGTCGAGGCCGTCGGTCTGGACCCCTGGCGGCTCGGCGGCGAGATGTGGGGCTGGTACGACGGGGACGGCGCCCTCGCCGCGCTCTGCTACGCCGGGGCCAACCTCGTCCTGGTCGACGCCGGGCCGGAGGCCGTCGCCGCCTTCGCCGAGCGGGCCCGCCGGCAGGGCCGCCGCTGCTCCTCGATCGTCGGCCCGGCCGGGGCCACCGCCGCCTTCTGGGCGCTGCTGGAACGCAGTTGGGGCCCGGCCCGCGAAGTCCGCGCCCACCAGCCGCTGTTGGCCACCGCCGTGCCCTCCGCCGAGATCGCGCCGGACCCGCTGGTGCGGCGGGTGCGGCGGGAGGAGATCGACGCGCTGATGCCCGCCTGCGTGGCGATGTTCACCGAGGAGGTCGGGGTCTCCCCGCTGGCCGGTGACGGCGGCCTGCTCTACCAGGCCCGGGTCGCCGAACTCGTCTCCGCCGGGAGGTCGTTCGCGCGTTTCACCGAGGACGGCGAGGTCGTCTTCAAGGCCGAGATCGGCGCCGTCACCGAGGGCGCCTGTCAGGTCCAGGGCGTCTGGGTCGCCCCCGGGTACCGGGGCCGGGGCCTCTCCGAGACCGGCATGGCCGCCGTCCTCGACCTCGCGCTGCGCGAGATCGCCCCGGTGGTCTCGCTCTACGTCAACGACTTCAACCTGCGGGCCCGGGCCGCCTACCGGCGGGTCGGCTTCCGTGAGGTCGGCGCGTTCATGAGCGTGCTGTTCTGAGTCCGCTCCCCGGGAGTTCGGTTCCGATCTTCGCCCGCGCCGGCGGCCCACGGGTAGTAACGTCCGAGGCATGGATCAGCTGACCGGGGTGACGATCGAGGCCATCGACCTTGCGGCCTGGGCGCCGCAGGCGCTGGAGGTCCAGGCGGTGGCGTTCGGCCTGACGGCCGAGGAGGTCGCGGTCCGGCTGCACATCGTCGGCCGGCACGCCCACCAGCCCGGGGTGATCGCGCTCGGCGCGATGAGCGGCGGCCGGCTGGTCGGTTTCGGCTACGGGATGCCCAACCAGCGCGACCACTGGTGGAGCACGGTGATCGAGCCCTACCTGGACGCGCGCGGCCACGACGCCTGGCTGGACGACGTGTTCGCCGTCACCGAGCTGCACGTGCTGCCCGAGTACCAGGGCCAGGGCGTCGGCTCCCGGCTGATCCGCACCCTCTGCGAGCGCTCCGGGCTGGAGCGCAGCATCCTCTCCGCGATCGACGCGGAGACCCCCGCCCGGCGGCTCTACCGGGCGCTCGGCTACCAGGACCTCGCCCGTGCGGTGCGCTTTCCCGCCACGGACCGGCTGTACGCGGTGATGGGGGCCCGGCTTCCGCTGCGCGGGCCGGGCGAGGCGTAGGGCTCGCCCTACAGCGCCCCGGCGAACTCCAGGTAGAGTTCGGCGTCCTCCCGGCGGCCGGCCGCCAGGGCCCGCAGGGCGAGGTCGACGGCCCGGAACAGCGTCCAGCCGCGCAGCCGTTCCCGGTCCACCTCCAGCGCGTCCGCGAGCTGGTGCAGCCGGCGGCGGACGGCCGCGGCCACGCCGGGGGAGCCGACCAGGGTGTCCGCCCGGTCCAGCGCCAGCCGGGCCAGGTCGAAGGCGCGCTCGCCGGCCAGCGGGCGCGGGTCGATCGCCAGCCAGGGCGCTCGGTCGGCGGCGAGCACGTTGCCGTGGTGGAAGTCCCCGTGGAGCAGGAAGGTCTCGGCGGCGGAGCCGGCCAGGCCGTCGGCGGTGTCCAGCGCCTCGGCGATCAGCGGCTCGGCCTCGGCGGCGCCGGGCAGGGCGCGGTGCCCGCGCAGCCGTTCCGCGGTGTCGGCGGTCCGGGCCGCGAGGGTCGGGAACGGGTGGTCCTCGGGCAGGGTGCTCCAGAGCCGGTGCAGCAGGCTGGTCGCCTCCAGCATCGCCTTCGCCTCGGCGAGCGAGCGCAGCGGGATGTCCCCGTGCAGCCGCTCCAGCAGTTGGACGCCCTCGGCGGGGTCGGTGTCCAGCAGCAGGACGGCCCCGCGCCCGGCCCAGTGGGCGAGCGCCGCGTGCTCCAGCGCGGTCTCGGGGGTCCGCAGGCCGGTCTTGAGGACGGCGGGGGAGAGGTCGTCGCGGTGGACGTAGGCGACCAGGCTCAGGCTGCCGCCGGGGTCGAGCACCCGCTCCAGGGTGAGGTCCCAGCGCGCCAGGTGGGCGGCCACCCGCGCGGGCAGCCCGGCCAGCCACTGCCGGCCCGGTTCGCCCTCGCTCGCCGCGACGCCGCGCGCCAGCCAGGCGGGGACGGTGATCTGCGGTGCTGCTCCCGACATGCCGGCCTTCCGGTTGACGCTCCCCCGTTGGTGTTACCCGTCCATTGTCGGCCATGAACGGGAAACCGCAGGTCAGCGCTGCGGGCCCTAGGGACTGGTGGCCGTGGGGGTGGGGAGGGGCTCGGGGATGCCGGGGAAGGCGGGGTCGGCCGCGCCCCAGCGGTGGGCGCGCAGGGCGCTGTCGCGCAGGGCGTCGGCGGCGGTGCCCCGTTGGGGGCCGGGGACGGCGGCGACCAGGTCGGCGTAGACGGTGGTGAGCCGGGTTTCGAGGTGGGCGGCGAGCTTGGTGGCGCCGGCCGCGTCGGTGACGGCGAACGGGAGCTGGTAGCCGCCGGCGGCGGCGGCCGGGGTGGCGCCGAGGGAACCGATCAGCCGCTGCCAGGCGTCCCGCCGGGCCTCGTGGGCGGCGTAGGCGGTGCGGGCGTCGGTGCGCTGCTGGTCCTCGGGGAGCCGGGCGCCGACCACGCCGTAGCCGTAGACGGCGGCGTGTTCGGCGCCGAGGGCGCCCTGGAGGGCGGTCACCGCTGCTGCGGCGGCGGGGTCGGCCGACGGGCCGGCGGAGGGGGGAGCGGTGGGCTGGTCGCTCGGGGGCGCGGTCGGCGCCTCGGTGGGGGTGGCGGCAGGGGGCGGGGCGACCGGCGGGGTGGTGTCGCCGAGGGCGACGGCGTGCAGCACGTCGGAGGCGGCGACCGAGGCGAGCAGCCGGGCCAGCGGCGGCCGGGCTGCGGCCAGGTCGGTGAGGCGGGCCTGGGCGGTCTGCCGTTCGAGTGCGGCGAGCGCGGCGGGGGTGCCGACCGGCGTTCCGCTCGCTGCCCCGCTCGCTGCCCCGCTCGGCGGCGCGCTCGGTGTCCCGCCCGGGCCGGCCGAGGACGTGGCCGGGGACGCCGGGGGGATGGAGGCGGCCGGCAGCCCGTAGGCGAGGGCGGCGCGGTGCTGGGCCACCTCGGCCCGGAGCGGCTGCAGCACGGCGGCCTGGGCGCCGCCCGGGCCGGCGAGCAGCGCGTCGTAGCCGGCCAGCAGCGTGTCGGTGGCGGCGATCGAGCGCAGGATGACCGGTTCGTCCGGGTTCGGCAGCGGGCCGCGGTTGCCGGGCGTGGTGTCGTTGCCGCCGTGGGAGCCGGTGCAGGCGGTGAGGGCGGTGAGGGCGAGCAGCCCGAGAGTCAGGAACGTCCGTCGGCTGGGCGGCTGCATGGGTGTCACTCCGGGGCGTGTGCGGGAGGGCGGCCTCCCCGCCTGCCCTTCGTAGGCGTGAATGATTACAGAATCCCCACGATTCCGGGCGGGGATTCGGATCCAGGGACGCCCCGGGAGCGGGTGTGAGCTTGCTCGCAGTGGGTGGCGTGCGCCCGGTCGGGGGTGGTCCGGAATCGGTGGTTCGCGGCTTCACCGGCTAGGCTTTGGGCCGAGCTGCCGTGACCCGGTGTGCGCCGGACCGGCGCCGGAGGGGGCGGAGCGACCTTCTGACAACAGCAGACGCGGCCGAGGAGTCCACCCGGATGAGCACCACCCACACCGACCGGCTGCGCGCGTTGCTGGAGCCGCTGGCCGTGCAGGCCGGTCTGGACCTGGAGGACGTCAAGGTCACCAAGGCCGGCAGCCGCCGCCAGGTGCAGATCGACGTCGACACCGACGGCGGCGTGGACATGGACGCCATCGCCGAGTTCAGCCGGGTGGTCGGTGAGGCTCTGGACGAGTCGGACCTGATGGGCGACGAGCCCTACCTGCTGGAGGTCGGTTCGCCGGGCGCTGAGCGTTCGCTGGACCTGCCCCGGCACTGGCGTCGCGCGGAGGGCCGACTGGCCAAGATCCACCTGGTCGACGGCGGGGAGATCGTCGCCCGGGTGCTGGAGGCGGACGAGGACGGCGCGCTGGTCGAGGTGCAGCCGGTGAAGGGCCGTGGCCGTCCGAAGGAGCGCCGGCTGGCGTACGCCGAGGTGGATCGGGCGCGCGTGCAGGTCGAGTTCAACCGCAAGGACGACAAGCTCCTCGACGAGGCCGCGGACTACGCGGACGACGACGCCTCCGAGGAGGGGGACGACGGTGCGCTGTGACCTGCGCGCCGCCCGGACCATGACGAACGTGACGAAAAAAGACGAGGAGGCGTAGCCGTGGACATCGACATGAGTGCCCTGCGCACGCTGGTCAACGAGAAGAACATCCCCTTCGACCTGCTGGTCGAGTCCATCGAGTCCGCCCTCCTCACCGCGTACCACCGCACCGAGGGCTCGCGCCGCCGCGCCCGGGTGCACCTGGACCGCAAGTCCGGCCACGTCACCGTGTGGGCGACGGAGGACCCGGCCGAGCTGGACGAGGGCGTCGAGCCCAAGGAGTTCGACGACACCCCGAACGGCTTCGGCCGGATCGCGTCCAGCATCGGCATCCAGGTGATGATGCAGCGCCTGCGCGACGCCGCCGACGACCAGACCTTCGGCGAGTACGCGGGCAAGGAGGGCGACATCGTCACCGGTGTCGTCCAGCAGGGCAACGACCCGAAGAACGTGCTGGTCGACATCGGCAAGCTGGAGGCCATCCTGCCGCCGCAGGAGCAGGTCCCGGGCGAGGACTACCGGCACGGCACCCGGCTGAAGTGCTACGTCGTGGCGGTGCGCCGCGGTGTGCGCGGGGCCTCGGTGACGCTGTCGCGGACGCACCCGAGCCTGGTGAAGAAGCTGTTCGCGCTGGAGGTCCCGGAGATCGCGGACGGCAGCGTGGAGATCGCGGCGATCGCCCGTGAGGCCGGCCACCGCACCAAGATCGCGGTCTGGTCGCGCCGGGCCGGGCTGAACGCCAAGGGCGCCTGCATCGGCCCGATGGGCAGCCGGGTGCGTGCGGTGATGGGCGAGCTGCACGGCGAGAAGATCGACATCGTCGACTGGTCGGAGGACCCCCGGGAGATGGTCGCCGCGGCGCTGTCCCCCGCACGGGTGACCAGCGTGGAGATCGTCGACCTGGCCCAGCGTTCCGCCCGGGTGATCGTGCCGGACTACCAGCTGTCGCTGGCGATCGGCAAGGAGGGGCAGAACGCCCGCCTCGCCGCCCGCCTCACCGGCTGGCGGATCGACATCCGGCCGGACACCGAGGGCCAGCCCGAGGACGGCGGTCGGGACACCGACCGCTGAGCGCGGCGCTGACCGGCCGTTCGTCCTGTCAAAGCCCCCCGCCGTTCCGCCCGGGATCGGCGGGGCGGCGCCATGTCCCTTCGGAGGGGTAGACTTGCCTTCGTCTGGCCGGACGCACGTCCGAGCACGCCCGGAACGCACCTGCGTGGGCTGCCGCAAGCGAGCGGCCAAGCACCAGCTGTTGCGTGTCACGGCGGTCGAGGGCGTCTGCGTCCCCGACCCCCGTGGCGCACTGCCGGGCCGGGGCGCTCACCTGCACCCCGATCCGGCCTGCCTCGACCTCGCGGTTCGCCGTCGGGCGTTTCCCCGGGCCTTCCGCCTCCAGGGGACGCTCGACACGGAGCGGCTCCGCGAGTTCATCGGGGAGCGGACCGTCGACACCCCGGCGCCCTGAGTCCCTCAGGCCGCCCGGTGGGGCGACGCCCGCAACGGCCGCCGCTCAGTGCGGCGGGAGAACCACCGCAACAAGCACGGTTCGCGGGCAGCCGCGTGCCGTGCCACCAGTCAGGTACCTCGCGATGTGGAAGTAGGTCGAGATTGCGATGAGCTCTCGATGAGTACGCGATGAGTACGCGATGGGTACGCCCATGAAGTAGCGACGGTCCGGCGGACGAGACACCCCGGACTCATAGACAGGAGTGAAGTGGCTAAGGTCCGGGTTTATGAACTCGCCAAGGAACTTGGCTTGGAGAGCAAGGCCGTCATGGCCAAGCTCACCGAGCTCGGTGAGTTCGTCCGTTCGGCGTCCTCGACGATTGAGGCGCCGGTCGTACGTAAGCTGACTGACGCGCTTGGTGTGGCCCCCACCGGTGGTGGTTCCGCTGCCAAGCCGGGCCCGCGCAAGAGCGCGGCGCCCCAGCCCGCGGGTGGCTCCGCCGCCGCGGGTGCACCCAAGCCGGGTGCTCCGACCCCGGGTCCGCGCCCCAGCGCGACCCCTGGTCCCCGTCCCACCCCGGCCGCGGCTCCCGCGGCCCCTGCGGCCCAGGCCGCGCCCGCCGCCCCGGCGGCCCCCGCCGCCGCGAAGCCGGCGGGTGGCCCGACCCCGGGTCCGCGCCCGGCGGCGCGTCCCGCCGCTCCGGCGGCCCCGGCCGCGCCCGCGGCCGAGTTCTCCTCGCCGGCTCCGGCCGGTGACACCCCGCGTCAGGCTCCGCAGGCCTCGCAGGCTCCGCAGGCCCCGCAGGCCTCGCGTCCGGCCGGTCCCGCCGCCGGCGGTGCCCGTCCGGGTCCGCGTCCGGCCGGCCCGCGTCCGGGCAACAACCCGTTCACCTCGGGCAGCGCGACCGGTATGGCCCGCCCCGGCGACCGCCGGCAGGGCGCGCCGGGTGCGCGTCCGGCCGGTCAGGGCGCCCCGGGCGGCGACCGTCCGCGTCCGGGCGGCGACCGTCCGCGTCCCGCCGGTGCTCCCGGTGCCGACCGTGGCGCCCCGCGTCCCGGTGGCGACCGTCCGCGTCCCGCCGGTGCTCCCGGCGCTGACCGTGGCGCCCCGCGTCCCGGTGGCGACCGTCCGCGTCCCGACGGCATGCCGCGTCCGGCCGGTCCGCGCCCCGGCGCCCCGTCCCCGTCCGGCATGCCGCGCCCGAACCCGGGCATGATGCCGCAGCGTCCGGCTCCGGGCCCGCGTCCGGGCCCCGGCGGCCGTGGCCCCGGTGGCCCCGGTGGCCGTCCGGGTGGTCCGGGTGCCGGTGGCGCCCGTCCGGGCTTCCAGGGTCGTCCGGCCGGTCCGGGCTCGCGTCCGGCCGGTGGCGGCGGCTTCGGCGGTCCGCGTCCCGGTGGCGGTGCCCCCGGTGGTGGCGGCGGCTTCGGCCCGCGTCCCGGTGGTTTCGGTGGTCGTCCCGGCGGCCCGGGTGCCCGTGGTGGCACGCAGGGCGCCTTCGGTCGTGGCCCGGGCGGTCGCCCGGCGCGTGGCCGCAAGTCGAAGCGGGCGAAGCGCCAGGAGTACGAGGCCATGCAGGCCCCGTCCGTCGGCGGTGTGATGCTGCCTCGCGGCAACGGCCAGACCGTTCGCCTGTCGAGCGGCGCCTCGCTGATGGACTTCGCGGAGAAGATCAACGCCAACCCGGCCGCGCTCGTCTCCGTCATGTTCAACCTCGGTGAGATGGTCACCGCGACGCAGTCGGTCTCCGACGCGACCCTCGAGCTGCTGGCCGGCGAGATGGGCTTCATCCTGGAGATCGTCAGCCGCGACGACGAGGACCGCGAGCTGCTGGAGTCGTTCGACATCGACTTCGGTGCGAACGAGGGCGACGAGGACCAGCTGGCCCCGCGCCCGCCGGTCGTCACCGTCATGGGTCACGTCGACCACGGTAAGACCCGCCTGCTGGACGCCATCCGCAAGTCCAACGTGGTGGCCGGCGAGGCCGGTGGCATCACCCAGCACATCGGTGCCTACCAGGTCGTCACCGAGGTGAACGGCGAGCAGCGCCCGATCACCTTCCTCGACACCCCGGGTCACGAGGCGTTCTCCGCCATGCGTGCCCGTGGTGCCAAGTCCACCGACATCGCGATCCTGGTGGTCGCGGCCAACGACGGTGTCATGCCGCAGACGGTCGAGGCGTTGAACCACGCCAAGGCCGCGGGTGTGCCGATCGTGGTCGCCGTCAACAAGATCGACGTCGAGGGCGCCGACCCGACCAAGGTCCGCGGTCAGCTGACCGAGTTCGGTCTGGTGGCGGAGGAGTACGGCGGCGACACCATGTTCGTCGACATCTCCGCGCGCCAGGGCCTCAACATCGAGCAGCTGCTGGAGGCCGTGGTCCTCACCGCGGACGCCTCGCTCGACCTGCGGGCCAACCCCGAGCAGGACGCGCAGGGTATCGCCATCGAGGCCCACCTCGACAAGGGCCGCGGCGCCATGGCGACCGTGCTCGTGCAGCGCGGTACCCTCCGCGTCGGCGACTCGATCGTGGTCGGCGACGCCTACGGCCGCGTCCGCGCGATGCTGGACGAGAACGGCAACAGCCTCGCCGAGGCCGGCCCGTCCCGCCCGGTGCTGCTGCTCGGTCTGACCTCGGTGCCCCGCGCCGGCGACAGCTTCATCGTCGTCGACGAGGACCGCACCGCCCGTCAGATCGCCGAGAAGCGCTCGGCCCGCGACCGCAACGCCGCCTTCGCGCAGCGTCGGGTCCGGGTGTCCCTGGAGGACCTGGACAAGGCCATCGCCGCCGGCGAGATCGAGCAGCTCAACCTCATCATCAAGGGTGACGTCTCCGGTTCGGTCGAGGCCCTCGAGGACGCCCTCGTCAAGCTGGACGTGGGCGAGGAGGTCGAGCTCCGCATCCTGCACCGCGGTGTGGGTGCGATCACCGAGTCCGACGTCAACCTGGCGATGGGTTCGGACGCCATCATCATCGGCTTCAACGTGCGCGCCGAAGGCCGTGCGCGTACCGCGGCCGACAAGGAAGGCGTGGACGTCCGGTACTACTCGGTCATCTACCAGGCGATCGAGGAGATCGAGAACGCCCTCAAGGGCATGCTCAAGCCCGAGTACGAGGAGGTGCGCCTCGGCTCCGCGGAGATCCGCGAGGTGTTCCGCTCCTCCAAGTTCGGCAACATCGCGGGTGTCATCGTCCGCGAGGGCCTGCTGCGCCGCAACGCCAAGGCCCGCCTCATCCGCGACGGCAAGGTCGTGGCGGAGAGCCTCACCATCGAGGGTCTGCGCCGCTTCAAGGACGACGCGACCGAGGTCCGCGAGGGCTTCGAGGCCGGTGTCACCCTGGGGTCGTTCAACGACATCAAGGTCGAGGACATCATCGAGACCTACGAGATGCGCGAGAAGCCGCGTTCGTAGTCGGTGAAAGCCGGGGCCGGTCGACGGGTGGTATTTCCGTCGACCGGCCCCGGTCTCGCTGTGTAGGGTCCGGGGTAGTCGAGATGCAGCAGCGTTCAGACGTAGCACCGGCAGCCCGGTTCCGGGCTGCCCCCCGAGGCCTTCCAGGTCGGCGAGACCTGTCATACATGTTCGTGGGAACACTCACCTTCGACCTGCTGTTGGGCGACGTCCACTCGCTCAAGGAGAAGCGTTCGATCGTGCGGCCCATCGTGGCCGAACTGCAGCGCAAGTACAGCGTGTGCGCTGCCGAGACCGGGAACCAGGATCTGCACCGCAGGGCCGAGATCGGCCTCGCGGTGGTGGCCGGCGATGCCGGGTACGTCACCGAGATCCTGGACAGCTGTGAGCGGTTGGTCGCCGGCCGCCCCGAGGTGCAGCTCCTCTCCGCGAGGAGGAGGTACCACAACGACGACGACGAATGAGAGCCGTGGAGACGATCGGCGGAAGTCGCCGTTCTCACACGGATCAGGACCCAGAGCGCCCGCAAGGCCGGGCGCGGGCCGGTACTTTGGGGCGTGGGCCCCGAAGGGTGCGTAGCTCACCCGAATGCCGGACCCACTGCACGAGGAGGCAACGTGACCGACACCGCAAGGGCGCGCAAGCTCGCCGACCGCATCCAGGTGGTCGTCGCCCAGACCCTGGAGCGGCGGATCAAGGACCCGCGACTGGGGTTCGTGACCATCACCGACACCCGGGTGACCGGGGACCTGCGCGAGGCCACCGTCTTCTACACCGTCTTCGGCGACGAGACCGAGCGCGAGGCCACGGCCGCCGCGCTGGAGAGCGCCAAGGGCGTGATCCGCTCCGAGGTCGGCAAGATCGGGGTGCGCTTCACCCCGACGCTGACCTTCGTCGCGGACGCGCTGCCGGACAACGCCCGGAACATCGACGACCTGCTCGACCGGGCCAAGGCCATCGACGCGGCGGTGCGCACCACCGCCGCGGGCGCGACCTACGCCGGCGAGGCGGACCCGTACAAGGTTCCGGCGGCCGAGCGTGACGACGAGGACGAGTAGTCATGGCGGGTGAGCCGGCGAAGGCCGCCTCGCGAGCCGGTTCGACCACGGGGGCGTCTTCCACCAGCACGGTGGAGGACGCCCTCGTGGCGCTCCCGGGGCCGCGCACCGAGGAGAGCGGTTTCGAGCTGCTCTGGCAGCAGGTGGTGGCGGAGATCGGGCGGGCCCGTTCGATCGACCTGATCTGCCACATCTGCCCGGACGGCGACGCCCTGGGCTCCTCGCTGGCGGCTGCGCTGGCGCTGCGCGGGCTCGGCAAGCGGGTGCGGGTCTCCTTCGGCGACGACCCGCAGATCGTGCCCGAGTCGTTGGCCTTCCTGCCCGGCCAGGAGCTGATCGTGCCGGCCGTCGAGGTGCCGGACGTCCCCGAGCTGGTGCTCTGCTTCGACGTGGCCGCGGAGAGCCGGCTCGGCCTGCTGCACGGCAAGGCCTTCGCCGCGCCGGTGCTGGTGGTGATCGACCACCACGCCTCCAATCCGGGCTTCGGCACCCACCAGCTGATCGACCCGACCGCGCCGGCCACCGCCGTCCTGGTCGACGAACTGCTGCGCCGGCTCGGCGTCGAACTCGACCAGGACCTGGCCACCTGCCTGTACACCGGCGTCGCCACCGACACCGGTTCGTTCAAGTACCGGGCCACCACGCCCGCCACCCACGAACTCGCCGGGCGGCTGCTGGCCACCGGCATCCGGCATGACCTGATCTCCCGGCAGCTGTGGGACACCTCCTCCTTCGGCTACCTCAAGGTGCTCGCGGGCGCGCTCGACCGGGCCGTCTACGAGCCGGACGCGGCCGGCGGGCTGGGCCTGGTGTGGACCTGGGTGCCGTACCAGGACCTGGTGCTGTTCAGCGTCACGGTCGAGGAGATCGAGGGGCTGATCGACATCCTGCGCCGCCCGGCCGAGGCCGAGGTGGCGCTGGTGCTCAAGCAGGACCCGGACGGCACGCTGCGGGGCTCCTCGCGTTCCAAGGGTGCGGTGGACGTCGCGGCCGCCTGCGCGGAGCTGGGTGGCGGCGGGCACGTCTTCGCGGCCGGGTTCAGCGCCCGGGAGGACGTGGCCGCGGTGGTCGAACGGTTCCGGAGCGCGCTGCGACCGGTACGTTGATCATCTCTTGACCGCTTTTTAGAGAAAGAACTTGATGAAGCGCAAAGGCACCGGCCCGGACGGCCTGGTGATCGTCGACAAGCCCGAGGGCATCACCTCCCACGGGGTCGTCGCCAAGCTGCGATGGCTGGCCGGGACGCGGAAGGTCGGGCACGCCGGCACGCTCGACCCGATGGCCACCGGCGTACTGGTGATCGGCGTCGAGCGGGCCACCCGGCTGCTCGGCCACCTGATGCTCACCGCCAAGACGTACGAGGCGACCGTCCGGCTCGGCCAGACCACCGTCACCGACGACCGGGAGGGCGAGGTCACCGCGTCCGCCCCGGCCGACGGGGTGACCAGGGAGGCGATCGACGCCGGGATCGCCGCGCTCACCGGCGAGATCATGCAGGTGCCCTCCAAGGTCAGCGCGATCAAGATCGACGGCAAGCGGTCGTACGCGCGGGTGCGCGAGGGCGAGGACTTCGAGCTCGCGGCCCGGCCCACCACGATCCACTCCTTCACCGTGCACGGGCAGCGCGCGGCGCTCGCCGAGGACGGCACGCCGGTGATCGACCTGGACGTGACCGTCGAGTGCTCCTCCGGCACCTACATCCGGGCGCTGGCCCGTGACCTGGGCGCCGGGCTCGGCGTCGGCGGCCACCTCACCGCGCTGCGGCGCACCAGGGTCGGGCCGTACTCGGTGGAGTCGGCGCGCACCCTGGAGCAGTTGGAGGCCGCGGTCACCGGCGAGTCCCCGACGGGGCTGCAGGTGCTGCCGATCGGGGAGGCCGCGGCCGCCGCCTTCCCACGCTGGGACCTGGACGAGTCGGCGGCGGAGAAGCTGTCGCACGGTGCCCGGCTCAAGGCGCCCGGGCTGGGCGTGGACGGGCCGATCGCGGTGTTCGGGCCGGACGGGCGCTTCCTCGCGCTGGTCGAGGAGACGGACGGGCAGGCGAAGCCGGTCGCGGTCTTCGTCGGCTGACGCCCCGCAGCGCACGCGTCACCCCCGTCGGGAGTCTTCCGGCGGGGGTTTCGCTCGTTCGGGGGGCGTCCCGGGAGGGGCTTCGCTCGTTCAGGGGGTGTTCCGGCGAGGTCCGGGGGTTCGTTCCGGCGAGGGAGGGGTCACCCGCCCGGGGGAGCGCGCGAGGTGAACGCCCGTGGTGAGCGGCGCAGGCGCGGTGGGGCCGCCTCCCGGGCGGGCAGGCTCCCCGGCGGCGAGCAGGTCGCCGTGACGAGCCCGCCCCCGGGCCGTCCGGCCTGCGGGGAGGGCAGTGCGAATGCCGGGATTCCTGGACGGCGACGGCGTGGCGGGAGATCCGGGGCGGTACCTGCTGCGGATCCGCGACCTCAACGGGCGACTGCACGGCTTAGGGTTCGTCGCCGACCCGCAGGGCACCGTCCTCACCGCCCACGAGAGCGTCACCGGCCTGGACCGGATCGTCCTGCACACCCCCGGCGGGCAGACCAGGGTGCTCGGCCCGGACGCCGTCCTGCCGCTGCCCGAGCACGGGCTCGCCCTGCTGCGCACCGACGCGGTCGGCGGGCTGCCCGTGCCGCCGCTGCCCGTCGCGGCCCTCGGGGCCGGGCGCGCGGTGCTGCTGCCCGCGCTGGCCGGCGAGGACGGGCGGGTGGTGGCGCTGCGCTGCGGTCTGCTCGGTGCCGCCGGTGCCGGGTGCGGCGGGGTCGGCGGGGTGCTGCTGCTCGACCCGCCGGTGGTCGCCGGCGTCGTGGTGCCGGCCGGTTCGCCGGTGCTGGACGCCCGCAGCGGCGCCGTGGTGGCCCTGGCCGTGCCCGCGCTGCGCGGGCCGCAGCACGGCGGCGCGCTCCCGGCGGTGCCGGCCGGCGGCGGCGCGGTCGCGGTCGCCCCGGCGCTGGCCGAACTGCTGGCGCGCAACGGCGCGGCCGTGCCCGGCTACGGGCCCGCGCTCAACCTGGCCGGCGTGCTGCGGCTGACCGCGGCCCAGCTGGCCGCCGCCGGGGCCGGCCCGGGCCGGGTGGCCGGGCTCGCCGCCGACCGGGTCGACCGGCCCGACGGACTGGCCGGGGACGAGCCGCAGGCCACCGTCACCGCCCTGGTCGGCGCCCCCGGCAGCGGGCGCTCCACCGAACTCGCCGCCCTCGCCGCCCGCCGCGCCGGCGGCGCCCGGCCGCTGCCCACCCTCTGGCTGCGCGGCGCCGACCTGCGCGCCGAGGACCGCTCGCTCGCCGCCCCGGTGGAACGGGCGCTGGCCGCCGTCGCGGCCGAGCTGGGCATCCCGGCGCCCGCGCCGGAACCGGTGGCGGCGCTGTGCGCGGCGGCCGGGCGGCCGCTGCTGGTGGTCCTGGACGGCCCCGAGGAGGCCCCGGCGCCGCTGGACCCGCGCTGGCTGCGCGGCGCGGGGGACTGGCTGACCGGCTGCGGGGCGCGGCTGCTGACCGCCTGCGGCGAGGAGGCCTGGGTGCGGCTGGCGGCCGAGAAGTGGGGCAGCGGCACCGGCCACGCCCGGTACCCGGACCCGCCGGAGCCGGGCGGCGACCTGGCCAGCGCCCCCACCGTCCGGATGGGCGGCGGCGGCCCGGGCGCCCCCAGCCTCGCCGGGCACCGGCTCGGCCCGCTCCCCGCCGAGGCGGCCGAGCGGGTACGCCGCCGCTACGGGCTGCCGCCGGGCTGGCCGGCCGACGCCGACGCGCGGCACCCGCTGGCCGTCCGGCTGGCCGGCGAGCTGTGGGCGGAGGGCCTGCGCGGGGAGCCGGCCCGCCGGGGCGAACTGTTCGCCGCCTACCTGGACCTGCGTTGCCTGCGGGTGGCCGGGCGGCTGGTCGAGGACGGCCGGCAGCGCCGCCCGGGCGCCCACCGCCGGAGCTCCGCTCGCCCGGCCGGGCCCTCCCACGGGCGGGTGCGGCGGCTGGCGGCCGCGGTGGCCGGACGGGTGCACGAGGCGGCCCGGCGGATGCTCGGCGCCGGGCCGGGCGGCCTGGGCCGGGCCACCTTCGAGGAACTGTTCCCGGCAGCCGGCGGCTGGGCCACGGCCGTCCTCGCCGAGGGCCTGTTCGTCCCGGCCGGGCCCGGATTCCGGTTCGCGCACGGGGAGTTCGCGGACTGGCTGCAGGGCCTGCACCTGGACCTGGACGCCGCGCTGGGGCTGCTGCTCGGCGAGGCCGCGGACACGCCCTCCTCACCCGCGAACGGGCTGGAGGGCGCGCCAGCGGAGGGCTCCCCGCGCGGCGTCCCCCGGCACCGGATCGGCCCGGTCGCCGCCGCGCTGCGCCGACTGGCCGAAGCCTGGGGCGCACCCGCCCTGGACCCCTGGCTGCACCGGCTCTGGCGCGCCCTGGACCTGCGCCCGCCCGGCAGCGAACCGGCCTGGTGGGCGGGCCGGCTGCTCACCGCCGGGCTGGCCGCCAGCCCCGATCCGGCCGAACACCGGGCGCTGCTCGACCAGTTGGCCGGTCGGATCGCCGAACGGGCGGTCGCCGAGGGCGGGTTGGACGCGCTCCCGGCGGACGGGCTCGGCTCGTTCGGCCCGGCGTTCTGGACCGGCCTCGGCCTGCCCGCCGAGACCGAACTCGCGCTGCTGCGCCGCCTGGTGGCCGCCGACGGGCCCGGGCAGCCGTTCCTCGGCGCGGTGGCCGAACGGCTGCGCGCCGACCCCGTCGCGGTGTTCCCGCTGCTCTGCGCCTGGTTCGACGATCCGCACGGCCTGCCCGGCCGCCCCGGACACACCGTCGCCGACCTCGCCCACGACCTGCTGCACGCCCACCGCCGGCTCGCCCTGGACGAGTTGGCCGACGCCCTGGCCGACGCCGCGCACCCGAGGGCGGACGCACTGCTCACCGTGCTCGCCACCGAGGAGCCCTCCGCGCTCTGCCGGGCGGTGGACCGCTGGAGCCACGACGGGCGGCCCGAGCGGCACGTCGCCGCCGCCGTGCACGCCCTGCACGCCGCCCCGCACGCCGTCGGCGCCGCCGCCGGACTGCTGCGTTTCACCGCGCTGACCCTGCTCGCCCGCGAGGACGAACCGGGCCTGCACGGCGCCGCCCTCGCCCTGCTGGTCGGCGACCCGGCGACCAGGGCCGAGCACCTCCCCGCCGCGCTGTCCCTGCACCGGGCGGGCGGCGACGCCTTCCTCACCCCCAGGGCGCTGGCCCCCGCCCTGGAGAGCGACCCGGAACCCGTCCTGGCCGCGCTCGCCGACCGGCTGGCGGCCCCCGGCGCAGCCGCCGCCGAGACCCTGCGGGTGCTCGCCGACGCCCGCACCCCGGTGGCCACCCGGCGGGGCGCCGAACTGGCCGCCCGGCTGCTGCGCGAGCACCCGGCCCTGGCCGGCCCGGTCGCCGTCGACTACCTGGGCCGCCGCCTGGAGCGCGCCGCGACCGGCGGCCCGGCCGCCCGGCTGGAGCTGCGGGTGCTGCTCGGCGGCGCGCTGGCCGCCCGGACGGCGGGCGTGCGGAGGCCGTTCGCCCAGGTGCTGTCCGTCCCGGTGGCCGACCCGGCAGCGGACGCGCTGCGCTGCGAACTGCTGGACACCCTGCTCGCCATCGAGACCGACCCGGCGGTGCTGACCGCGGCCGTGGAGCGGCTGGCCGAGCACTGCGCGGCCGAGAACCCGGCCCGGGCCCGCGCGGTGCTGGCCCGGGCGACCCCCGGCCTGCCGGGCGCGGACGAACTGCTGGTGCGCTGGGCCGGCCGCTCGGCGGCGTTCGCGCAGCTGCTCGCCCAGTGGCCGCGGGACGCCGCCCCGACCGCGCCGGACGGTCCCCGGCTGGCCCGGATGCGGGCCCTGGTGGTGGCCGGCCGCGACCCGCAGTACGCGGCCGCCGAGGCGGAGCGGACCGTGCCCGGGCGCGCCGCGCACCCGCCGGTGCGCCCAACCCGTATTCCGGTGCCGGAGCAGGAGCAGGCGCATGGCACGCTATAGGGGTTCGGGTTTGAGCGTTTGAGCGTACAGAGGGTACGCGCCGTACGGAACAAGGAGCGGTCAGGGTGCAGCGCTGGCGTGGCCTGGAGGAGATCCCCGCTGACTGGGGACGCAGCGTCGTCACCATCGGCTCGTTCGACGGGGTGCACCGCGGGCATCAGCTGATCATCGGTCGGGCGGTCGAGCGGGCCCGCGAACTCGGCCTCCCCGCGGTGGTGGTGACCTTCGACCCGCACCCGCGCGAGGTCATCCGCCCGGGCAGCCACCCGCCGCTGCTCGCCCCGCAGGCGCGCCGCGCCGAGCTGATCGCGGGCCTCGGCGTGGACGCGGTGCTGGTGCTGCCGTTCACCCCGGAGCTGTCCCAGGAGTCGCCGGAGACCTTCGTCCAGCAGGTCCTGGTCGACGCCCTGCACGCCCGGGCCGTCATCGAGGGCCCCAACTTCCGCTTCGGGCACCGGGCCGCCGGGGACGTCGCGCTGCTCACCGAGCTGGGCCGCTCGGCCGGCTTCGACGTCGAGGTGGTCGACCTCCAGGTGAGCGGCGCCGCCGGGGCCGGCGAGCCGTTCTCCTCCACCCTGACCCGGCGGCTGGTCGAGACCGGCGACATGGCCGGCGCCGGCGAGGTGCTGGGCCGCCCGCACCGGGTCGAGGGCGTGGTGGTGCGCGGCGCGCAGCGCGGCCGCGAGCTCGGCTACCCCACCGCCAACGTCGAGACCGTGCCGCACAGCGCGATCCCGGCCGACGGCGTGTACGCGGGCTGGCTGACCGCCGACGGCGAGCGCATGCCCGCCGCCATCTCGGTCGGCACCAACCCGACCTTCGACGGCACCGCCCGCACCGTCGAGGCGTACGCCATCGACCGGGTCGGCCTGGACCTGTACGGGCTGCACGTGGCCGTGGACTTCCTGGCCTACCTGCGCGGGATGGAGAAGTTCGACTCCATCGACGCGCTGCTCGACCGGATGGCCGACGACGTCAAGCAGGCCCGCGAGCTGACCGACGGCGTCTGAGCACTGCCGCAGCACGGGGAAGGGCCCGCCGACCTGGTCGGCGGGCCCTTCGGCGTCACTGCGGGGGCTGCGGCGGGTGGCCGTAGCCGGGCGGCGGCTGGTAGCCGTCCGGCGGGGACGGCGGGGCGGGCTGCGGCGGCTGGCCCTGGGCGGGCGGGTAGCCGTAGCCCGGGCCCG
Organism: Kitasatospora sp. NPDC088160; assembly: GCF_044741445.1. Taxonomy (NCBI): domain Bacteria; kingdom Bacillati; phylum Actinomycetota; class Actinomycetes; order Kitasatosporales; family Streptomycetaceae; genus Kitasatospora; species Kitasatospora sp. NPDC088160. Next base: position 28,072 of record NZ_JBIUSS010000039.1, on the reverse strand, counting down.
GCTGCGGGGCCTGCTGCTGCTGGGCGCCCGGTTGCGGCCAGGCCGTGGGGGCGGGCGGCTGCGGCGGGTAGCCGTAGCCGGGGGGCGGCGGCGGGGCCTGGCCGGGCTGCGGCGCCCACGGCGCCCCGGGGGCGGGCTGAGCGGCCTGACCGGCCTGACCCGGATACGGCTGTGGCTGCGGCGGGTACGGCGTGGCCTGCGCCTGCTGCTGCCACCCGGACTGCTGGGCGGCGGCCTGCTGGGCCCGGACGATGTCCTCGCCGACCAGGGTGGCCAGCTCGAAGTAGGCCTCGCGGACCTTGGGCCGCATCATGTCGAGGTTGACCTCGGCGCCGGCCGCCAGGCTCTCGTCGAACGGCACCACGATCACCCCGCGGCAGCGGGTCTGGAAGTGCGCGACGATGTCCTCGACCTTGATCAGCTTGCTGGTCTCGCGCACCCCGGAGACCACCGTGATGCTGCGCTGCACCAGGTCCGCGTAGCCGTGCGCGGAGAGCCAGTCCAGGGTGGTCGAGGCACTGGAGGCGCCGTCCACGCTGGGGGTGGAGACGATGATCAGCTGGTCGGCGAGGTCCAGCACCCCGCGCATCGCGCTGTACAGCAGGCCGGTGCCGGAGTCGGTCAGGATGATCGGGTACTGGCGGCCCAGCACGTCGATGACCTGGCGGTAGTCCGAGTCGTTGAACGTGGTCGAGACCGCCGGGTCGACGTCGTTCGCCAGGATCTCCAGGCCCGAGTTGAGGTCCTGCGAGGTGAACTGACGGATGTCCATGTAGCTGCGCAGGTGCGGGATGGCCGTCACCAGGTCGCGGATGGTCGCGCCGGTCTGGCGCTTGACCCGGCGGCCCAGGGTGCCGGCGTCCGGGTTGGCGTCGATCGCGATCACCTTGTCCTGGCGCTCGCTGGCCAGGGTCGCGCCGAGCGCGGTGGTGGTCGTGGTCTTGCCGACCCCGCCCTTGAGGCTGATCACGGCGATCCGGTAGCAGCTCAGCACCGGGGTGCGGATGATCTCCAGCTTGCGCGACTTCTCGGCGGCTGCCGCCTTGCCGCCGAACTGGAACCGCGGCTGCTGGCGCTGCTGCTTGGGCTGGCTGCGCAGCAGCCGGTCCGAGGACAGCTCGACCGCGGCGGTGTAGCCGAGTGGCGCACCGTGCGCCACGGGCGGCTGCGGGGCGGCGGAATGCGGGAACGCGACCGGCGGCGGTGCGACGGCGCTCTGCGGCGGCCACGGCTGCACCCCGCCGGACTGCTCGTGCGGCGAGCCCGGCAGCAACGGCTGGTACTCGTGCGGCTGGGGCTGGGCCGACTGCGGGTAGGCGGGGGGCTGCGGCCAGCCGCCCTGGCGCGGATCCACCGGCGCGGGCTGCGGGGCCGGCTGCTGCGGCTGGGCGGCGGCCTGCTGGGCGGCCCACGCGGCGGCGGACTGCGCGTCCTGCGGCGGCAGCGGCTGCTGCGGGGGCAGGTGCTGCGCGGGCGGCTGCGGGTACGTCTGCGGCGGGACCGGCTGGGCGGGCTGCGCCGGCGGCGCGGCCGAGACCGGGGCCGGGTACGGCGGCTGCGGGGCCGGGGCGGGCTGCGGCTGCGCCGGGACCTCCGCCGGCCAGCCCGGGGCGACGGCCGGTGGCTGCTCGAACGCGGGGGCGGGGGCCTGGGCAGGGGCGGACGCCGGGAACGGGACGTGCTGCGCCTCGGCCTGGACGGGCTGTGCGGGCGGCACGGGCGGCACGGGTACGGGCTGCGCGGGCACGGGCGCCTGAGCCGGCGTCGGGGCCTGGGCGGGCACCGGCGCCGGAGCGGCGGCCTGCGGAGCCTGCGCCGCCGTCGGAGCCTGCAGGACCGGGGCCGGGGCCGTCGGAGCCTGCACCGCCGGGGCCGCCGAGGCGTCCGTCTGCACGTACCAGGACGGGGGAGTGTAGTCGGGCGCGTCGGACCAGTCGTCGTCGTCCTCTGCCGCGTTGTCGCCGACGTAGACGCCGTCCCGATCGCTGCTCACTAGGGCTCCCTCGTGTTCGCCGCCGCTTGTTCAGCGGTGCCGTTGCCGCATCAAAGACTAGGCCGTGCGGCAACCCCCGTTGAAGGCGGCGTCGGATCCGGAGCGGCCCCCCGGGCCCGGCGCCGCCGCTCAGTCCATCCGGCGCGGACCGCCGAGAACCTGCTGCTCGGCCTGCCCGGCCACGGCCCGCACGTACTGGCGCCGCATCCGGGTGGCCCACAGCGTGAGGTCGTCGCCGAGGGTGGGCAGCGCGGCGACGTCCTCCGGCGGGAGCGACAGCACCCGGCCGGTCAGCTCCGCCTCCTGTGGGGAGACCCGCTGCACGCCCACCAGGTCGGCCGCGTTGAGCACCCGGGCCGCGTTCGGGCCCAGGTACGGCAGCAGGGTCAGGGTGGTCTGCCAGGGCGCGGCGGAGAGCCGGCTGCGCGGCGGGCGGGCGCCGAGGTCGCGCACGACCAGGACCGGTGAGGCCACCGAGGCGCCCTGCGGGCCGAGTCGGCCGACCTGGTGGACCGTCACGCACGGCTGCCCGCCGCCCGCGGCCTGCGCCAGCGGGCCCCACAGCTGCCCGCGCGCGGTCTCCACCGCGACCCGGGCGCCGATCGCGGCCGCCCGCAGCGCGATGACCTGCGCCGTCCACACGCCGCCGACCAGCACCAGGTCGTACGCGCTGGGCCGGAACAGGCCGAGCACTGCGGGCAGCCCCTGCGGGTCGACGCCGATCACCACGCCGTCGTCGCCGACCGGGAAGGCCAGCGCCCCGAGGTCCGCGGCGTCGAGCACGTGCTTCTCCCGGCGCGGGCCGCGCAGCCCGAAGCCGGGCAGGATCCGGGACCGCGCCCGGGGCCGTTCGGCGCCGTGCTGCGGGCCGGGGGCCGGATAGGTCTGGTACGCCATCAGGACGCTCCTCCCAGCGGCAGGGTGGCGAGCACCCCGGGGGCCTGCTCCAGGTCGAGCCGGACCAGGCCGAGTCCGGCGCCCTGCGCCCGCGCCTCCACCTGGCGGCCGACCTGCGTCACCTCGCTCTCGCTGCGCCCGGTCACCCGCAGGTGCCCGCTGACGGTCACCGAGCCGCCGGTGCCGCGCCCGGCGGTCAGGCTGAAGGTGCTGGCCAGCGCGGGGGAGCCGGTGACCAGGTTGACCAGGTCGGGTGCGGCGATCCGGCCGGGCGAGCCGCCGGGGCGGCTGAGCTGCGGCCAGCGGGAGATCCAGTAGGTGCTGTGCCAGCGGTCGTCGATCCGCCAGAACCGGCTGCCCTCCTGGGTGCGGCGGGTGGTGCCGCCGCCGCTGCCGGTGCCCTGGCGCCCGGCCACCGCGAGCGGGTTGGCGCAGGTGGAGATGGCCAGCGCGGCGATCAGCTCGCGCTCGTCCAGCACGGTCGCGTTGAACCCGGCGCTGTTGAGCCGCCCGGCCAGCTGGTCGGTCACCCGTTGCAGCGCCTTGCGGGCGCCCTCCTCGCCGCCGCCGCGGGCCCGGACGGCGGCCGCGGCGCGCTCCGGGTCGAGCTTGAGCGCCACCCAGGTCAGCCGCAGCCCGGGGGTGGCGGTGCCGTCCGGCAGCTCCCGGTAGGCGCGGGCGGCCAGCGACTGCTCGGGCAGGTGCGGGGCCGGGGCCGGCTGGGTGTGCTGGACGAGCTGCACCGACTCCAGGGTGATGTCGTCGACCTGGAGCGCCGAGCAGATCACGTCCAGGGGCAGCGGCAGCGCGGTGCGCACCGGGCGCAGCGGCTGGTCCTTGGCCTGGACGAGCAGGACCGAGCTGAGGAAGGTGCCGTCGCCGACCATGCCGGTCTCCCGGCGGACCGGGCGGCCGCCCAGGTCGGCCTCGGTGGCGTGGGTGCAGGTGCGCAGCGCCGGTTCGAGTTCCAGGGCGGGGGCCAGTGCCGGGTCGGTGCCGGCCGGCGGCAGCGTGCCGCGGGCCTGCTGGCGGCGGGACTTGAGGGCGGCGCGCACTCGTAGCACTTCGGGGATGGTCCGGCCGCGCAGCGGGATCACGGCGAGCACCACCAGGACCAGCGCGACCGCGCCGAAGCCGGCGGCGACCGGCCGGCTGATCGTCCAGCCCACCGCGACCAGCGCGGCCGCGACCTCGACCAGGACGAGCTGTTGGAGTCTCAGCCGCCCGCCGAGCAGCCCGGGCCGGGGGTTGATCCGGAGCAGGACGGGCCCGCGACCGCCTTCGTCACCGCGGCTGCTGCTCTCGCCGACGGGCGGCAGTGGCTGCCCGGGCGCGGTCCCGGGCGCGGGGCCGCCGCGCTGCGCCCGGCCGGAGCGGCGCGACCTCCCGCCCGTTGCCGGTCCGCGGCGTCCTGGAGCGGTCTGGCTTGGCATCCCCCGGGTGACCCTCTCTGATCAGTTGCCGCGGCCCGGCTGGCCGGTGCGCGGACCGTACCCGTACCGTACTCACCGTCTGCTGCCGCATCGTAGAGGGTTCGTACGGGTTCCCGCCCGGCGGGTGCGGGGGGCGGTGCAGGCCGGTCCGACAGTGTCTGACGAGGGGGACGACGAGGATGGCATCGCGCCGGGACGAGCTGAACGCGTACACCTTCGCCCGCAAGCGCACGGTGGGGGCGTTCCTGCTGCCCGGTGGCGGCGGCAGCGACGAGGACGCGCCGCGCCCGGTGAAGGCGGTGCTGCCGAGCGTGCTGGCGGGGGCGGTGATCGTCGCCGGGTTCGGGCTGTGGGGGGTGTTCAAGCCGAGCGCGCCGCTGCACTGGGACGACGGCAAGAACGTCGTCCAGGGCAAGAAGTCGACCACCCGGTACGTGGTGCTGACCGACCCGGACGGCCGGACCAGGCGGCTGCACCAGGTGCTCAACATGTCCTCGGCGCGGCTGGTGCTGCCGGCCGACGCCAAGGTGGTGGTGGTCGACGACGGGGTGCTCGACAGCTACCCCAACCACGGCCCGACGATCGGCATCCCGTACGCGCCGGACAAGCTGCCGACGAGGGACAACGCGGACAAGCCGATGAAGTGGTCGGTCTGCGACCGCCCGGGCTCGGACGACAAGCAGGAGACCGTCAACCAGGCGGTGTTCGTGGCGGCGGGCCCGGACGCGGCGGCGCTGGCGGGCAAGGACCGGATGCTCGGCCAGGACCAGCTGCTGCTGGTGCAGCAGGCGGACGAGCAGCAGGTATCCGCGCAGCCGGCGCCGGGCCAGCCCGCGGCCAGGCCGGGTGACGCGAAGGTGTTCCTGGTCGACGCGCAGGGCCGCAAGCACGGCATCGGCTCGCCGCAGGCGGACGACAAGGAGCGCAAGTCGCTGATCACCGCGGTCTTCGGGCCCAACGCGGTGCCGCAGCGCGTCAAGCGCGAGTGGCTGGACACCCTGGTGACCGGCAGCCCGATCACCTTCCCGAAGGTCGACGGGGTGGCGGACAGCCCGAACCCCAACTCCTCGGTGGAGCTGGGCAACCAGGCCGACCGCCGGATCGGCCGGCTGGTGCACTACCAGGACCGCCACTACGTGGTCGGCAAGGACCGGCTCTACCTGGTGACGCCGTTCCAGGCGGAGCTGATCCGGCAGAACCCGGACTACCAGGACCTCTACAAGTACGACGGCGACAAGCGGCCGCGCAGCGACGAGATGACCCCGGCCGACCACGCCAAGCTCGGCAACGACGTCCGGCTGCCGAGCACCGGGGACGACTGGCCGCTGAAGTCCGGTGCGCCGGCCAACAACTGGCAGGACCGGCAGGACGCGCGCCTGGTCGTGTGCAGCACCTTCGACGGCGTCGCCGAGGACGGCCGCACGCCCCGGCGCAGCGTCTGGGCCGGGACGTCCTACCCGGCGCCGTACAACAACGGCGCGGGCGCCGCGTACGTGACGCCCGGGCACGGCCTCTTCTACCGCGCGCTGGACAACGCGGCGGGCGGTTCCGGCACCGACTTCCTGATCACCGAGACCGGTCTGCGCTACTCGGTGCCGGCCAACGGCGACGGTGGTCGCGGCGCCACCACCCCGCCCGGCGCGCAGCCGGGCCAGAGTGCGCAGCCGGGTGCGGGCGGACAGCCGGGCCAGGGCGCGCAGCCGGGCCAGGGCGGCGCCCCGAAGACGCCCACCCCGCAGCCGGGCGCCACCACGCCGGACCAGCAGCCGCCGCAGGACGAATCGGGCGCCAACCAGGCCCGGTTGGGCTACAAGGAGCTCCAGCCGCTCCCGGTGCCGCACGAGTGGTCGGACCTCGTTCCGGCCGGCCCGCCGCTGACGGCGAAGAGCGCCGCCCAGCCGCAGAACGCCTGATCGACCAAGCCCGGCAACGGAATTGGCCTCAGTGTCATGGTCTGGTAACTGCGCCGAGTTCGGTGTTGGGTGAGCTGCGTGTGCCGACTACAGTGCTCCTGGACATCACTAGGGTGATGGGACGGTCGGGCCGCGCTGCCCTCCGTACACGCAATGTCTGTCTCATGGGGGATGGTGGAGCATGGCTCAGGGTCAGTTCACGATGACGGCTCAGGAGATGCTGGCTTTCGCCAAGCGGATCGAGGACGCGATCGGGAAGATCGAGGCTGAGCGGCAGAAGCTCATCAGCACGGTCGATGGCATCACCGGCGGCTGGCAGGGCCAGGCGGCGAACGCCTACAAGGCCTTGCAGGACCAGGTCAACACCGACATCGCGAAGCTGAAGGAGTCGCTCACCGCGATCCAGCACGCGATCGAGCTGACCACCAAGCACTACGCGAGCACCGAGGAAGAGCAGAAGGCGCTGTTCTCCAACGCCCAGGGCTGATCAGCCGCACCGCGCTGATCACCGTTCTGTTCCGACCTTCCGCTCGGTGGGGCGCCCGCGGCTGAGCGCGGGGTGCTCCGCATCCTCGTCAAGGGAGACATCGTGTCCGACCACATCCTCGTCAATTTCGAGACCGTCCACCACGCGGCCGAGGAAGTGCGCGCCTCGGCCGGTCGCATCGACCACCTGCTGAACGACCTCAAGGGCGACGTCAACCGCATCGCGTCCAGCTGGCAGGGCGCGGCCCAGCAGGGCTACCAGGCCCACCAGACCCAGTGGGACGCGCGCGCCGCCGACCTGCAGAAGGTCTGCACGCAGATCGCCTCCTCGCTGGACGGCGCCGCGCAGAGCTACCGGACGACCGAGAACAACAACGCCAAGCTGTGGGGGAACAGCTGACCACGCGTTCCCCAGCGGGAACGTGAGGGGGCGGGTGCTCGGACTCCGGGTACCCGCCCTTCGGCGCGCGGCACGGGTGGACGACATGAGGGGTGGCAGGGTGTCCGGACGCGGGTACCGGAAGGCGGCCGCGGCACTGGCCGCGCTCGCCGTGCTGGGCGGCCCGCTCGCCGCCCCGGCGCACGCGGACAGCGGACCAGGGCTGGCCGCCGCGGGCGACTGCCCGAAGAACGCGCCCGACGTGCCGACCGTGCCGTGGTCGCTGCAGCGCCTGCTGCTGGACGAGCTGTGGCAGGGCGGTCGGACCACCGGCGCGGGGGTGACCGTCGCGGTCATCGACACCGGCGTGGACGACCAGAACCCGCAGCTGGCCGGCAAGGTCCTGGAGGGCTCCAACCTGGTGGTGAACCGGGAGACCAAGGAGAAGGTCCCGGGCAGCTCCAAGGAGGACCCGGTCGGCCACGGCACCAAGGTGGCCGGCATCATCGCCGCCCGCCGTTACGACCGGACGGGCTTCGTCGGGCTCGCCCCCGACGCCACCGTCCTGTCGATCCGCCAGAACGACAGCGACGGCAACGGCGACGTCTCCACCCTGGTCCAGGCCGTCAACGAGGCGGTCAGGGCCAAGGCCAAGGTCATCAACATCTCCCAGGACGTCCGCGGCGCCGGCGCCGCCGGCTTCGGCGGGTACCAGGAGCTGAAGGCCGCCGTCCAGGCCGCCGAGGACAGCGGCGTCGTGGTGGTCGCCTCCACCGGCAACGACGGCAAGGAGGGCGACACCTACCCCGGCGCGTTCCCGACCGTGCTCGCCGTCGGCGCCTCCGACCGCAACAACGAGCGCGCCCCGTTCTCCCAGTACGGCTCCTTCGTGAAGGTCGCCGCACCCGGCGTCGACATGCTCTCCACCGTCCCCAGGGGCGGCCAGTGCGTCGACAACGGCACCAGCTTCTCCGCCCCGTACGTGTCCGGGCTCGTCGCGCTGCTGGTCGGCGCCCACCCGAACTGGAAGCCGGCCCAGGTGCGGGCCTGGATCGAGCAGACCGCACAGCGCACCCAGCGCGATCCGGACCGGTTCGTCGGCTGGGGCGTGGTCGACCCGGTCAGGGCCGTCACCAAGGCCCCCGAGAGCGCGCCGTTCACCGCCACCCCGGACGCCCCCGTCCAGCTGGCCGCCGCCCCGATCGTGCCCCGGCCGGTCGGCCTCGGCGAGACCCAGGCCGACCGCGACGGCCGCACCGCGACGTACGTCCTCGGCATCGGGGCGCTGCTGGTCGCGCTGCTCATCGGCGGCGGCGTCGTCCTGCGCGACCTCCGCCGCAGGTCCGCCGACTGATCCGTGTGCGCAGCACCCGTCCGGTGCCCGGGGAGTGCGCGGAAGAATCCTCCGGAACGGCTGTAACGTCGTGGGCCGCTCACCGCATCCAAGAAGTGTCGGGGAGCGCGGACACGGGGGAGCGGCGGGCATGGGGTGGATCGGGGCGGGCCGGGAGGCCGAGGACGCAGAGTTCCTGGAGCTGGTGTCCGGCCGCACCGGCCACCTGTACCGCTCGGCCTGCCTGCTGACCAGCGGCGACACCCACTACGCCGAGGACCTCGTCCAGGAGGCACTCAGCCGGATGTACGTGCTCTGGCGGCGCAGCGCCTGGACTGGCGGCCGGAACCGGATCGACAACCCGGCCGCCTACACCCACACGGTGATGGTGCGCACCTTCCTCGCCCAGCAGCGCCGCCGCTCCAGCACCGAGCGCCCCATCGGGGCCGTGCCCGAGTCGGAGGCGCGGGAGGCGGACGGCGCGCTGCGGATGACCCTGCTCGACGCCCTCGGCCGGATGCCGCCCAAGGACCGCGCCGTCCTGGTGCTGCGCTACTGGGAGGACCGCAGCGTCGCGGAGACCGCCGAGGTGCTGCGCTCCTCCCCGGGGGCGGTCCGTACCCGCACCACCCGGGCGCTGGCCCGGCTGCGCGGCCTGCTCGGCGACTCGCTGGCCGAGCTCGCCGCCCGCTGACCACTGCTCGTAGTCCGTGACGCAACCCGTGACGCAACCCGTGACGCAATTTCGTGACGCAATTTCGTGATGCAAGGAGACGGTGACCACCCATGTCCGAACCGGACAAGTTCGAGGACGATCTTCTCTACGCCCTCACCCGTACGGGCGAGGGCTTCCGCACCGAGCCGTCCGACCTGCTCGCGGGCGGGTACCAGCGCGGCCGCCGACGCTGGCGCCGCCGCTCGACCGCCGCGGTGGTGGGCGGCGCGGCCGCGCTGGCCCTGGTGGGGACCGGCGCGGTGTACCTCACCGGCTCCTCGCCGCGCCCGAGTGCGGTGCCCGCGGCCGCCCCGAGCACCGCCGGCGGCAGCGGGAGCGGCTCGGCGGCCCCGGTCGCGGCGGCCTCCTCCGCGGAGCCGGGCGAGGTCACCGGCGAGGAGGTGCTGGCCACCCTGCGGGGCCTGCTGCCGGGCGGCCGGACCAGCGACGAGAACGCCGGTCAACGCCAGGGCGGCACGCTGGTCTTCGACGACGGTCGGGGCAGGGCCGCGATGGCGGTCTCGGTCAACCGGGTCGGGGCCGGCAGCCCGGTCCTGACGGAGAACGGCTGCCCGGACCGGAAGCTCGTCCCGTACGACGCCTGCACCAGCGCGGGCCTGCCGGGCGGCGGCAAGCTGACCCTGTTCCAGGGCTACGAGTACCCGAACAAGCAGGCCGGCACCAAGAGGTGGTCCGCCTGGCTGGGCGGCGCCGACGGCCGCGTGATCGAGCTGACGGAGTGGAACGCCGAGGCGGAGAAGGGCGCACCGGACAGCCGTCGGACGCCGCCGCTGTCGCCGGAGCAGCTGAGGGCGGTCGTCACCGACAAGGCCTGGGACGGGATCATCGCCAAGTTCCCCGAGCCGCGGCCGGAGCCGGGGCCGGACAACGGCAAGGAGTACGGCAAGGACGAGATCCTGGCGATTGTCGCCAAGCTGCTGCCGTCCGGGCTGACCGAGACGGAGACCGGGGGACAGCCTGGCTACGCGAATTTCGTGGTCGACGACGGCAAGGGCAAGTCCATGGTGGAGATCAACGTGCAGGACTGGTCCCGCGACGACAAGACCAAGGAGGAGCTGTTCGGCAGTGCCCGGGCACAGCCGGACGGCACCAGGGTGGTGGTCGGCAAGCGGGGCTCCAACCCGGGCATGTGGACCGTCGACACCCTGCACGCGGACGGCCTGCGGGTGGTGATCAGCGCGTTCAACAGCGGCACCCAGCAGACCCCGGCGATCCGCAGCACCCCGGCGCTGAGCAACGACCAGCTGAAGGCGATCGCCACCGCGCCGGTGTGGAAGCTGAAGAAGTAGCGGTGCGGACGTGGCAGTGCCCCGGGCGAGGGGGAGCCCGGGGCACTGCCGTGTGGGGGAGGGGTGGGGGTCAGGGCTGCTGGTCCTCGGGGAGGCTGATCACCCAGCGGGTGTCCTGGCGGGGGCGCAGGTAGAACAGCCAGTAGAGGGTGGCGGCGGCGGTGATGCCGCCGGTCCACAGCAGGGGCTCGGTGTCCAGCTGGGTCATCACGTAGACGAGGACGGCGATCAGCACCACCGGGACGGCCGGCCACAGCGGCATCCGCCAGGCGGCGGCGTGCTTGTGGTGGGCGCGGCGGGAGAGCAGCGCGGCGATCGCGACCAGCAGGTACATCCCGGTGACGGCGACGCCGGTGATGTTGCTGAGCAGTGCGCCCTTGACGAAGCAGAGCGCGGCGCCGGGCAGGCCGACGGCCAGGGTGGCGACCCACGGGGAGCCGAACCGGCCGAGGGTGCCGAAGGCCTTGTTGACCGGCTCGGGCCAGGCCTTGTCACGGGCGGAGGCGAACAGGACCCGGGAGTTCTGGATGACCATGACGATGCCGGCGTTGATGATCGCCAGCGCGACGCAGAGGCTGATGAAGGTGCCGACCGCGGAGTTGCTCCAGGCGGTGACCATGCCGGAGATGTCGCCGGAGCTCAGGGTCTGGAGGTCGGGGGCGCCCATGGTGATGGCGACGACCGGGACCAGGATGACGGCGGAGGAGATGCCGAGCGTCCACAGCACGGTGCGCGAGACGTTGCGGCGGGGGTTCTCCAGCTCCTCGGAGAGGTAGACGGCGGTGGAGAAGCCCTGGGTGATGAACAGGGCGATGCCGAGCGCGCCGACGATGGCGCCGATGCTCACCGTGGTGGTGGCGCCGCCGTCCCCGGTGACCACGCCGTGCAGCAGGCTGGGGGCGTCGCCGTTGGCGTGGGAGAACCCGAGCACCGAGACGACGCCGGCCGCGATGACCTCCAGCACCAGGAAGACGCCGGTGATCCAGGCGTTGGCGCGCAGGTCGAGCAGGCCGGCCAGGGTGGCGGCGAGCATCACGGCGGCGCCGGTCATGGCCTTGTCGAGGTGCAGCACGGGGGCGAGGTAGTCGGCGGTGCCGAGGGCGATGACCGAGGGGACGATCATCACGACGATCAGCGAGAGCACGAAGACCAGCCAGCCGGCCAGCCGCCCGGCGAGGGTGCCGACCATCGCGTACTCGCCGCCGGCGCTGGGGATCAGGGTGCCGAGCTCGGAGTAGCAGAACGCGACGGCGACGCACAGCACGGTGCCGATGGCGATGGCCAGGGCGGTGGCGCTGCCGATGCTGGAGAACAGCTCCGGGACGATCACGAAGAGCGTGGAGGCCGGGGTGACGCAGGACAGTGTGAGCAGGGTGCCGCCCACCACGCCGATCGAGCGCTTGAGTTGCTGGGGCGCGGCGGCGGCGGCGGTGTCGGCCGTCGCGGGGGTCGCGGCGCGTGGCGGGCGAAGCGTGTCGGTCATGTGGCTTCCGATCGGCTCTGTGCGGTCCTGTGGGTGGGAGCGGTATCGCCTCCGCTGGCTGTCTGCTCGGGGTTCTGGTGGGGTCGCTCCTGGGTCGCAATGGAACCTGGGCGTATTGATTGCGTCAATGGCCGAAATGCTTCGGAATCCGTTGCGCGGAAGGGCATAGACATGCGATCCGATGATCACGTACGGTCATTGCGAGCTTTGCCCGACTTGTTACCTCTGCCACATTGCAACTGAATCCAAGGTGAACAGAGTGTTGCAAGCCACCTTTCAAAGGTGTCCGTGGAGTCGGACGGCGATACGCCCAGGCGCCCCCCTGTGCGGCCGCAACCCCCGGGCGGGGTGCGGGAACCGCAGCCCCGCGCCGGAAAGATCTAGGTAACGTTTCGACACCTGGGACGCGAAAGGGGCCGGGCTCCCGTGAGCCCGACCCCTCGATCACTGTCCGTAGCCGCCGGCGCGGTGCGCCGGTGCCGTCACACCAGTGGCAGCCAGCCCGTCTGGACCATCTGCCCGCCGGTCGCCCGGCGCGACACGTACACCCCGCGCCCCGGCGGCAGCGGCATCGGCTTGACCGTCCCCAGCAGCGCGCCCTCGTCCCGGTTGCCGGAGAGGATCACGCCCTGCCCGCCCAGCTCGCGCATCCGTTGCAGCACCGGCTCGTACAGCGAGCGGCCGGCGCCGCCCGCGCTGCGGGCCACGATCACCCGCAGGCCGATGTCCCGGGCGAACGGCAGGAACTCCGCCAGCGGCGCCAGCGGGTTGCCCGAGCCCGTCGCGACCAGCTCGTAGTCGTCCACGATCACGAACATGTCCTTGCCGCTGTACCAGCTGCGGTTGCGCAGCTGCTCGGCGGTGACGTCCGGGCCGGGCAGGCGGCGCGCGCAGGCCCCGCGCAGCATGTCCACGATGGCCGCCATGGCCGGCTGCGCGGCCGCGTACTCCACCAGGTACTCCGGCGGCACGGCGCCCAGCAGCGCGCGCCGGTAGTCGCCGACCACGATGCCCGCCTGGTCCGGGGTGTACCGCTCGGTGATCTGCTTGACCAGCATCCGCAGCAGCGCCGACTTCCCCGACTCGGTGTCGCCGAAGACGATGAACAGCGGGTCGGTCTCGAAGTTCACGAAGGCCGGTGCCAGCTCGGCCTCGTCCACGCCGAAGGCGATCCCGCGCTCCGGGCGCTCGAAGCCCTTCGGCAGCGAGTTCCCGTCCAGGACGGCCGGCAGCATCCGCACCTGCGGCGCGCGCGGCCCGGTCCAGGCCCCGTCGACGGCGGCGACCAGGCCGGCCACCCCGTGCTGGAGGTCGTCCACCGCGCAGGAGCCGTCCAGCCGCGGCAGGCCGGACAGGAAGTGCAGCCGCTCCGGGGTGATGCCGCGCCCGGCCAGCGGCGGGACGTTCTGCGCCACCCGGCGGTCCACCTCGGACTCCATCGGGTCGCCGAGCTTCAGCTCGGTCCGGTTCTGCAGCAGGTCCTTCAGCGCCGGGCGCACCTCCGCGTACCGGGCCGCGGTGATGACCAGGTGGACGCCGTAGCCGAGGCCGCGTTGGGCGATGTCGCCGATCACCGGCTCCAGCACCTCGAACTCCTGCTTGAAGGTGTTCCAGCCGTCGATCACCAGGAACACGTCGCCGAACGCCTCGTCCGGCAGCTGCCCGGCCGCCCGGCGGGCCCGGTAGGTGCCGATGGTGTCGATCCCGGCGGCCCGGAACAGCTCCTCGCGCCGGTTCAGCACCCCGTGCACCTCGGAGACCATCCGGCGCACCTTGTCGACGTCCAGGCGCCCGGCCACCCCGCCGACGTGCGGCAGCCCGGCCAGCGACTGGAAGCTGCCCGCGCCGAAGTCCAGCAGGTAGAACTGCACCTCCCGCGGGGTGTGGGTGAGCGCGAACGAGGCCACCGTGGTGCGCACCACCGTCGACTTGCCCGAGCGCGGGCCGCCCACGACCAGGCCGTGGCCGGCCGCCCCCGCGTAGTCGACCTCCAGGACGTCGGTCTTCTGCTCGCGCGGCTTGTCCACGATGCCGATCGGCACCCGCAGCCGGCCCGCCGGGAAGCCGGGCGCGGTCAGCCCGCGCTCCGGCACCACCTGGAGCGGCGGCAGCAGGTGGTCCATGCTCGGCGCCTCCTCCAGCGGCGGCAGCCACACCTGGTGCGCGGCCGGGCCCTGGCCCGTCATCCGCTGCACGAACACGTCCAGCACGGTGTCGACCAGCGCGTCGTCCTGCTCCGGGGCGAGCGGCGCCTCCTCCTCCACCGCCGGCTCCGGCGGCTCCACCCGGGCCGCGGTGAACAGCACCGGGCGGGCGTTCACCCGCCGCCCGCCGGTCGACCGCTGCTGCCCCGGCGCCCGGTAGGGCCCCGAGACGTACGCGGCCTTGAACCGGTCCATCACGTCCTCGCCGAACTTGAGGTACCCGACGCCCGGCACCGGCGGCAGGTGGTAGGCGTCCGGCACCCCGATCGCCGCCCGCGACTCGGCCGCCGAGAAGGTGCGCAGACCGATCCGGTAGGAGAGGTAGGTGTCCAGGCCGCGCAGCTTGCCCTCCTCCAGGCGCTGCGAGGCCAGCAGCAGGTGCACCCCCAGCGACCGGCCGATCCGGCCGATCTGGATGAACATCTCGATGAAGTCCGGCTTGGCGGTGAGGAGTTCGGAGAACTCGTCGATGATCAGCACCAGCGAGGGCAGCGGGTCCAGCGCCGCGCCGGCCGTCCGGGCCCGCTCGTACTCGTGGATGTTGGCGTAGTTGCCCGCCGAGCGCAGCAGCTCCTGGCGGCGGTGCAGTTCGCCCTCGATCGCGTCGCGCATGCGGTCGACCAGGGTGAGTTCGCCCTCCAGGTTGGTGATCACCGCGGAGGTGTGCGGCATGTCCGCCATGCCGGAGAAGGTCGCGCCGCCCTTGAAGTCGGCGAGGACGAAGTTCAGGATCTCCGAGGAGTGCGTCATCGCCAGCGCCAGCACCAGGGTGCGCAGCAGCTCCGACTTGCCGGAGCCGGTCGCGCCCACGCACAGGCCGTGCGGGCCCATGCCCTCCAGCGCGGCCTCCTTGATGTCCAGGTAGACGTGCTCGCCGTTCGCGCCGACCCCGATCGGCACCCGCATCCGCTCGTGCTGGGCGCGCGGGCGCCAGCTGCGCGTCACGTCGAAGGAGCCCGGGTCGCCCGAGTTCATCAGGTCGGTGAAGTCCAGGTTCGACAGCAGCGGCTCGTCGTCCCCGCCGGCCGAGAGCCGGTACGGCGCCAACTGCCGCGCCAGCGCCTCGGACTGCCAGACCGAGAGCAGGTCCGGCGTGCCGGTGTACGTCGCCCCGGAGGCCGAGCGCAGCACCAGCTCCTGCGGGCTCACCGTCACCATCAGGTGCCCGCTCGGCTCGTCCAGGTCGCCCGGCACCACCTCGATGACGGTCACCCCCTGCACGCCCTCGGGGCTCGCCAGCAGCGAGTTCGGCGGCACCCCGGCGCCGTCCATCACCACCACCAGGTGCGGCTGGTCCGGCGCGGGCGCCGCGTCCCGCACGAACCGCTGGCGGCCGGCCAGCTCGTCCTGCAACAGGAACTCCAGCTCGCCCAGGTCGGTGGCGATCAGCCGGCGCGAGCCCGCGCCGTCGGCCTCCTTGCGGTGCTGGTTGTGCGGGAGCCACTTGGTCCACTCCCACTCCTCCGCCGCGCCCGGCGCCGCGGCCACCGCGACCAGCAGGTCGTCCGGCGAGTGCAGGGTGGTCAACTGGGCGATCATCGCGCGCACGTTGCCGTACACCGAGTCCGCGTCCCCGCACACCGTGACGTGGTAGAAGGCGCGCAGCGACACCGCCAGCGGCAGGTCCTGCAAGGTGCCGTGGGCCTTCAGGAAGGAGTGCATCGCGGCCGCCGACAGCGGCTCCAGCTCGTCCATCGGCGCGGTCTGCGGCGCCACCAGCGGCGTCGACAGCTGAACCGGGCCCAGGCCCACCCGGATCTGCGCGAAGTCGCCGTCCCCGGTGCGGCGCTCCCACAGCCGCCGGCCGTCCGCCACGATCGACCACAGCTGGTCCGGCGCCGGGTTCAGGAACAGCAGCGCGCCGCGCTGGCGCTCCGCCGTGCGGCGCACCTGGCGGCGCATCTGCTGCAGGTACTTGAGGTAGTCGCGCCGCTCGTCCGCCATCGCGGTCGAACCGCCCTTGCGGGCCCGCACGATCTGCGCCAGCACCATGCCGACCGTCGAGGCGACCATCAGACCGCCCATGATCTTCATCGGGGCCGCCGCACCCGGCGCGAAGAAGAACACCGCCGAGCCGCCCATGCCGAGCATCGGGAGGATGCTCATCAGCCAGTCCTCGCCGCCCTGCCGGGGCAGTTCGGGCGGGGTCACCAGCTCCACCGGCTCGTCCGGCACTGCCGGCGGATAGGCCCGGCCCGGGCGCTTGACCGTGATCACACCCATGTGTCATCCACCCCGCGGCGTCGATCGATCACTTCGGCATCAGCCCTCACGCAACTGGACTCGTACGGCTCGTACGGGTTTCGCCAGGGCGAGGACGCACCACACGGCGCCGCCCCCCGTACCGCGCGCAGGGGCCGATCCTAACGGTCGCCCCCGCACCGCCCGCCAGGCCCGCGTCCGCACCCCCCGCCGGGGGCCCGGCCCGCACCGGGGCCGGGCACGAACCGAGCGGGTAGGGTAACGCCGCGCCAACTCGCGGCCCGGTCGGGCCGGTTCCACTGCCACACCGAGCGCCGCCGTGCCGCGGCACCGTCAACAAGGGGGAGCGCCCAGTGCGTCGAAGGACCGAGGTGCGGCGATGAGCGACACCACCGCGACCGGCTACTGCCGGGTCACCGTCGTCGCCCCGGACCGCCGGATCGACGTCGCCCTGCCCGAGGACGTCCCGCTCGCGGACGTCTACCCCGAGGTGCTGCGCCTGGCCAACCAGAGCCAGCCCGACGGCGCGCCCACCGGTTTCCACCTGGTGCGCCGCGACGGCACCGTCCTCGACAGCGGCCTGCCGCTCGCCGCCCAGCAGGTCCGCGACGGCGACCTGCTCGCGCTGCGCCCCTTCGCCGAGTCCCTCCCGCCGGCCGTCTACGACGACGTCGCCGACGCGATCGCCAGCGCCGTCGAGACCGACCGCCGACTCTGGAGCGCCGAACTCATGCGGGCCTTCGGCCTGATCGGCGCCGCGCTGCTGCTCGTCCTGCTCGGCTTCGCGCTCTGGTTCGCCGACCTGCGCCACGACATGCACGGCCTGCCCGGCGTCCTGGCCGGCGTCACCGCCGTCGTCCTCACCGCGCTGGCCGGCGTCCGCGCCCGGGTCTACCAGGACGCCCACGCCGCCCTCGCGCTCGGCCTCGGCGCCCTGCCGCACGCCATGATCGGCGGCAGCGGCGTCCTCGCCGTCGCCCACCCGTGGGACGGCCCCGGCCGGCTCCAGTTCCTGGCCGGCTGCGTCGCCGTCCTGGTGGTCGCCGTGCTGCTGGTGGGACTGCTCCCCGAGAAGGACGCGGTGTTCGTCGCCGCCGCCCTGGTCGCCGCCGCCGGCGCGCTCGCCACCTTCGCCGCCGTCCTGCTGCCGGACACCCCCGCCGGGCACATCGCCGCCGTCACCGGCATCACCGCCGTCGCGGCCGTCGGCTTCCTGCCCGGCCTCTCCGCCCGCTTCGCCCGGCTGCCCGTCGGCTTCAGCGCCCCGGGCCAGACCCGCACCCGCAGCCGCGACTACGACGAGGAGGCCGAGCGCGCCGAGGCCGTCCAGTACGAGCGGATCGCCCACCAGGCCCGCCGCGGCCACGAGGTCCTGGTCGGCCTGGTCGGCGGCTGCGCCGCGGTCGTGGTCGGCTCCTGCGCCGTCCTCGGCTTCACCGACCGGACGTTCCCCGAGCTGCTCGCGCTCGCCCTGGGCCTGGCCACGATGCTGCGCGCCCGGCTGTTCCGCTACACCGCGCAGGTCTTCAGCCTCACCATCGCCGGGCTGCTCGGTCTGGCCCTGCTGATCATCGGCCTGTCCCTGCACACCCCGCAGTTCATCCTGCGCGCTGCCAGTTCCGCCGAGGTCGACCTGCGCACCGTCTGGCTGGCCGCCTCCATCGCGTTCGGCGCGGCGCTGCTCGCCGCGATCGCGCTGGTGGTGCCCCGGCTCGGCGTCTCCCCGTTCTGGGGGCGCATCCTGGACCTGGTCGACAGCCTGACCCTGATCTCCCTCGTCCCGCTGGCGCTCGCCGTCCTGGACGTCTACCGGCTGGTCCGCGGCGCCACCAGCTGACCGGCCGGCCCGTGCCGCCCGCCCCGTTCGGCCCGTCCGGCCCGCCGACCGGCCGGGTGGGCGGCACTGGTACCCTTGGCCTTCGAGCGCAGCCGTGTGTCCGCCTCCGGTGGGTCGCAGACCGCCGGCCGCGCTCCGTCACGACACCGAGTCCTCATGAGTCCTGTGTTGTCGACCAGGACCGCTCGGTACACCCTGAAGGAGTTGCAGTGGCTCTCGCCTCTGACGTCAAGAAGCAGATCTTCGCCGAGTTCGGCCAGAAGGAGGGCGACACCGGTTCCCCCGAGGTCCAGGTGGCCATGCTCTCCCGCCGCATCGCGGACCTGACCGAGCACCTCAAGATCCACAAGCACGACCACCACTCGCGTCGTGGCCTGCTGATCCTGGTCGGCCAGCGCCGCCGCCTGCTGCAGTACCTGGCCAAGAAGGACATCGAGCGCTTCCGTACGCTCGTCGACCGCCTGGGCATCCGCCGCGGTGCCGCCGGTGGCGCCCGCTAAGACCGCCGCTCGGGGCGGCTCCCCACACCGGGGAGCCGCCCCTCGCGCGTATGCCGCGGACACCCCGAGCCGCGGCGCCCGGACATAACAACTCGCGCGTACCTCCCCAGGTGGCCGAGGATTGCACCGTAGGGTTGTGGGCATGCCCGGTGATGGCGCACCAGCGCGCCACCCGGGCAGACGAACCCGAACCCCCCGCGGGCCGAAGGCTTCAAACGGAAGCCGCCCGCATCCGAGAGAGCGTCCAGACGCGGACCGCCCGTCCCGGCCCGGCAGCCGTGAGGCGCCGGTCCTCGGTAGTGGCCCCCGGAAGCCCCGCAGACCGAGCGGAGCACCCCGGAGGCTTCGATCGAAGACCGGCCCGACTGCCGTCCTCCTTGCCAGGAGGGCCAGGGCCAGCCGGCAGGCAGGCAGCGCGGGGACGCTCTCCCGGAGACGTACGAAAGAGGAGATCTTCCAGGTGGAAGAGAACGTGTTCTACGCCGAGGCCGTGATCGACAACGGTTCCTTCGGCACCCGTACCATCCGCTTCGAGACCGGCCGTCTGGCCCGTCAGGCCGCCGGCTCCGCCGTGGCCTACCTGGACGACGACACCATGGTGCTGTCGGCCACCAGCGCGTCCAAGCAGCCGAAGGAGCACTTCGACTTCTTCCCGCTGACCGTGGACGTCGAGGAGCGCATGTACGCCGCGGGCCGCATCCCCGGCTCGTTCTTCCGTCGTGAGGGCCGGCCCTCCGAGGACGCGATCCTCACCTGCCGCCTGATCGACCGCCCGCTGCGCCCGTCCTTCGTCAAGGGCCTGCGCAACGAGGTCCAGGTCGTCTGCACCGTCATGGCGCTCAACCCCGACCACCTGTACGACGTGGTGGCCATCAACGCCGCCTCCGCCTCCACCCAGCTGGCGGGCCTGCCGTTCTCCGGCCCGATCGGCGGCGTCCGCGTCGCGCTGATCAACGGCCAGTGGGTGGCCTTCCCGACCCACAGCGAGCTGGAGTCGGCCGTCTTCGACATGGTCGTCGCCGGTCGCGTCCTGCCGGACGGCGACGTCGCGATCATGATGGTCGAGGCCGAGGCCACCGACAAGACCATCAAGCTGGTCGAGGGCGGCGCCGAGGCGCCGACCGAGGACGTCGTCGCCGCCGGTCTGGACGCCGCCAAGCCGTTCATCAAGGTGCTGTGCGCCGCCCAGTCGCAGCTCGCCGCCCAGGCCGCCAAGCCGACCGGCGTGTTCCCGGTCTTCCTGGACTACCAGGACGACGTCCTCGCCGCGCTGACCGCCGCCGTCAAGGACGAGCTCGCCCAGGCCCTCACCATCCCGGGCAAGCAGGAGCGCAACAACGAGCTGGACCGCGTCAAGGCGCTGGCCGCCGAGAAGCTGCTCCCCGAGTTCGAGGGCCGCGAGAAGGAGATCAGCGCCGCCTACAACGCGCTGACCAAGAAGGTCGTCCGCGAGCGCGTCATCAAGGACAAGGTCCGCATCGACGGCCGCGGTGTCACCGACATCCGCACCCTGGCCGCCGAGGTCGAGGCCATCCCGCGCGTGCACGGCTCGGCCCTGTTCGAGCGTGGCGAGACCCAGATCCTGGGCGTCACCACCCTCAACATGCTGCGCATGGAGCAGCAGTTGGACACGCTCTCCCCGGAGACGCGCCGCCGCTACATGCACAACTACAACTTCCCGCCGTACTCGGTCGGCGAGACCGGCCGCGTGGGTGCGCCCAAGCGCCGCGAGATCGGCCACGGCGCGCTGGCGGAGCGGGCGATCATCCCCGTGCTGCCCTCGCGCGAGGAGTTCCCGTACGCCATCCGCCAGGTCTCCGAGGCGCTGAGCTCCAACGGCTCCACCTCGATGGGCTCGGTCTGCGCCTCCACCATGTCGCTGCTGAACGCCGGTGTGCCGCTGAAGGCCGCCGTCGCCGGTATCGCCATGGGCCTGATCTCCCAGGAGATCGACGGCGAGACCCACTACGTCGCGCTGACCGACATCCTCGGTGCCGAGGACGCGTACGGCGACATGGACTTCAAGGTCGCCGGTACCCGCAACTTCATCACCGCCCTGCAGCTGGACACCAAGCTCAACGGCATCCCGGCGTCGGTGCTGGCCGCCGCGCTGAAGCAGGCCAAGGACGCGCGTCTGCACATCCTCGACGTGATGAACGAGGCCATCGACACGCCGGACGAGATGTCTCCGAACGCCCCGCGGATCATCACCATCAAGATCCCGGTGGACAAGATCGGTGAGGTCATCGGCCCCAAGGGCAAGATGATCAACCAGATCCAGGAGGACACCGGCGCCGAGATCACGATCGAGGACGACGGCACCATCTACATCGGTGCCGCCGACGGACCGGCCGCCGAGGCCGCCCGCACCACGATCAACCAGATCGCCAACCCGACCATGCCGGAGGTCGGCGAGCGCTACCTGGGCACCGTGGTGAAGACCACGACGTTCGGCGCGTTCGTCTCGCTCATGCCGGGCAAGGACGGCCTGCTGCACATCTCGCAGATCCGCAAGCTGGCCGGCGGCAAGCGCGTCGAGAACGTCGAGGACGTCCTCGGTGTCGGCGCCAAGGTGCAGGTCGAGATCGCCGAGATCGACCCGCGCGGCAAGCTCTCCCTCATCCCCGTCGTCGAGGGCGAGGAAGCCGGCGAGACCGCTTCCGAGTGAAGCGCCGCTAGCTGACCCTTGCGGCCCGTACGCCTCCCGGCGTGCGGGCCGCACCCTGTTGCCCCCGCGTTCGTCCATGCGTTCCCACGCGTGTTTCCTCTGGAGGTACCCCCCGTGGCTCAGGCCCCGGCGGCGAAGCAGCGCCCCGGCTCCACCCGGACCCTGCTCAAGGGCGCCGACGGCGCCGGCACGGTGCGCCGCACCGTCCTCCCCGGCGGCCTTCGGGTCGTCACCGAGACCCTGCCGACGGTGCGCTCAGCCACCTTCGGCATCTGGGTCGGCGTCGGCTCGCGGGACGAGACCCCGCAGCTCAACGGCGCCACCCACTACCTGGAGCACCTGCTCTTCAAGGGCACCGCGCGGCGCAGCGCGCTGGACATCTCGGCTGCCCTGGACGCGGTCGGCGGTGAGATGAACGCCTTCACCGCGAAGGAGAACACCTGCTACTACGCCCGGGTCCTGGACACCGACCTGCCGCTGGCCATCGACGTGGTCTGCGACATGGTCACCGGCTCGCTGATCCGCTCCGAGGACGTCGACGCCGAGCGCGGCGTCATCCTCGAGGAGATGGCGATGGCCGAGGACGACCCGGGCGACGTGGTGCACGACCTGTTCGCCAAGGTGATCTTCGGCAGCGGCCCGCTCGGCCGCCCCATCCTGGGCACCCAGGAGACCATCAAGGTGCTCACCCGGGAGCAGATCGCCGGCTTCTACCGCCGCCGCTACCGGCCCGAGAACCTGGTCGTCTCGGCCGCCGGCAACCTCGACCACCACACGGTGGTCAAGCAGGTCGAGCAGGCCTTCGCGGCGGTGCTGGCCCGCTCCGACGCGGCCCCCGCCGAGGCCCGCCGCGGCGTCAAGGCGCTGCGCACGGCCGGCCGGGTCGAGGTGCTCAACCGCTCCACCGAGCAGGCCCACCTGGTGCTGGGCGTGCCCGGGGTGCCGCGGCACGACGAGCGCCGCTGGGCGATGGGCGTGCTCAACGCGGCCCTCGGCGGCGGGATGAGCTCCCGGCTGTTCCAGGAGGTGCGGGAGAAGCGCGGCCTGGCGTACTCGGTGTACTCGTACTCCTCGTCCTACGCGGACAGCGGCCTGTTCGGCATCTACGCCGGCTGCCAGCCCAAGCGGGTCGAGGAGGTGCTGCGGATCTGCCGCGCGGAGCTGGCCAAGGTGGTCGCCGAGGGCATCACCGAAGAGGAGCTGCGGCGCGCGATCGGCCAGATCTCCGGCTCCACCGTGCTGGGCATGGAGGACACCGGCTCGCTGATGAACCGGATTGGCAAGGCCGAGCTGAGCTACGGACACCACCTGTCGGTGGACGAGATGCTGGCGCGGATCGCGGCCGTGACCCTGGACGACGTCCACGCGGTGGCCCGTGATGTGCTGGGCGCGTACCGGCCGTCGCTGGCGCTGATCGGACCGGTCAACGACAAGCGGGCCGCCAAGCTCGCCGATCTGCTGGTGTGAGAGGACATTTCGCTATGACGCTGCGTGTCGCCGTGATCGGTGCCAACGGTCGGATCGGCTCCGAGGCGGTCAAGGCCGTCGAGGCCGCGCCGGACCTCGAACTGGTGGCCACCCTGGGCCGCGGGTCCGAGCCGGCGGAGCTGACCGAGGCTGGCGTCCAGGTCGCCGTCGAACTCACCCACCCGGACTCGGTGATGGGCAACCTCGACTACTGCCTGCACCACGGCATCCACGTGGTCACCGGGACCACCGGCTGGACGGACGAGCGGCTGGCCACCGTCCGCGGCTGGCTCGACCAGGCCCCCGAGCTGGGCCTGCTGATCGCGCCGAACTTCTCCATCGGTGCGGTGCTCGGCATGAAGTTCGCCCAGACCGCGGCGAAGTACTTCGAGTCGGTCGAGGTGGTCGAGCTGCACCACGACCGCAAGGCCGACGCCCCCAGCGGCACCGCCACCCGTACCGCGCAGCTGATCGCGGCCGCCCGCGCCGAGGCCGGCCGCCCGCAGCAGCAGGACCCGACCACCCACAGCCTGCCCGGTGCCCGCGGCGCCGACGTGGACGGGGTGCCGGTGCACGCCGTCCGGCTGCGCGGGCTGCTCGCCCACCAGCAGGTGATGTTCGGCGACACCGGTGAGACGCTCACCATCCGGCACGACTCGCTGCACCACAGCAGCTTCATGCCGGGCATCCTGCTCGGTGTGCGCAAGGTCGTGGAGACGCCGGGGCTCACCCTGGGCCTCGAACACTTCCTGGACCTGTGAGCCCGGCATGACGTCCCGTACCGGATTCTTCGTCCTGTCCGGCGTGCTGCTGCTGGTCGCCCTCCTCTGCGTCGGGGAGGGCGTCCAGCTGGTCGCCACCGGTAAGCCGCTCGGCATCGGCATCGGCCTGTGCGCCTTCGTCATCCCGGTGATCGGCGTCTGGTTCCTGCGCCAGACCGTCCGGTTCGGCCGGGCCAGCGAGCAGCTCGCCCGGGAGCTGGAGGCCGAGGGCGGCCTGCCGGTGGACGAGCTCCAGCGCACCACCGGCGGGCGGATCGACCGGGCCTCGGCCGACGCGGTGTTCGCCCGCCGACAGACCGAGGCGGAGGCCGCGCCGGCCGACTGGCGGGTCTGGTTCCGCCTCGCGGTGGCGTACGCCGACGCCGGCGACACCCCGCGCGCCCGCAAGACCATGCAGCACGCCATCAAGCTGCACAGCACCGAACCCGCAAGGAGCAACGCGTGAGCGACCAACCGACGGCCCCCAGCTTCCGCAGCGACGTCACGGTCGAGCTGGTCCGCAGCGCGGCCGCCGACTCGGACGTCATCTGGGCGGCCCGCGTCTCGACCGCGGGGGAGCAGTCCCTGGAGGCGGTTCAGCAGGACCCGGAGAAGTCCAAGGGCCTGATCAACTTCCTGATGCGGGACCGGCACGGCACCCCCTTCGAGCACAACTCGATGACCTTCTTCATCAGCGCGCCGATCTTCGTGTTCCGGGAGTTCCACCGGCACCGCAGCGGCTGGTCCTACAACGAGGAGTCCGGCCGCTACCGCGAGCTGCAGCCGGTCTTCTACGTCCCGGCGGAGGAGCGCAAGCTCGTCCAGCAGGGCCGCCCGGGCCGCTACGAGTTCGTCGACGGCACCCCCGAGCAGCACAGGACCACCACCGAGGCGATGGAGGCCGCGTACCGCGAGTCCTACGCGCGCTACCAGGAGATGCTGGCGGCCGGCGTGGCCCGCGAGGTGGCCCGGGCGGTGCTGCCGGTCGGCCTGTTCTCCTCGATGTACGCGACCTGCAACTCCCGTTCGCTGATGCACTTCCTGTCGCTGCGGACCAAGCGGGAGCACTCGGCGGTGCCGTCCTTCCCGCAGCGCGAGATCGAGATGGTCGCCGAGCAGATGGAGCAGGAGTGGGCGCGGCTCATGCCGCTCACCCATGCGGCCTTCGAGAAGCACGGCCGGGTCGCTCCCTGACCTGGGACGATAGGCATATGGGCGGAGTGTCACGCATGTCTGGATTGCGGCTTTTCTAGCCGCTCCCTACATTCATGAACACGGATTCCGGTGCTGCCCGAACCCCCGAGCGGGCAGCACCGGAATCCCATGTCACCGCCTGTTTCCGCCGCTTCGCGTGGTATGCCCCTGTCCGAACACTGGACCGGTGTGGGTACCGCCCCACCGCCTACGAGTAGCTTTGGACGCATGGCTCCGACCTCCACCCCCCAGACGCCGTTCGGCCGGGTCCTGACCGCGATGGTCACCCCGTTCACCGCCGACGGCGGACTCGACCTCGACGGCGCCCAGCGCCTCGCCACGCACCTCGTGGACTCCGGCAACGACGGCCTCGTCGTCAACGGCACCACCGGTGAGTCCCCGACCACCAGCGACGCCGAGAAGGCCCAGCTCGTCCGCGCCGTGGTGGAGGCGGTCGGGGATCGCGCCCACGTGGTGGCCGGCGTCGGCACCAACGACACCCACCACAGTGCCGAGCTGGCGCGACAGGCGGAGGCCGCCGGAGCCCACGGCCTGCTGGTCGTCACGCCGTACTACAGCAAGCCCCCGCAGGAGGGCCTGTACCGGCACACCGTGCACATCGCGGACACCACCGGGCTGCCGGTCATGCTCTACGACATCCCGGGCCGCAGCGGCGTCGCGCTGAGCCACGAGACGCTGGTCCGCCTCGGCGAGCACCCGCGGATCGTCGCCAACAAGGACGCCAAGGGCGACCTCGGCGCGGCCGCCTGGGCCATCGCCCGCTCCGACCTCGCCTGGTACTCCGGCGACGACATCCTCAACCTGCCGCTGCTGTCGGTTGGAGCCGCCGGAGTGGTCAGCGTCGTCGGACACGTCGTGGCCGGCGAACTGCGTGCGATGATCGAGGCGTACCTGGCCGGCGATGTGGCCAAGGCCACGGCGATCCACCAGGGCCTGCTCCCGGTGTTCAGCGGTATGTTCCGCACGCAGGGTGTCATCCTCGCCAAGGCCGCGCTGGAGCTCCAGGGACTGCCAGCCGGCCCGCTGAGGCTGCCGCTGGTCGGCGCGACTCCCGAGGAGATCGCACGATTGACGAAGGATCTCGCCGCCGGCGGGGTACACCTGTAACAGACGAAGACGTGCGCGCCCCGGCTCGCCGGACCCTCACGGGCCCGCCGCTGGACCGGACCGACGGCGCGAGAGCACCGACCCAGTAGGAAAACGACACTGAGTACGCACGCCATATGTCTTCAGGGGGAGGACCCCGGGCATATGGCGTGCGTCGTGAGGAGAGTCTTTTGAGTCACCCGCACCCCGAACTCGGCGCACCCCCGGCCCTGAAGGAGGGCGCCCTCCGCATCACCCCGCTCGGCGGTCTCGGCGAGATCGGCCGCAACATGACGGTCTTCGAATACGGGGGCCGCATCCTGATCGTCGACTGCGGCGTCCTCTTCCCCGAGGACGAGCAGCCCGGCGTGGACCTGATCCTCCCGGACTTCACCTACATCCGGGACCGCCTCGACAAGATCGACGGCATCGTCCTCACCCACGGGCACGAGGACCACATCGGCGCCGTCCCGTTCCTCCTGCGGGAGAACCCGGACATCCCGCTGATCGGCTCCAAGCTGACCCTCGCCCTGATCGAGGCCAAGCTCGCCGAGCACCGCATCCGGCCGTACGTGCTGGAGGTCAAGGAGGGCGAGCGCGAGCGCATCGGTCCCTTCGACTGCGAGTTCATCGCGGTCAACCACTCCATCCCGGACGCCCTGGCGGTCGCCGTCCGCACCCCCGCGGGCATGGTCGTGGCCACCGGCGACTTCAAGATGGACCAGCTGCCGCTCGACGGCCGCCTGACCGAC
Source organism: Kitasatospora sp. NPDC088160 (assembly GCF_044741445.1). NCBI lineage: Bacteria > Bacillati > Actinomycetota > Actinomycetes > Kitasatosporales > Streptomycetaceae > Kitasatospora > Kitasatospora sp. NPDC088160. The sequence goes on along the minus strand of NZ_JBIUSS010000039.1, from coordinate 1,438 downwards.
CTGCCGACCTTCGCCAAGCTGGCCGAAGAGGGCATGGACCTGCTGCTGGTGGACTCCACCAACGCTGAGGTCCCCGGCTTCATCCCGCCCGAGCGGGACATCTCGGCCGCGCTGCGGAACGTCTTCGCGAACGCCGACAAGCGCATCATCGTCGCCTCCTTCGCCAGCCACGTGCACCGCATCCAGCAGGTGCTGGACGCCGCGCACGAGTACAAGCGCAAGGTCGCCTTCGTCGGCCGCTCGATGGTCCGCAACATGGGCATCGCCCGCGACCTCGGCTACCTGAAGGTCCCCGGCAACATGGTCGTCGACGTCAAGCAGCTCGACGACCTGCCGGACAAGGACGTCGTGCTGATCTGCACCGGCTCCCAGGGCGAGCCGATGGCGGCGCTGTCCCGGATGGCCAACCGCGACCACCAGATCCGCATCGTCGAGGGCGACACCGTCGTCCTGGCCTCGTCGCTCATCCCGGGCAACGAGAACGCCGTCTACCGGGTGATCAACGGCCTCACCCGCTGGGGCGCCAAGGTCGTGCACAAGGGCAACGCCAAGGTGCACGTCTCCGGCCACGCCTCGGCCGGCGAGCTGCTGTACTTCTTCAACATCTGCAAGCCGCGCAACCTGATGCCGGTCCACGGCGAGTGGCGCCACCTGCGGGCCGCCGCCGACCTGGGCATCGCCACCGGCATTCCGCGCAACCGCGTGGTCATCGCCGAGGACGGCGTCTGCGTCGACCTGGAGAAGGGCGTCGCCCGGATCGTCGGCAAGGTGCAGGCCGGGTACGTCTACGTGGACGGCGCCTCGGTCGGCGACATCACCGAGGCCTCGCTCAAGGACCGCAGGATCCTCGGCGAGGAGGGCTTCATCTCGGTCTTCGTCGCGGTCGACTCGACCAACGGCAAGATCGTGGGCGGCCCGACCTTCCAGGCCCGCGGCTCCGGCATCGACGACAACGCGTTCGTGCCGGTCGCCGCCAAGCTCCAGGAGGCCCTGGACCGCTCGGCGAGCGACGGTGTGCTGGAGCCCCGCCTGGTCCAGCAGCTGGTCCGCCGGACCGTCGGCAAGTGGGTGGCGGACAACTACCGCCGCCGGCCGATGATCCTGCCGGTCGTCGTCGAGGTCTGAGCCTCCGACGGCTGGTTTGACGTGGGGCAGCCCGGTGCGTAATGTTCTCCGGGTTGCCCCACGGGACGGCCCCGCAGGAAGTCTCTCGAATGCGAATTCGAGAATGACCGCGGAAAACGGCCCGAGAAACTCTGGTAGAGTTCGGGAGCGCCGAAAGGCGAAAGCCGATCAGGTAAATGAAACTCCGGAAAACGGAGCGGAAAACATCTGATAAGCTGGAAACACGAAAGAACGAAGCGCCCGGAGGGCCCGCTGGAAGGCGGTCCGAAGGAAGTGTCCGTTCCTTGAGAACTCAACAGCGTGCCAAAAGTCA
>NZ_JBIUSS010000038.1:0-71828 GCF_044741445.1 Kitasatospora sp. NPDC088160 | reverse complement strand
CCTCACCTCATCGACGGATGCCTCGCCACCACCGGCCTGATCATGGATGGCTGACCAGATCTCAGACCGACATCACGAATTCAACTTCAGTAGCTACGCTTCCGGGTCATGTGGAGACAAGTCGCCCGTGACGTGTTCCCCGACGCCGATTTCAGGGATCCCACCGACGAGGCAGTCCTCGCCGAGGCGGAGCGGAAGCTCGGGGAGGAGCTGCCGGACGGGCTAAAGCAGTTGTTGCTGGAGAGCAACGGGATCGTCGGGCAGACCGGCGTGGACACCGTCTGGAGCATCGAGCAGATCGTCGAGCAGAACATCTGCTTCCGGTCGGACGGCTCCTTCGCCCAGCTGTACATGCCGTTCGACGCCCTTCTGTTCTTCGGGGACAACGGTGGCGGCGACCAGTTCGCCTTCGTGCGGACGCCACGGAGGCCGGACGTCTTCGTCTGGGAACACGAGACCGACAGCCGCCGCTGGGCGGCCCGTGACCTGCGGGACTACCTTGGACGCTCACTCGCCGAGGGTGGAGACGCCTGGTATCAGTAGTCCCATGCCCGGGTGCCCGCAGACCGGCCGGGAAGGAGGGGGAAAATCGTCTGCATGACGCCGCTTGCTTCCGCCGACAGCCGTTCCGGGTAACCGGCCGCCCGCCTTCCGCGCTCCCTCGGGGAACTGGAAGGGCCGACGGCCGGCCGGGTGGAGCTTCCGCTGCACCTCGCATGGTCGGGCCTTCGCACCTTCGACCTGGAACAGCCGCGGCAGCGAATGGGCCTGTACCGGATCGTGCTGAACGAGGGCATGCGAGAGGACCTTCCACAGCTCCTGGACGCCGGCCTCCTCGTGGCACAGTGGCCGGTGCTGAGGACACTGGTCGGCCCCGCCGTCCGCACGGTGTGGGAGACCGCCTTCACCGAGCTCGCGATCGCAGCCCGCCCCGCCGCGGCGTGAGACTGACCCCGCTCCACCGGCGCCTGCTGGCCGACGTCCTCGCCGTCGGCGCCCCCTACCAGCTTGTGCTGACCGACGGCTACGCCGTCCAGGCCCACGGACTGGCCGACCGGCTCAGCCAGGACCTGGACGTCGCGACCGAACACCCGGCCGCGATGAAAGAGATCGCCGAAGCACTCACCGCAGGCCTGACCGAGCGGGGATGGCAGGTCCACGAGGTCGAGGTCGTCCCCCTGTCGGGCCGCCTGGTCGTCACCGACCCCGAGACCGGCGAGAGCTGCGAGGTCGACGTCCTCAAGGAACACCGCTGGAAGCCCGCCGTCCAACTGGAGTTCGGCCCCGTCCTGCACCTCGACGACGTCGTCGGCACCAAGATGCGCGCCCTCGCCGACCGCGGCTACGCCCGTGACCTGATCGACGTCCAGGCCGCCGCCCGCTGGTTCAGCCACCGCGATCTGGAAGACCTCGGACGCCGCCACGCCCGCGATACCTTCGACCTGGCCGAACTGCGTGACCGCCTGGCCGACGCGGACTGGATCGACGACGCCGAGTTCGCCGCGTACGGCCTCGACGGCGACGCGATCGCCGGCCTGCGGACGTGGGCGCAGGAGTGGGTTGGTGACCTGGACCGGCGCCTGGCCGCTGAAGGGGACTACGAGGACGGCTGACAAGGCCGCTTCCCTGGGTGCGGCCCCGGACGGCTACGGTGCCCGGGGCCTCCTCACGTCGGGGCCGGTGTTCACTCGAGGCCAGGCCGCTACGTCAGGTGGTCGCTCCAGCCGGGGTGGCCCTTGACGCACCGACCCGAATCAGCAGCCGCCGGGCGTCGGCGTGCCGGAGGTGCCTCCGGTGGTGTAGGTGTGCCAGTCGCCCTGGCCCGACACACCGCAGAAACCGTCGTTGCTGACTTGAGCCCAGGCCACGACGCTCCAGGTGTCCGGGTCGTGGCTGTGGATGTTGGCTCCGTAGGGAGCCTGGCCGCCGGCAGCCCCGGGGAAAAACCCCTACAGGCCGCCATCGCCGACTACGCTGACATGGCCCTCCAGACCCTGCTCGCCGCCGCCCACGGCGTCCACGACGGCCTGCCCGCCGACCAACTGGACGACGCCGTCACCCGCATGCGGACCGACACCGGCACCCGAATGGCCAAACTCCTCGCCCAGACACTGCGCCTGTGGTCCGAGCGCCCGGCGGACCTGCAGACGATCGACGACATGGCCCACGTGCTGATCAGCGCACTCCTCGTCCTCACCGCCGACGGCGACCAGGAGAACGTGCTGCCGCTGCTCGCGCAACTGCGGGTCGGCGCGCTGGCCTCGGGAACCTGACACGGGAACGGTCGGCTCCGTTCAGCCGCACGGCCGCGCGCCGTCCGCTGTACGGCCCCGGTGCCGCGCTGTACGACAGTGTGATGACCACGGGGGGAGCGCAGACCGACTGGCGACAGGCCGAGGCCCCTCGCGCTCGAATCGGACGCAGTTGGTTAATCCGGGGGCCTGACTACTTCGCCCCGTCGAGCGGTTGCTCGGCGGGGCGAAGTGCTGCGAAGGGTCCCCGTTACGCATTGCAGCCGATCCCGCACCCTACCCGAGGTAGGTCCGCTGCCGCCGACGGATCATCCCGGATGTCCGGGACGGCAGTGGTCTACGTGGCTCGGTCGAGGAGGACCGCCGCTAGCGGGCCTGACCGCAGTGGCCCGTGCCCTCGCGGGGCACGGGCCACCACCTGGACATCAGTCCTGGAACTGCGGGCGGGCCTTCGTGGGTTGCGGCGCCGCAGGCCCCGGAGCCCCTCGATTCTCCGACGCACCCTCACATGCCCCGGCGCGCCGTCGTTCGGCCGTTTATGCCGCGTATATCTCCGCCTGGTTCGATGCCGGTCGGCGAACGGCGTCCCGCGGGAGCCGGTCCAGTTCCCGCGATGTGAGGACGGCATGCTCGAGCACCACAGCCCACCACGGCCGGTACGAAACCCGGTGAAACCACCGTTCCTCACTCGGCCTCGGGCATCGGGTGTGACGGGCGTACTGATCCTGGCCCTGCTCGCCACGCTGGTGCAGTTCCTCCCGGTGCTCACCTCGTCGGCGTCCGCCGCAGTGGCCGACCACTCGGTGGCGACCTGGAACATGCAGCGGAAGAAGAAGAACTGGCAGATCGCGCTGACCTACCTCCTCCCGGGGCGCGAGGCGGTGGCCCTCCAGGAGGTGCCGGACACCGTCACCGCACCGAGGGGCTACGACCTCTACTCGCCGGTGCCCAACGACCCGGTCGACATCGGGACCTTCAGGCGATCCGGAGGGGCGAAGAACAACACGTACTCCGTGTACAAGCACGAGTGGACGGTCACGGGCCGTCCCGCCCCGGACGCGGACACCGTCTACATCTACTACCTCAACACCAACAGCACCGGCACGAACATCGCGTTCATGACCCACGCGAACCTGGACGTCCGCGACGGGCAGGGGCAGGTCGACGTCATCGGCTGGCGGGACGACTTCGACGTTCCCGGCAAGTATCCGAAGCCCATGCTGGGGCTCAAGCTCGGTGACACCTGGTTCTACAGCGCGCACATGCTCACGGACGGTGGCGACGATGCCGTCGACCAGCTCACGGCGGTCGACGCGGCGAGGCCGGGGCAGAAGTGGGCGTCATGGGCGATTTCAACCGCAAGCCGGCGACTCTGGCCGGGGCGCTCGCGGCGCACCCCGGGTGGCGCGCGATAAGGAGCCGTCAGGACACCCGGCCGACAAGCCCGGTACGGGAACGCGAACTGGACTACATGGTCGCGAGTGACCCGACGGGCATAGCCCAGGAGTACACCGGCTTCGTCCAGGGATACTTCAACGACACCCAGTCCGACCACCGGCCCGTCGGGTTCCGGCTGGAACCGAATCCCCAGGACCGTCAGAACGGGCGGGACCACTGTCCGCAGGGCCTTCCGCCGCTCCCCCGCGTCGCGGCCGTACCGGCCGCCGCCACCACCGCGGCCGACACCACCACCGCGCAGACACCCGCGAGCGCCGACCCGTCGGCACCACAGCACGGCAGGACCTCGGTCCTCACCTCGGCCTCCGGCAACCTGGTCGCCGACGTGACGGGCGGTTCACCGGCCGCCGGCACGGGGGTGCGCGCCGCCGCACCCGCCTGTGCCCCGCAGCAGAACTGGGCGACCTGGCAGAAGTCCGACGGCACCTGGGTGATCGAGACCGGACTGACCAACGGCACCACCGCCGCAGGGCAGGGCAGCGTGCTCGGTCTCCCCACGTACGGCGACCAGGTGGCGATCCGCCCGATCGAGAACGACGCCACCGGAAAGCCCGACGGCAGTCCGGGCCAGCGCTGGCGGTTCACCCCGTCCGTCGACGAGGACGGCTCGTACCAGATCACCGCCGCGTCCACCGGGGCCTGCCTCACCGCCTCGACGGACGGGGCCGGACTGACCACGAAGGCCTGCGACGGGTCCGACCGGCAGCGGTGGCGGCTGTCCATGCCCTGCAACGGGCCCGGTCACGCCGTTCCGGGATTCCCGGACACTCCGTGGCCGACCGTGGCGGACCACCCCGAGTTGACCTGGCCGTCCCTGCCCGCGCATCCGGCCATCGCCTGGCCGTCCGTCCCCGGCTACCCGAACATCCCCATGCCCGGCCACCCCGACCTGCCGGAGATCCGCTGGCCCGGGTTCCCGACCGTGCCGAGCCGGCCGTGGCCGACGATCGGCGGCCACCCCGACGCCACCTGGCCCTCCGTGCCGGGCTTCCCGACCGTCCCCTGGCCCGCGATGCCCGGACACACCGACGTCCCGTGGCCGGTGCTGCCACTGCCCGGCAACGGGAACGACGACGGCACCGCCCTGGTCCCCGGCCTCCCCGCGGCCACCGACCCGGCGATCCCGGACCACCCGGGCCTCGCCTGGCCGACCGTCCCCGGGTTCCCCCAGGTCAAGTGGCCCTCCGTCCCCGGCAATCCGACCGTTCCGTTCCCCGGCCACCCCGCCATGCCCACCGTCACGTGGCCGGGCGCGCCGTCGTTCCCGTCCGTCCCGTGGCCCCAGCTGCCGGACCAGCCCTCCTGGAGCTGGCCGTCGATCCCGGGCTTCCCGACGATCCCGTGGCCGTCGCTGCCCGGTCTGCCGAACGTGCCGTGGCCGACCACCTCGGGCTTCCCGAACGACCCCGCCGCGTCCGCCAATCCGCCCAAGGCCCCGGAACAGCCGAACAAGTGCGAGCCGGCGGACACCAACCAACCGGCCGCCGACGACGACGCCCCGCCCGGCCCCGGCGATCCCAACCCCGGTGGCGGTGGCACACCCGGCGGCGGCCCGTCCGTGCCCGCGCTCCCCGCCATCGGCCTGCCCGGCTTCCCGCCGCTGCCCAGCCTGCCCTCCTGGGGAGGCACCCCCGGCGGGCCGAGCTGGCCCAGCGGACCCGGCGGCGGTACGCGGCCGGAGCCGACCCAGGGGATCAGCATCGTCTCCGCCGCCGACGCCCAACTGGTGCCGGACGTACGCGGCGGCGTGCCCGCCGTGGGCACGCCCGTCCAGGCGTGGCAACCCAACTCGACCGACTCCCAGCGCTGGGCGTTCTGGGACCGGGGCAACGGCAACTGGCTGATCGAGTCCCGGCTCACCTACGGCGGCAACCGCCCGGAGGAGCGGCTGGTCCTCGGGCAGGACACCGCCTCCCACCGCACCGAGCTCCAGGCGGTGGCGGCGGACCGGACGAACCAGCTCTGGAAGTTCGCCGACGCCGGGAACGGCTGGTCGACGATCACCAACGGTGACGGCGGCGGCTGCCTGACCCTGTCCGCGTCCGGCCAGCCGCTGACGGTCGGCACCTGCGACGGCTCCGACCGCCAGAAGTTCCGCCTGACCGGCCCCACCGGCAGTGACGGTGGCGGTGACGCCGGCTCGGTGCCCGTCTACTCGGCGTTCCCGGGCAAGTGCCTGGACGTCACCGGAGGCAACACGGCCGACAAGACCCCGATCGACCTGTACGACTGCAACAACACCCGCTCCCAGCGCTGGACGCCGTCCGCGAGCAGCGGCGTCTTCACCCTGAAGGCGTTCGACAAGTGCCTGGACGTGGCCGGGGGCCTCACCAACCGCGGCACCCGGGTCGGCCTGTACACCTGCAACGGCACCCCTGCCCAGAACTGGCAGCAGGGCGACAACAGTTCACTCGTCAACCCCGCCTCGGGCAGGTGCCTGGACGTCACCGACGGCAACTCCGCGAACGGCACCGCCCTGCAGATCTGGGACTGCAACGCGACCGACTCGCAGCGCTGGGGCCTGGGCAGCGTCCCGCCCCGCGCGCCCCAGCAGCCGGCGCCGAAGCCGGGCACCGGCCCGGTGGTCAACCCCGGCGTCGGAGCCGGGCAGGTCTCCACCCTCGTCTCCGGGAACAACGGGATGGTGGCGGACCTGGACGGCGGCACCACCAACTCCGGTACGTCGATCAAGGCGCTCGGCGCGAACGGCAACGACGCGCAACGCTGGGCGTTCTGGGCCACCGCGAACGGGCGGTGGATCATCGAGACCCTGCTCACCGACGGGAAGACGGCGGCGGGCCAGGGCATGGTCATGGACCACGACCCGGGCAACCACCGCACTCACCTGATCCGGACCATGGACGGCAACGCCAACCAGCACTGGGCCTTCCACGACGCGAGCAACGGCTGGTTCTGGATCACCAGCGACACCGACAACAACTGCCTCACCGCCAACAACCCCGGCGAAGCCCTCGCCATCAGCCCCTGCGACGGCAGCGACCGCCAGAAGTGGCGCCTCGACAACGTGGCCCAGGGGCCGTCCGCTCCCCAGCCGCAGCCGCAGCCGCAGCCGCAGCCCCAGCCCGGCGGCGGATCCTCCGGCGGGTCGCCTGGCGGTCCGGTGGTCGGTCCGAACATCGGCAGCAGCCAGGTCGCCACGCTCCGGTCGAACAACAACGGCCTGGTCGCCGACCTCGACGGCGCCAACACCGCCTCCGGCACCTCCATCAAGGCGCTGGGCGGCAACGGCAACGCCGCCCAGCGGTGGGCGTTCTGGGACGCGGGCAACGGCCAGTGGATCGTCGAGACCCTCCTCACGGACGGCAAGGCCGCGCCGGGCCAGGGCATGGTGATGGACCACAACCCCGGCGTCCACCGCACCCACCTGACGCAGAACCAGCAGGGGAACGCCAACCAGCGCTGGTCCTTCCGCGACGCGGGCAACGGCTGGTACTGGATCGTCAGCGCCACCGACGGTGGCTGCCTCACCGCCAACAACGCCGGTGAGCAGCTCGGGGTGTGGCGGTGCGACGGCTCCGACAAGCAGCGCTGGCGCCTGGACAACGTCCAGAACGGCCCGACCCCCGGTGGCGGCGGCGGCTCCGGAGGAGGCGGCGGCAACACCGGTGGCGGAGGCGGTGGCGGAGGCGGCAACACCGGTGGTGGTGGCCAGCCGTCCTCCGACTGCGCCCTCCAATCCCCCGGCGCGGAGCGCCAGGGCTCCTGGATGTGGAGGAACTTCACCATCTGCCGCGGCCAGACCTTCGAGGCCACCGGGAACCCGGACCAGTGGACCGTCCTGAAGATGGAGGACAACGGTGAACTGGCGCTCTGGTACACGGAGGTCAACGAACTCGGGCAGGAGCGCCGGGTGAAGGAGTGGAGCGCTCCGGGCAGCGCCGGCTGCGGCACCCGGGCGACCATGCAGACGGACGGCAACTTCGTCGTCTACGGCGTCGGCAACCAGGCCTGCTGGTCCTCCGGCACCGCCGGCTACACCAACGCCTGGCTGGAGATCAACCAGTCGGGAACGCTCTCGATCTGGTGGACCGACCAGAACCTGGCCCAGATCGGACTGGGCGGGCTGCTCACCTGGATCGGCTTGATCCCGCACCTGGAGTGGAGGGCCGGCACCCAGCACAAGATCTCCGTTCCCAACTGCGGCAGGATCAAGTGCTTCTGACGCCGGATCCTGACCGATCGCGCCGCTGACGGCGTCCGGTGAAATCGAAGGCCCGCCCCCATACCTGGCGGTTCCTAACGGTCGTTGCAACACGTGGTCGGTTGTCTAGGCCGCGATGAGTTTAGCCAGACGCTCGGCTGGGGTTTCCCAGCCGAGCGTTTTGCGTGGGCGGCGGTTGAGCTGGTCGGCGACGGCGGCCAGCCGTTCGGGGGTGTGGACCGACAGGTCGGTGCCCTTCGGGAAGTACTGCCGCAGCAGGCCGTTCCTGTGACGCGAGGTCCACCGCCAGCTCGCCCCGCACACCGAGCCCATGCCCGGCACCCGCGACGCGTTCGCCCCGGTCGCCCATCGACCCCGCCACGAGTCAGCTGATCGTCCCCGACATCCGGCGCGGCCGAAGCCACAACCCTGCGGCCGCCACCCAGACCGAGCGCCGCTTCGACCTCGTCGACCTCGATCCGTTCGCGTACACGACCCCCGCCAAGATCCGCGCGCTCGTCGACCACCTGGCCGGGATCGAGGATCAGCTGTGCCTCCTTCGCGCCCAGCCGGGGATGCTCACCTGCGGCGCCATGCCCGAGTACCTGTTCCGCCGCACCGGCGGCGTCATCGGCCTGCTACGGCGACTGATCGAGGACGGCTGCACCGAGGCGATGGCCCGCGGCCAGGAGCGGCTGACCACCGAGCTGCTGGACGGCGCCGTCATCCGACCCGAGCAACTCGGCGATCTCGACGCCCTGGCCGGTGAGGTCCCCGCCATCCCGACCGTCACTCGACCGCAGGTTCTGTCCGTACAGGATCGGTACCCACCCGCAGATGGGGCGCTTGGGCATGACATGGTGTGCGTGAAGTCAACAACCGCCACCATCCCTCAAGGAAGAGGTTCTACATGAGCAGCGACGTGAAGTCATCTGAGAACCCGGAGAACACCGAGAGCCCGGAGGCCACGGAGGCTGCCGAGGCCCCCGCGCCAGCCACCCAGGACGACGTCAAGGCCCGGTTCCTCGCCGCTCTGGAGCGCAAGCACGGCGCCAAGTCCGATAGCGCGGCCGGCGGCCCGAGTGGCGACTCGAAGATCCACGGCGCTCACGGCGCGGTGGGCGGCAAGCGCAACTTCCGCCGCAAGAGCGGTGGTTGATGAGTCCGGTTCACGCCGGTGGCCGCCAGGCCTGGTCCTGACCGGGCGGCCGTAGCTGTACGCGACAGGCAAGGTCTTCGTTCGAGTGCGCCGAGTGCGGGGCCTTGCCTGCCGGGGATCGGCAGGGCACGTGGAGAAGGCGGCGCCGGGTGCCGGCCCCGGAGGCCGTCCCGCCGAGCACCGCCGCCCTCCTCTACAGCGCCGCCATCCTGGTGACGGGCACGTCCCTGTGCCTCGCCGCCCTGGTCCTGACCACCGCACCCGCCGCCCTCGCCCTGCTGCTCCGCGCCGCCCGACACCTGGGGCCCGGGCACGACGCACTCGAGCGTCTGGACAGCGTGACCGTGCTGTTCCTGCTCGGCGCTCGGCCAGTACGAGCGGTTCCTGCGCCAGCCCGGCCGCTGGCTCTACGTGCCGTTGGCGGATTGCCCGTGCCACGATGTGCTTGGGGGCCGGGACAATGTGCAAGCCATGCTCGATGCACTGCCGTCGGCTGCACGCCGTGAACTGAGCCAGATCGTGGCCAGGCTCGACGCAGAGTTCGAGCGTCGCACCTTGCCGGATCCGTATGCGTCCCGATGGTTGACCAGCCCTTGGTGGGACTTGCCGAGCTGCCCCTGGTGGCACCGGCGGTTGACCAAGCCGTAGGCGATTCCGCGAGGCATCGGCCGCTCCCCGCCGCGGGCGGAAGGCCTTCAGCGGCGGGGATGGACGCACGAGAGCAGACTCGCTTGGCGGGGTTCATGGAAGTGACTACTCCGGTGCCGATCACGGTCAACCGACCCAATGTGGCTGGTCAACGCGACACTATGTCGGGTTGACCAGCCGTATTGCTGCTTGGGAACGCTTCCAGCCCTCCGAGCATGCGAGAGGCCGGAAGCGTCGTTGCTAGTCAGGCGGGGTTCGTGGGGCGGGCCAGAGGGAGGGGCGGGTGGCGCCGGCAGGTGTGGGTGTTCAGAGGTCGGCGCGCAGAGCGGGAAGATAGCCGTTTGCCTGGCCGGCGGCGTTGGGGTGGTACGAGCCGGAATTGAGAATGAGGCCGTTGAGGAACGGAGCCGCGTCGCAGAGCTCGTGGCCGGCGAACAGGGTGGCCACGTCCTGGTAGACGAATCCGGCGCACTTGGCGACCTCGCCCTCGATGACGCTGTTGAGCGTGTCGGCCCCTCGGTTGAGCGCGGCACGCTTGGTGGCGCCCATACCGGCGCAGAGGCTGGGGCTGGCCGGGTTGAAGAACCGCGGGTAGCCGGTGACCACGACACGGGCACCGGACGCACGCTCCCGTACCGCGCTGTACACAGCGTCGAGGCGGGCCGGCAGCTGAGTGCGGGCGGTCTGTTCGGCCGTGTCGACGGCGCCGACGCAGGTGTTGTCGCCGCCGAACTGGCAGCTCCGCATGACGTCCTTGAAGTCGACGTCGTTGCCGCCGACGGTCAAGCTGACCAGGGTGGTGGTCGGGCTGAGCGGGGCGAGCTGGGTGGCCGGGACGTCGGTGGTGACGGCTCCGCCGCACGCCTGGAAGCTGAATGAGGCCGGTGCCGTCTGCTGGGCGAACAGGGAGGGGTAGGCGGCCGCGCTGCGGTGGCAGGTGTCGTCGAGATAGCTGTCCACGACGAACCGGTGCCCGCGGCGTAGGAGTCGCCAGGATGGTGGAGGTGGAGCTGGGGCCGGTGGCGACGCGCAGTCCGTCTGCGGGGGCCTGCTTGAGCTGGGCGGGCGTCTCGGCTCAGATCAGGTCGGTGTGGCCGGAGCGCAGCGACTGGTAGCGGCTGTCGGCGTCGGGCAGCACCCGGTAGACGAGCCTGTCGGCGTGGCCCTTGTCGCCCCAGTAGGAGGGGTTGCGGGCGACGGTCACCGAGACGCCCGGCTGGACGCTCTCCACGGTGGACGGGCCGGAGCCGACTGCGGGTGCGTCGCCGGCTGGGGCCTGGAAGACGTAGCCGAGGGAGCGGGTGAACAGGTTGGGGAAGGCCGCGTTCGGAGTCTTGAGGGTGAAGACGACGCTGGTCGGGCTGTTCACTGTCATGCCGCCGATGGTGGCGGCGTCGGTGGCGCAGGAGCACTTGCTCTCCGGCTTGGCCAGCCGGTTGACGTGGTCGGCCACGGCCTGGGCGTCCAGCGGCTTGCCGTCGCTGAACTTCACGCCTTCGCGCAGCTCCAGGGTCCAGGCAGTGGCGTCCGCGTTGGAGGTGAAGGCCTTGGCCAGATACGGCTTCACGGCGCCGTTGTCGCCGGTGACCATCAGCGGGTCGTACAGCGCGTTGGCGAGGACCAGCACGGGGAGCGAGGTCAGTGTGCCGTCGGCCGGGTCGAGCTTGGCGAACGGGTGGTCCAGGCCGACTCTGAGTGTGCCGCCGTCGGTCGCCGGGCCGTCGGCGGCCGGGGCGGCCTGGGCGGAGCCGTCGGACACCGGGTCGTCGGAGGCCGAGCAGGCGCCGGCGGTGAGTGCGAGGGGGACGGTGCAGATGGCCGCTGTCAGAACGTGCTTGTGCCGTTTCATGGTTCCTCGGTCTCCTCGGAGGCGTGCCCGTTCGGCTGCCGTCGCGACCAACCATAGAAAAGTGGCGTCGCTCCACGGCATCGAGACTTGCAGGGCGCAGATCCGGCCCCGCCCCCGGCTTGGACCGGCACCCCGGGCGGTCGGCACGGGGTGCCGGCCGTCCCGGGGCGGGCTCTGCTGGCGAGGCAGGCCCTATCTCAGGCCGTAGTCGTAGCCGCCGGGGAAGGCGACCTGTCCGACGCGCCGCGCGGAGACGGGGTGGACAGGAGATGCCGGCCGGGGCGGGCCCGCAGCCAAAGGCCTCGACCAGGGAGCGCGTGATGCGGAGGTGTGGCCTACCGCGGTTCGGTGCTGTACGGGCTTACGGCCGGCGCATCGGGCGCGGTTCGCCGAAGCGTTCCTCGAACTCGGCGTCGCTCAGGGCCTGGAGCTCCTCTCCGGTGATCCGGCCCGCCAGCAGGTCGGCGAGGAAGACGGGGAGCGGCGCGGCACGCATGGTGTCGGTGATCCCGCCGGACACGGTGTGGACCTCGCTGTCGACGCGACCGTCGGGATGCAGGGTGTAGGTGCGGTAGCCGGGGTCCTGGAAGGTCCGGTTCAGGTGGTCGATGCTGAAGAAGGTCGACGGGCACACGTACACGGGGCGCCCCTCGAACTCGCCGGACAGGTCACCGTGCAGGTGGCCGGCGCCGATCGCGCGAATCTTGGGGAAGTCGCTCATCAGTGCGGTGAGTTCGCGGTAGCTCTGGACGTCCGGGGCGGTCTGGAGCAGCGGCGGCTGGTGCAGCCACACGAAGACGTGTTCCGCCCGGGTGGTGGCCAGGATCGCGCGGGCGCGTTCCTCCTCGACCGGGGCGAGGCCGGGCTGGGCGGGCCGCGTGCACCCGGTCGTCGCGGTCGCGGTAGGTGCCGTCGGCGGCGGCCTCGCGGCCGTGCGCGTTGGTGTCGAGGAACAACATCAGCCAGTTCCCGAGCCGGACAGCGGGCTCCACGTGGACGTTGGGGCGGGGCAGGCAGGCCTGCAGTGTGTCCTGCCGGTCGTGGTTGCCGGCGAGGCAGTAGACCGGGGTGGGGAGTGCGTCCAGGACCTCGCCCATCCGCTCGTACGCGACCGGCTCGCCGATGTCCGTCAGGTCTCCGGTGGCGACCACCAGCGCGGCGTCCGTGATCGCCTGCTTCGCGTCCGCGAGGACGGCGGCGAGCCCGTCGTCGGGTTCGTGACCGACGAAGCTCCGGGCCCCGGAGCGTCCCGGAGGTGCAGGTCGGATATCTGGACGATGCCGATGGTTCCGGTGTTCGGAGCGGCCGGGTTCGTGTGTCGCTTCATGCGCCCTCGCTTGGTGAGGAAAGACCACAGGTTCGTCGACGGACGCTCCCAAGGTAGAGAAGTGGCACGACTGCCAAATGGCATTCATGCAAATCTCTACCGGCCGCTGGCTTGCGATGCGGGGCCACGAAATCACTTTGACGACACTGCCTAGCCGCGATGATCACGCCTTTCGCCGGAGGAGATGCGTGCGAAGCACGGACCCGCCTGACTGTCGCTGTCCGGCACGGGCAGTTCCCCGCCTGGCAAACTCACACCAATCCCACGCCGATTGCCCAACGGGAAACGATCTTCGGCCGGACGGGAACCGAAGCGGATACGCTTGCAGCCACTGCAGGTCAGCGGATTCTGTCGGTCGGCCATCACACCGCGTACGACACCTCGACGGGAAGCGTCGTACGCTGACCCGTCTCAGCGAAGTTTGACTGAGCGGTGGTTGTCTCGCCGAAGTTTGACCGCCCGGTCCAGTGTCCGACGATGCCCAGGGTGTTGAGGTGCCGGAAGTCGACCCGGTGGCCAAGGCGACGGTATCGCCCTGGCTTCACCTGTCCTGACCAGTGGCGGAACTGAAACGCGGTAGGCGGCAGTTGTCCACGTCAGCACGCACACTTGACGCTCCGTGCGGAGTGGTCACACACGGGGGAGCGCCCGGCAGGCTGTGAGGCGGTCTGCCGGGCGGGGCTCCCCAGGGGATGGAGATGCAGATGACAGGTAGTCAGGTAGCGCGCGGCGCGGTGTTCGGCCTGCTGGCGGACGGTGAGCCACCGGCCCCGGGGGAGAACCCCGGCGGGGAAGGGCTGGCGGGGTTGATCGTCGCGGTCCTGGAGCGGATGGGCTGGACCGCTGGCATGGGAGTGCTGGGAGTGCTGGCCGTCCTCGCCGGGGGCGCGTGGATGTGGGGCCGGGCGCCGAAGGCCACCGGCGAGGAGAGGCACCGGGCCCGATAGGGCGGCGTCGTCCTCGCCAGGCCGAGATCCTGCGGGCGGCGGCCCGGGACCACCGCTCTCCTCGCGCCGCTTCCCGGCTCTGACTGACCTGCACTGCAGGCCTTCCTACCCTCGGCCACTGGTGATCTCCGAGCGGCACCTGGACAATGGTATGCACCAGGCCCTCCTCCGGGACAGGATGCCGGTCAGCAGCGATCGGCGGGAAACCTGGCCGTGATCGGCCCGCCGGCCCGTCGGCGCTCCAGCCATACCGGCCGTCCCTTGAGTCCGACGATGGCTGGTGTGACGTACAGGAGCCCCGCCTCTTCGCCGGGTTCGGCAGTGTTGTAGGCCGCGGCGACGATCAGGCGCAACACGCTGACGACAGCGCCGTTGGCGTCGGTTCCGCAGCCGCGCGGGTCGAGATGGGCGGCCAGGTCGAGCAGAGCTCCGAGCAGCGTGTCGGTGATCGAGGCGATGGGCGCGCCGTCCAGGGCGCGCGGCCAGGACCGTCGTGAAGGCCTGACGTAACGCCAGGAAGCCGATTGTGGAAGCCCCGACAGATGAGATCCGCGATCGGAACGCGACCGCGATCCCACCGGACAATCGTCCCTTGGGTGAAGGAGGCGGCGTGCGCGGGACCGCGCCCGCCCGTGGGCGTGTCCGTATCCTTGTCATCACTTCAGGGAAACTCTCGTGTTGGAACGGCGAGTTGATGGACAGCCTTCGGCTCCCGGGCGTGAGAGCCCACACATCGGCCCATCCCCGGGGCTCGGTCGGCCCAGCACTCAGGCCGGTGAGGATCCCGCCCTGCGTGATCCGTGTTCCCCTCTGGCTTCGCGCGCCCCTTGCCCCTTGGTCAGTCCGGTCGGCCGATCACGCGCTGGTGTCGAATCCAGTGGCAGAGGTTGACCGGCCACACCAGCAGAACGAACAGGTACGCGACGGCGAAGACCACGCGCGTAGTGGTGTCCGTGCCGCCGACTCCGTGCAGCGCCATGTCCCGGTGCATCCGCTGCGGCGTGTGCGAGGACCTCCCTACCGGTTCCGACGTACGGCACCAACACGAGCGTGATCATCATGTTCCACCTCCAGGTGCCTTGAAGGAAAGGGCCGGTGCCGCCTGCTCGGTTGGGGTCTTCACTGCCTCGCACGCTCCAGCTCGGTGTGCAGCCGTTGCAGTCCCGTCGCCGTTCGTGCCGCGGACTCGGACAGGTTGACTCGCAGGTACCGGCCGGGGTGAAGAGCCCTCCAGGCGGCGGCGGTGCCGGCGTGGAGGACCGTGGGGTTCAGGCGTAGCCCGTTCACGGCGCACCGGTGGACCCAGTCCAGGAAGTCCGCGTTCTGGAGGTGCAGTTGCGGGAACGCGGAGTACTCGGCGAAGGGGACCAGGCCGTCGGTGAAGGCGAGCGGGCTGGCCGGTCCGGTGAGCAGCTCGCTGTTGCTGCGGAAGCGCTGGGCCATGGCGTCCAGGTGGGCGTGTACCTGGTGGGTCACGGCGGTGTCGGGAAGGTTGGGCAGGCCAGGTGCTGCTGCAGTGCGCGGTTGCGGGTGATGATCGCGGCGCCGCGCAGGCCCGGCATCGCGAGGTCCTTCGAGGCGGTCATGATGACCGCGCTGTGGGTGAGGGCGAGTTCCTGCATCCGGGCCTGGATCGCGGCCTCCAGGACGATGGGCTCGTGGTGGGCGCCGAGTTGGAACACGGGATCGAGGAGGGTGAAGTCCGGGCAGCCGTTCGGTCGGGTGAAGAGCGTTCCGGTGACGCCGTTCGGCAGGACTTCGACGAGGGCACTCGGGCGGTCGGGCTGGGCGCCGTTGAGGTGGACGGCGCCGTCGTGGCGGTAGTAGGCCGCGACGGGTGTGCCCCAGTGGGCCGCGGACTGGTCGAAGCCGTAGTAGTTCGGGATCGGCAGGGTGAGGCTGTGGCCGGTGGCCGCGAGGTGACCGATGGTCAGGCTGACGGCTTCGGTGCCGCCCTGGACGAAGGTGATGTCCTGGCGGGTCAGAGGAATTCCGAGCCGGGCCGAGGTGAGTTCGGCGAAGGCCGCCTTGGCTCCTCCGTTGAAGGGATCGGAGTAGCGGGACAGGCTGCTGCGGGCGGCGAGGTTGTGCAGCAGCACGCCGAGGTGGCGTCCGAGATCGGGCGAGGGCGGGTAGAAGTTGCAGCCTTCGCCGATCTCGAACGCGTCCTGGGGGGATCCGGCGCGCAGGCGGGCGAACGCGGTGAGGCACTCGGCCTGGGCCGGTGCGGGGTTGGTCTGGTGCATGCCCGGCTTTCGCGCGCCTGGTCCGGGGCGCTGGCCGGGCGTCTGCGTTGCAGACGGTGGGAGACCAGCCGATCGGGCGGGTGACGCGGGGACGTTCGGCTGGGGCGGGCGGGATTTCCCAGCGCAGTCCCCGGTCTTCGCCATGGTGTTCGAGGACGAGGCGAGCCGCGGCGGGCAGGTCCGGTATGGCGCGGGGGCTGGGGCGCTGGACCCAGATGGCGTTGATGCCGGCGGCTTGGGCTCCGGCGATGTCCGCGTGGGGGTTGTCGCCGACCATCCACAGCGGGCCGGGGCCGGCCGCCAGCCGGGCGAGGCGGAATGTCTCCGGGTGGGGCTTCTCGTGGCCGGTGGCGGCCGAGTTGATGGTGGCCGTCAGCCTTGGGGTGACGCCGAGGGCGTGGAGGATGGCGGGCAGCTCGGGGACGTGGTTCGACACGACGATGTGCTGCCACCCGGCGGACCGGAGCACCCCGGTCCGACGCTATGACAGAATTCCTGGCTGTGACCATTCGATTACTGCTCGCAGACGACCAGGAGATGGTCCGCCGCGGAATGCGGCGGATCCTTGAGAACCAACCGGACATGGAGGTGGTCGGCGAAGCAGCGGACGGCGTCGCCGCGGTCGAAGCGGCGCGCCGGCTCCAGCCGGACGTGGCGCTGGTGGACATCCGGATGCCACGCATGGACGGCCTGGAGGTGGTCCGCCTGATCGCCGGCCCCTCGGCGACGCCTCCGATCAAGGTGGTCGTCGTCACCACCTTCGATCTGGACGAATACGTGTACCCGGCGCTGCGCCACGGCGCCTCCGGATTTCTGCTCAAGCGCTCGGGCCCGACCTTGCTGGTCGAGGCGGTCCGGGCCGCGGTGGCGGGCGATAGTCTGATCAGCCCTTCCATCACGGTCCGGCTGCTCAAGCACGTCACCGGCGTCCGTCCGGGCGGCCCGGCCATGGCCGAGTCGCTGACCGGGCGGGAGACAGAGATCGCGGGGAAGGTGGCCGAGGGGAAGACGAACTCCGACATCGCCGGGGAACTGTTCATCTCGGCGGGCACGGTGAAGACCCACGTGGCGAGCATTCAGCGCAAGCTGGGCGTCAAGAACAGGGTCGGAATCGCCGTGCGCGTCTTCGAGATGGGATACGCGACCGGTCGATTGGCCGAGTGAGGTGTTCCTTCGCTCGTCGAGTGCCGAAGTCATCGCGGATCAGGGTGGCCGGTCCGGTGCACATGCGGCACCGAAACGGCGAAAGGCACCCCCATGCACGATCGAACAAACCGAACCCGATTGGACTCACTGACCGGTCTGCGATTCCTCGCGATGATTCCGGTCTTCCTCTTCCACAGTTCGTTGGAGGGAATCTTCGACAACGCCCGGACGGACTGGGACTACCTGAACGCCCTCGGCACCTCCGGGCACGTCGCGGTGTCGTACTTCTTCGTCCTCAGCGGATTCGTGCTGACCTGGTCGTACCGCCCGGCCGACGGCGTCGGCAGATTCTGGCGCCGGCGGCTGTTCAGAATCTTCCCCAGCCACTGGGTCGCCCTGGTGGCGGTGATCCTGCTGATCGGCCACTACGGCGACCTGACCGACTGGTCAGGACTCGGCGCCCAGGCCCTGCTGCTCCAGGCGTGGGTGCCCGACCCCTCGTACTTCGACGTCGGCAACACCGTCACCTGGTCGCTCTCGGCGGACCTGGCCGTCTACGCGCTCTTCCCGCTGCTGTACCGGCTGATCGAGCGGATCCGGCCGGGTCTGCTCTGGCTCTGGGCCGGAGCCTGCGTGCTGGTCACCGTCCTGGTGCCGGTGGTGGCGCAGAACTTCGTCACGGACGACCGCCCCATGCCGCTCTTCGGGGTGTCGATCGACCAGTACTGGGTGGTGTACTTCTTCCCGCTCACCCGCCTGGCGGAGTGCCTGCTCGGGATGCTGCTGGCGCGGATCGTGCTGACGGGCCGCTGGATCGACTGGATGCGACCGCTCGTGGCGGTGCCGCTGCTCGTGGTCGGCTACGTGATCGGGCAGCAACTGCCGTACCTGTACCGGCTCAGCGTGGCCAGGGTGAGCCCGATGGGCCTGCTTGCTCACGGCCTCTCTCGCCGCCGGGGAGATGGCCGGGCGGCGCATCGTGCTCAACTATGCTGTCCGGTCGTGCCGAAAAGATCTGCCGAACGACAGATGCCTGACGATCGGTCATCTGTCGGGGGGCGCACCGTTCCCCTGCCGTGCGTAGGCTCGGCCCGTGCAGACCGAACTGATGCCTGATGCACATCGCCGCCGCACGGTGTGTGCGACGGCGACGGCACTGATCGCGGCTCCGGCGGTGATCGCCCCACCGAGTGCGTGGATCGTGGTCGTGGTCGCCGTCGCGGCGATGGCGACCGCGATCCTGCGCCGGCCGCTGGGTCCGGTCGCCCCGGTCCTGGCGGCCGGCCTGGTCGCGGGGCTCTCGCTCGTCACGGACGCCGTCTATCCCGGACCGCGGGGGTTGGTGCTGCCGTGGCTCCCGGTCGAATTCGCGGCCATGCTGGTGCTGACCTGGCGGGTGATCCGGCGGGCGCCGGTCCGCCAAGCTGCCCTGGTCGGTTCGGCGTTGGCACTCGCCCTGATGGCCCTCCCGCTGCGCTTCACCCTCCGGCTGCCGCAGACGGTCCTCGCGCCGTCGGTGGTCGCCGTCGCCATGGCGACGTTCCCGGTGGCCTGCGCCGTCGGCGTCGGGCTCTACCTGCGGGTCCAGGACGACCAGCGGGCCCGCGCCGTCCAGCGCGCCCGCCGGGAGCAGCGGCTCGACGTGGGCAGGGATCTCCACGACTTCGTCGCCCACGAGCTGACCGGGATCCTGCTGGAGGTCCAGGCCGCCCAGGTCAGCGCCTACGACGAAGAACAGAGCAGAGAGCTCCTGTCCCGCCTGGAGGCGGCCGGCCTGCGGGCACTGGACTCGATGGACCACACCCTGCAGACGCTGCGCGGCCCGGAGGCACCCACGCTCGCCGAACCTCCGCCGACCAAGGTCCACGGCCTCGCCGACCTCCCGGAGCTGGTGGAGCGCTTCCTGGCGTCCGGCACGACCGGCGGCTCCCTCGAACTGGAGCCGGGCCTGGAGGGAGCCGCTCCGCGCGAGATCCAGGACGCGGCCTACCGCGTCGTCCTGGAGGCGCTGACCAACGTCCGCCGGCACGCCCCGAGCGCGGCCCGGCTGGAGGTGGAGGTGGTTCGCGTCCCGGGCCCCGCCCTGCGGGTCACCGTCACCGACAGCGGACGGCAGGGCGGCCCCGGCGGTCTGCTGGCCCGCCGCCCCGGCGGCGGTGGCACCGGCCTGGCCGGCTTGTCCGAGCGGATCGGCGCCCTCGGCGGCGACCTGTCCGCCGGCCCGCACGCCCGCGGCTGGCGCGTCCGCGGGGAACTGCCGCTGCGACCCGACCGGACGGGCCGGGGCTGACCGGTCCCGACGGCTCGGAGACCGCCCGCGTCCGGCGCGAATATCTGCCGAACGGCAGATGGCAGGCGGCCGCGGATCGGCGAGGATCTCCACCGTGCCCGATCCCAGACTCCCGGAGGTACCGGTGATTTCTCGCCCGAAGGCGACACCCGCCCTGCTCGCTCTCGCCGTGGCCGCCCTCATCCCGTTGACGGGCTGCGCCAAGGCCTCGGACGCCGCGCCCGAGGACAAGGCCTTCGAGTTCAGCGGCAAGTCCCTGAACGTGAAGGCGCACGGCATCCCCACCGACCTCGTCCCGGCCGACCGCAAGGACGTCAAGGTCACCCGCTGGTTCGACAAGGCCAAGGTCGGTGACGCCAAGGAGATCTGGACGCTGGAGGACGGAACCCTCGAACTCCAGGCGCAGTGCACCGGACTGGCCAACTGCGACGCCAAGTTCCGGGTGGAGGTGCCCCGCGGCGTCGCCGTGACGCGCGACGGCAAGGAGACGGACCTCAAGGGCTGAGGCCGACCGGTCCGACGGGGAAGAGAGAGACGATGCTCGAACTACCGGTGGTTTGTTATACCGGGGAGTAGAGATCAAGTGGGCGGCCGGTGGCGACGGCGTCGATGAGGGCTTGGAGTTCGGGTGGTGGGGGTGCGTTGGTCCGGGCGCGCCAGCAGCGTTGGAGGGTGATCCAGGGGTCGAGCCAGGCCCGGACGGCGCGGATGGCTTTGGGCCAGCAGGCCGGGTGGGGCTGGTGGGGTCGGTGTGGGCCCCTGTAGGATCTCGCGGCTCGTGTCATAGAGCACAGCCCTGACCAGGGAGTTCCTGGGCTGTCTCAGCCCATGTCCGGGTGCTCGTATCTCAGTTCAGTGGCATTTCCTCAGGGTCTGGATCAGCAGCCATCCGTTCCACCCACTCGCGCTGGGTCACTGCTCGCTCGATGCGGCTGACGATGTCCTTCTTGGACGCCGTGTCCAAGGTCTCCGGAAGCTTGTCGAAGGTCTCGGGAAGGACGTCGAGCAGACCCCAGATCTGTTCGCCGGTCCTGACGGTCAGCAGTTGCTGACACCTCCACTGCAGCGGCACCTCGGGACGGTGCCTCAGCCGCTGTATGAGCGTAGGGAACAGGTAGTGCGCCGCCTCTGCGGCGAGGTGCTCTTGAAGCCAGTCGACCGGGAGCCGCTGGCTGAAGCCGTGCATGGCGGCCTCCTGGGCCAGGTCCAGGAGCTGAGCGGTGTCGACGGCTCGGACGGTGCGGGGAAGGGTCGGGGTCATGCCGAGATGATGCCAGGAAGCCTCCGCAGGGCCGAGAGGTCAGCAGGGCCGGGATGCAATCTGCCGACGGGCAGGACCCCAGACTTCCTCGAACTCCTCGGCGGTGAGTTGCTCGGGGTCGTGGCCTTCCCATTCTGAGACGGGCAGCTCGGCTGTGATCCCGAACCTGCCGTCGTACTCATCGAGGCGGCCTGCGTCGTGGGCCTGCTGCCATTCGTCGAGGGAGGCTGCTGCGATCGGGGTCAGCTCCGGCCCTTGGAGTTCGACCTGCCGGGTCACCCAGCCTTCGGCGTCCACCTCGAAGTAGAACCAGACATCTTCCTCGCCCCAGTAGCAGCGCATCCATGTGTTCACGAGCCCATAATGGCGGTGCTTTGCTCTCCAACTGCTGCGGCGTCGAATTCCTGTTGGATGGTCATCCGGAGTACTGGGATGCTCCTGCTGTGACCACAACGACGGGCAATCTGCAGGCCGAGGCCGGATGGGACGGCCCCTATTACCGTGCCCGGGCCGAAGGATTCGAGGCGCTGTTTCTCCCGAGCCCTGATGAGGTGCTCGACGAGGTCTGCAACGTCGATGCTGAGGTCCACCTCCCCGATGGCTCGCGCTGGAGCGCGACGATCTTCACGATGGCTGAGGTCGACCGGTTGATGAAGAGGTGGGAGGAGACGGGAGAAGCGGCAGGTGGTCGACGCTTCTGGAGCTCGGACGGACTGATCGTTAGAGATCCCGGCATCCGAGGCATGGTGAGTGTGATCGCCGAGTTGCTTGCGTCAGGAGAGTTCGAAGGGGCCTTTCATCGCCTGGACGACTCGAAGAGGTGACTTGCCAGCTCGACCGCAATCAGTCGATGGCCGATTCGGGTCGGCTTCCTCCGCGTGATCGGAGCGGGACGCCGAGGATCTTCGCCCAACGTCGCATGTTCGCGGGGCTCATGGCCTTCTCCTGCGCGAGGTCGGCGAGGCTGCGCTGGTGGTGGACGTACTGGTCGTAGAGCCAGGTGCGATCGATGACCGTGCGGGCTGTCCGGTGTCGGCGAAGGGGGATGGCGTACTCGTTCGCGAGCCGGGTCAGGGTGATGCGGTTGAGTCCGAAGCCCTCAGCGATCTCGCCGAGGCTTCGCCGTTCGTCGCAGTAGAGACGTGTCAACTCTTCTCGGGAGAGTGCGGCTTGGGCTGCGGCGATGGCTCGTCCGCGTGCTCGGAACTGGTGAGCGGTCAGCGGTGGAGGCGATGGTGGATGCCGCTGAAGAAGGTGCCGAAGGACTTCGACGGAGGTGGCGAGCTGCTCGGCGATGGTGCTGATGTTGCTCTGCGCCGCCATGACCAGTTCGTGCATCAGCTCGATGTCCACTGCGGCGGGATCAGGGCCGGGCAGGTCGAGGCCGTCCATGAGCGAGGTGGGTGGATGCCAGGTGACCGGCTCGTCCCGGATTCCTTGATCGTCAAGGAATGCCTGGGCGGCGTTGTCCAGTGCGTCGGCGAGGGCGGGGGTGAGGCTGGCCGTGAACTCGTTCAGATATGTGCGTCTTGGAGTGTCCGTGATGGTGTAGGCGGCCGGGGAGAGATGCGCTGGCATGCCGCTGATCCGTTGGAAGAGCAGGTTGCGGGCGACCTGGTGGCGGTGCTCACGGCCGAGTGGGGCCCCGGTGCGGCGGCAGATCTGTTTCCAGTCGGTGGCGATGAGGAGCTGGTCGTAGTCGATGCGGCGCCTGCGGGCGTAATCGATGGGCGATTCGGGCCACCCCAACCACACCGTGCTGGCCCGAAAACGCCAGGCCTACCTCCGTTGGCGCAACGCCAACAACCGCCACCCCGACGTCCTGGCCGCCCAACGCGCGGAGCGAGCCCGCGTGCGCAGTGAGAAGGGCATCCGCTGGGGCGGACGCTCCCTGGCCACAGCCGCATGACACGACCGAAACGGGCGCAACTGCAACGGCCCGGTCAAGCAGCAAACAGGTGCAGCTTGAACGGCGAACCGTTGGAGTTGGGCGTCCAGCCTTTCGACCGCGCGGCCCGAATGCCTGCGGCGACTTCCCGCGGCAGGACGACCTCAGCCGGCACCATGTCCGGGTTGAGGACGGCCGGCCGTCCGGTTTCCACGACGAGCGTCGTTCCGGGGCGGGTCGCGTCCTCCGCCACGTAGCCCAAGGTGCTGCCTTCGTAGTCGCAGCACAAGTGTTGCCTGCTCACCCGCCAGCGGTACTCGACGCCGTCGACGACGATGCGGCGGGAACCCTTCTTGGCCAATGCCACTGTGTTGCCTTTCAGTCTTTGCGGCTTCTCCCGCATCTGTACGGGCCGCTGTCGGTGGGGGCTGTCGTCGCGGCCTCGTCCGTTCGGGAAGGACGAGGCCACGGGGCGGTTCGTGCTGTCGGCCGGGGCCTGCTGATCTCGGGAACCTCTCGCTACAAGCCAAGGCGGCTGCCGTCAGTCCTCGTCGCCCTCCTCGTCATCGTCATCCTTTTCGAGGCAGAGCGCCGCGAGCCGGGGCAGCCGCCGCCGCATCTCGCCGTCGTCTTCGAAATCCCACTTCTCGCCCATGTCAGGCTCGATGTCCTCGCGCTTCGGCCGCGAGGCCGCCCGGGCCTCCTGCGCGTCGTAGTAGCTGTCCTTGACTCCGGTGACCCGGGCATAGGCTCCCAGCGCCGCGTAGTTGGCATCCTCCTGGAGGAGCGCCTCCTCCAGGTCGTCGACGGAGCCGGAGCTGTCGACCAGCGGGTGGTCGGCGAGGGAGTCCGGCGCGGCCGCCACTCGCTCGAACCACTCCCGGCCGAGGCTGATGAGGCCCGCGCGGAAGTCGATGAAGCCGTCGTCGGAGAACCAGCCGCCGATCAGGTAGGAGGCTGCCCACACGTCCCAGCGGTAGACGGATTCGTGGACCGCGTGGAAGCGCTCGTCATAGTCGAGGATGCGCTCCAACGGCAGTTCGGCCAGGACGTCGGTCAACGCCTCGTCGAAGGGCTTGTATCCGTCGCCGCGCGCGCCGTCTCGATGATGGTCCAGAACTCGTCGGTCTCCATGGCCGGGACTATGCCAGACCCCGCTGACAGGACACCAACGAGCGGGCGGCAGCGACTTGGTGGATGGTGATGGGGAGCTTCATCGGTTCTCCGGGATACGGCGGCTGACGTCGGCGGCGTAGGCGGCCCAGTCTCCGGCGGACGCTTTCTGCCACTGGACGGCGACTTGGATGTGGATGCCGAGCATGCGGGCCAGGATCGCGGCCGGGACCTCTTCGGCGAGGGCGAACAGGGCGGTGGACCGGGCCTGGCCTGGTTGGATTCCGACGGCGATCAGCCGTAGGCCGAGTCGGTCGGCGCTGATGTGTTGGCCTGGGCGTTGACCTGGAAACAGCCAAGGCGTCTGGTTGGCGTGTCCGATCACTGTGTAGGGGCGACGTGTTGCGATCAGGTCGAGGACGAGTGCGGCGAGTGGTTCGGGCAGGATGGTCGGGGAGGTTCCCATCTGGATCGAAACCCGGTCGTTCGCCTCTGTGACCTGATCGACGGTGAGGCTGCTGATCGTGCTGAGCCGTTGGGCGTAGAAGAGTAGGAGTAGTCCGGCGACCCGGTCGGCCGTGGTCAGCGTGGCGTCGTGGAGGAGCCTGCGGGCGTCGTCCCACCGGCCCTCGGAGTCGTGGGGGGCCGACCGGGCCCTGCCAGCGCTCGGCGCCGAAGGTCAGCCCCTTCGCCAGCCGGTTCTTGGTCGCCCAGCGGATGAAGTGGCCGGTCTGGTCGCGGTAGCTGAGGTCCTCGCCTGCTTTCCACTGGTCCAGGTCAGACTGGGTGCAGGTGGCGAGGGTCAGACCTCTGCCAGCCAGCCAGCCAGTCCAGGAAGTTGACTGCGGCGGTGATGTGGCTGCAGACGTTGGCTATCTGCAGGCGGGTGGCGTGGCCGGTGCCGAGGCGGCCCCGGAGGCGTCGTAGGTGGTGCCAGACCTCGTAGCGGTGCAGCATCGCCCGTTCCTCGTGACCGTCACGCGATGCGACGGTCCGGGATGCCCAGCGTTCGAGTTTCACGAGGCGCTCGGACCAGTAGTTCACCCGCGTCGAGCCCCTCGGCTCCGCCGGTACGAACCAGCGCCCTCGTTAGTGGGTATTGACGGCCGATAAACCGTACAGGAGGGCCAGGATGAGTTGGAAGGCTGCGGAGGCCGGGCGCCGCCACCAAAGGCACAGGCCGCCGGTGACCGATGTCGCCGCGAACGCGATGACCAGCCGATGGACAGCAGCACGGGTGCCGCATTGAGGCCCGCCGAGGGCCGCGCAGAATCCGTGCCCAAGCGCGGCCGAGACGACAGCGGCGAACAGGACGACATCCAGCGTCAGCAGATACGTTACGACGACCGGCGTGCTGTTCGAGCGATCCGACCGCTCTGGCCGCCGAAGCCTCGTGCACTCGGGCCGGCGAAGCCTCATGAGTCCCCCCGGGAAATGTGTGGCAGAGATGACCTTGCTGGCGCAGCACCGAAGACCGTACAGGCCGCGGCCGTTGGGCGCGATCGACCAGCCCCGGCGCCACATCACCCGAACCAGCCCATCCGCCACGAACTCCGCCCCGCAGCCGATCTCCCTCCGGAGCGAACGAGCGCTCCACGGCCCGGTCCCGCCCCTCGCGCCCTCACGGGCGCCCTCAACGATTGGTCAATCCCCATGCACTGCCCTGCCCTTCTTCCGGGAACCCACGCCCCCCGCCCCTTCCCGGGGGCACACCGGCCCGCAAACCCACGCGGAAACGCCTCCAGGAATCGCGAACACGCAGCGCAGACACGGACACGGGATGGGGCGCAGCACCGCGTACGGCGATCCGGCGACATGGAAGAGCTGGCCGCCACCCCACCGTGGGGCGGCCCTCGTCCGCAGAACACCGTGGACGGGCCACCGGACCGGCGGCTGCACTACGTGCGGTCGCGTTGGAGGCAGCTGCCGCTGTTCGAGATGGTCCGTGACCTGCGCGGAGTCCAGCCTGGCACCGCTCTTGGATCCGGAACTGTCCGCCGTCCTGGAAGCGCACGCCGCACGGATCGCGGAGCTGAGAGGCTGGCCTCCGCGCACGCTCGGCTCCGTCCGCAGGGGCATCCGCATCCTCTGCGTGGTTCACGAGATCGGTGAGCCGATCCGAGCGTCCACGATCGCCCAACTCACCCACAATGCGATCCCCTCCAACCACGTCCTGGAGGTCTTCGAGGACCTGGACGTGCTGCTGGACGACCGGCCCGACGCCGTGCAGACCTGGTGCGACGCGCGTCTGGACTTCCTTTCTGCCCGGGATACGGGCCGAGGTCGACGCCTGGGTCGCGGTTTCGCGCAACGGCACCCGGCGCTGGCTCCCTCGCTCCCAGCCCACGGTCGTTACCCAGATGAGGCTGGTCCGGCGGTTCCTGCGCGAGCGGACGTCGACCTACACGACACTGCGTCAGGTCACCCGTGACGACGTCGCCAATTGGCTGGCCGACCGCCCTAACCGACCGCCCTAACCGGGTGCACGAGGCCAGTGCCCTGCGGAGCCTGTTCAACGTGCTGAAGAAGGAACGGCTCGTCTTCGCCAACCCGATGCGAGGGGTGACAACCGGCAAGAACCACGCCGCGGTGCCGATTCCGTTCTCCGATCAGGAAGTCGACGCCGTCGCCCTCGCTGCCCGGCAGGATCCCGCCCTGCGCGTGGTCGTCGCCCTCGCGGGCGTCCACGCACTGCCCGCCCGGCGCATCCGTGCGCTCCAACTGGACGAGGTCGACCTGGCCGGCCGCCGCCTCGACCCGGACGGATTCGACCGGCCGCTGGACGACTACACCGCCGAGGCGATCGCCGACTACCCGGCCTACCGTCGTCGCCGCTGGCCCAACAGCACCAACCCTCACCTGCGGATCCGCCTGGACAGCCAACGGTGCCAACAGCACGCCGCCTGGCTGCCCAGGCCGCGAGGTGCTAAAATGCGCGACAGCGATACTGGACGCCCACCCTCAGGGTGCGGGAACCAGGCGCCACCGCACACCGGAGCACCCCACCGTGGCAGGCCCGGACACCGGAAAACCACCGCCCTCCTCCTGCTCCGTGCCTGGCACGACGGCAACACCTGAGAGCGCCCTGCCCGGCAGTGTCCCGGCGAACCCTCACCGGCAGGCAACCGACTCCCACCCGCCGCGGCCATGCAGGGCCGTGAGAACGCTGCCGCGCCCACGCCCATGCCGAGCGCTGCAGCTGAACCATGTTCCCGCTCCCCGCTCCCCGCTCCCCGCACCCGGCCGGCCGAGCCGCCCACCGCTGCGTGCCACTCACGCCGGGCCCGCCGGGCGCCGCCATACCCTTCGACACCACAGGAGTACCTCATCGTGACGACCACCACCGAACCGTCGACCACCAGGCCGCTGGACGGCCTGATGAAGACAGATCTCCACCAACTCGCCTGCGCCCTGGGCATTCCGCGCGCCGCCCGCCTACGTAAGGGCGAACTCGTTGAGGCGATCACCGCCAAGCGCTCCACCGGCCGGCCGCCGATGCCGACGGCCGGTCCCCGGCCCGCGGACGCCGAAAGCCGCGGCGGCCGGTCCGCACTGCCGTCGCCGCGAACGCGCAGCCGCTCCAACCGGCCGGCGCAGCCGGCCACCACCGTGGAAAGCGACCTCCTCCCAGTCGCCGGTGTGCTGGACATCCGCGAGGGGAGCGCCGTCCTGCGCGCCTCCGGCTACCTCCCCGGGTCCAGCGATGTTCACCTGCCCGCCGGCCAGGTGCGCGCACTGGGCCTGCGGCCCGGCGACGTCCTGACCGGCGCGACCCGCCCGCGTTCGGGCGGTGCCGCCCAGACGCCGCTGGCCCGCATCGACACGGTCAACGGCGACCCCATCGACAGGTCCCAATCCCGGCCCGCCTTCCATGAACTGACGCCGCTGTACCCGCAGGAGCAACTGTGTCTGGAGACCGACCAGCAGCAGCTGACCGGCCGCGTCATCGACCTGGTGGCCCCGATCGGGAAGGGCCGGCGCGGTCTGATCGTGGCGCCGCCGAAGGCCGGCAAGACGATCGTCCTCCAGACGGTCGCGGCGGCGATCGCCCGCAACCACCCCGAGGCGCACCTGATGGTCGTCCTGGTCGACGAGCGTCCGGAGGAGGTCACCGACATGCGGCGCGCGGTCAAGGGCGAGGTCATCGCTTCCACCTTCGACCGGCCCGCCCGTGAGCACATCGCCGTCGCCGAACTCGCAGTCGAACGCGCCAAGCGCCTCGTCGAACTCGGCCACGACGTCGTTGTGCTGCTCGACTCCATCACCCGCCTCGCCCGTGCCTACAACGCCACCGCACCCGCTCACGGACGGACCCTCTCGGGCGGCCTCGACGCCTCGGCACTCCAGCACCCGAAGAGGCTCTTCGGCGCGGCACGAAACATCGAGAACGGCGGCTCGCTGACCATCCTGGCCACCGCCCTCGTCGACACCGGCTCCCGCATGGACGACCTGATCTTCGAGGAGTTCAAGAGCACCGGCAACATGGAGCTCCGCCTCGACCGCCGCCTCGCCGACAAGCGCCTCTTCCCGGCAGTCGACGTCAAGGCCTCCGGCACCCGCCGCGAGGAACTCCTTCTCGGCCCCGCCCGCACGCCCGCGGCGTGGGCCTTGCGCCGGGCCCTGGGCGGCCTCAACGGCCAGCAGGCCACGGAACTGCTCCTGGACCGGCTGAAGCGGACCGCCAGCAACGCCGAGCTCCTTCGCTGACCAGGGACGATCTCAACCTGGTGGACACCGCCCCTCAATCCCCTGAAGCTGCCCACCATAATCAGGAGGAACAAGGAAGGCACGAGCTGCAACAATCAGCATATGACCAACCAGGAAATCCTCTTCGACTGCCGAGGCCACGCGTATCGCAGCGTGCTTGAAGTCGTCCCGTACATCGACGGAACACCGCTCACCGACTTGATCGACCAGTTCGAGACGGACGCTGAGATGCAACCATCGGGAGACGCCTATGGGGGCCTTATCCCGCAGTTCTTCCAGTTCGGCTCGATGGAAGACCACCAGCTCGCGCAACTGATCCGGGGCCACTGGAAGATTGAGGCCCTGCACCACGTCCGCGACACGACCTTCGCCGAGGACGCCTCCCAACTGCGAACCGGGAACGCTCCCCGCGCCATGGCGACCTGGCGCAACCTCGCTGTTGGAGCCCTGCGGCTGAGCGGCGTCAGGAACATTGCGGCCGGCCTCCGCCGCAACGCGCGCGACGCACGCCGGCCCCTCGCGCTCCTCGGCCTTGCGTGATCACAAAGCAGATGCCAAGCGACTGCGCCGAAGCTCTGGGCCAAACCCGGTGACACGCGTGTGCCGTACAGGGAGACTGGCGGCGACAGACATATACGAGCAGTCGAAGGCCGAAGGGCAAAGAGTGGCACTGGCGAAGAAGGGTTCCCGCCGGATTGTCGTCGACGGCGTCGAGTACCGCTGGCGAGTGAGCAGGAAACCGTGCTGCGACTACGACGGCATCACCTTGGGTTACATGGTGGAGGACGCGGCCTGTCCCGGAACGACGCTCGTCGTGGAGACCGGTCGGCCGGCCGTGCTCGAACCGAACATGGTGCCGGCTGAGGTCGTCCTACCGCGCGAAGTCGCCGCAGGTATTCGGGCCGCGCGGTCGAACGGCTGGACGCCCAGCTCCAACGGTTCGCCGTTCAAGCTGCACCTTTCCGCTGTCTGAACGGGCCGTACCGAAAGAGGCGCGGCAGCGCGGGCGGGCAACCGGTCTCCCACGGAATCCGAGCGTGGCGGGGCCTGGCCACGTGCTACGACGAGACCCACGACAGCTACATGGCGGGGCTCCAGCCGCGCGGATCGCGTGGGTCAGGTACCTGGGCCAGTCGCTCCAGCAGGCAGGGGACCTCCCCGGGAGCGGCGTCGGACTGCTCGCGTAGCTGGTCAAGGGCAGGCGGGATCGGGGATGCTGCGTCGGCAGGCACGGTCTTCCAGACAGGTCACGGGGCGTCGAGAACTCCATGATCTTGGAAGCCGTGCCTGTCCTGCCTTCAGGGCACCCACCAGCCAACAGATCACCACAAACCGGGCGTCCGTCAACTACGCCGAAGCCCTGGGCCGCTTGTCGTGTGCTGGGCGGGGAGGCTGGGTAGCGGTTTGGCCATGGGGAGTTGGATAGCGCCGGTGTTCGCGTTGGTGGGTGTGTGTCCGGGGGCCGTGGCGACGCATTTGGCGGAGCTGCGTCGGGCGCGGTGGGAGGAGCGTCGGTGGACGCGAGAGCTGAGGGTGCGTGTCTACGGCGAGTTCCTGACCGCGCTGGAGGAGACCGCGCAGGCGTTGCTGAAGGTGTTGCGGGCCTTGCCCCCGGGCGAGCGGGGTGAGGCTGTGCAGGAGGCGTTCACCGCCCATGGTCTGGGGGCGGTGCGGCAGCGGCTTCATGTTGTGGCGCCGGCGGACGTAGTGCTCGCCGCGGACGCGGTGTTTCGAGAGTTGAGCCGGAGCCGCGACATGGCGGACGGGTTCGACGCCCTTGGCATGGCCGCGTTGGACGAGGCGAAGGATCGTGCGGGTGACCTGAGGGACCGACTGCAGCAGTTGATGAGCGAGGACATTGGCAGGTAGAAGTCCAGGGTCGGCTGCTGGGTGGCTGTCAGGCCGCCTTGGTGGATGGCCTTCGTGGGGTTCAGCGGTCCGGCTGCCCTGTGTGTCAGTGGGGACGGGCAGGGTGTTGATCATGTTTAAGGGATGGTGGAATGTCCGGCCGGACGAGGAACGCGAGCAGTGGGTGCTGGAGCCGTTCACGGCTGTGGGACCGTTGCGTTTCGGTATGAGTGCTGACGAGGTGACGGACTCGATGAGTGGTGTCACCGCAGATGTCGAGCACCGCACGTGGACCGGCGGGCGGGGCGACAGCACTTGGAGGGTCAGTGAGGGTCTGTTCCGGGAGTTCGGGCCCCAGCTCTACTACCAGGACGAACGGCTGTCCGGTATCGTGGTCGACGCCCTGTGCGGCCCGCAGGTCACCGCGGAGGGGACCGCTCTCGTCGGGCGGGTGCCGTCCGTGCTGGAGCGGTGGATGCTGGAGCGCGCCGAGACGCGTCCGGACGACGAGCTCGCCTACATGAGCGCGGGTGTGCCCTGCTCGTACTCCCTCGGCTTGATGGTCAACGTCCAACGGGAGGGCGACCGTCTTCTTACCCGGCCGGTGTTCTTCCCCGCGGAGGCGCTCGACGACCTCCCCCACTGGTTCCCGCAGAGGGCTTGGGAGATCCACGACTGAGCGTCCCTGAACACAGCTGTACTGCACAGCTCTGACCGAGTGTGATGTGGCGGGGAGGGGCCTGGCTGCGCGTGTTGCGCCCGCTGCCCGGTCCGCCGGCCTCGGCTGCTCCCCGCCGTCCGCCGTCCGTGCCCGCTGCTGCGCCTGTGCCCTGCGTCCGTTGCCGGTGTGGCCTGCTGGCCCGTCGCCGGCGGGGCCGTGCCGGTGGGCTGGGTGGATCGATGGGCAGGGCATGGCCTGGGATGTGACGGAGTCGGGCTCGGGGCGGCATCGACGTCCGCAGGGTGAGAAGGCGTCGCGGATCTGGATCTGCGGTATCTGCGGCGAACGGTCGGTGTGCCCGCAGTTGGTCGGACCGCCTCGCCACGTGAAACCCGGTCCGGAGATCCATTACGGCCCGGTGCCTGCCGGACTCCCGGCCGACCAGGAGGCTGCTGTCGGCGTTCGCGTGAAAGTGCACAGCCCGGTACACACGAACGTGCACCACAATGCCCTACTCCCCAGGAACGCGGCCGACCGACGGCTAGATCGTCTGCCGTTGCCGGGACGCGTAGGACCGGCTCTTGTTGCGGTTCCCGCACACCTTCATCGAGCACCAGCGGCGGCTGCGGTTCTTCGACACATCCCAGAAAGCCCAACCGCAGGTGTGCTCTGCGCAGCGCTTGAGTCGGGCAGCATCCCCGGTCGTGACCAGCTCACTCCACGCGATCGCCAGCGTGGCCAGCGGCCCACACTCCGCCGGTAGCTCCGCCGCAGGGGTCAGTGAGCCGCGCACCGTGACCAGCACAGGGTGTTCGGCCAGCACCCGGTCCGCCGCGGCGAGCAGTTCCGCGTCGGGGGTGTCGCCGACATGGGCGCCCAACTCCTCGCGGATGCCTGCGCGAAGGGTCACATAGTTCTCGTGCACTTCAGTGGGGATCTCGCAGGGTGCGTCGAGCAGGCCGCGGTCCTTCAGCCAGTCGGCCAGTCCGGCCGGGGTGGCGATCTCATCATGTGCCTCTTCCACGTCGACCGTGTTGGCGAACGCCTCCACCAGGACGGCTGAGGCCGGTGGCTCCAGCATTGCGGGTCACCTCCTACAGGTTTCCACCACTCTACCGCCTAAACGTTTTACCGGTTGCGCGATGGCGGGGGTGTACGTCAAAGTGATCTCACCGGCTAAAGCGTTAGGTAGTTAGGGGATGGTCATGGTCACAGCGGTGCCTGAACGAACGCAGACCGACAAAAGCCTCGGCACGTCGACACTGGGGCCCTGCGCCCCACCAGACCCTGGTCGCCGCAACACCGCTGTCCTGGTCGGCTTCACCGCCGCGACCAACCTCGCCGACGGCGTGATGAAGATGGCCCTCCCCCTGCTCGCAGCCCAGCTCACCAGCTCTCCCGCCCAGGTCACCGCCGTCTCGTTGACCCTCACGCTGCCCTGGCTGCTTGTCGCCTTGCACATCGGCGTGATCGTCGACCGCTTCGACCGGAGGCGGCTGCTCTGGGGCGCAAATGGGATGCGGCTGGCTGCGATGGGCTGGCTCACCGTCTCAGCCGTTACCGGTGCCCTCACGCTCGGCCAGCTCTTCACCGCCGGGGTGATCCTCGGCGTCGCCGACGTACTGGCCTCGACCTCCGCCTCCGCTCTGGTACCGGCTGCGGTGCCGGCTGCGGGCCGGCAGCGCGCCAACGTCTGGATGGTGGGGGCCGAGACCGTGGGGCAGGAGTTCGCCGGGCCTTTCATCGGCGGGCTGCTGCTGGCCGCCGGGACGGGTCTCGCGCTGGGGCTGATAAGCGCCTCCTACGCGGTCGCTGCCCTGGCCCTGCTCCTGCTGGTGGGCCACTTCCGGGCCGACGGGCCCGCCCCGGACGCGGCTCCCGTCTCGGTCAACAGCCGGATCGCCGAGGGGCTGCGCTTCCTCTGGCGAGACGAGGTGCTGCG
Organism: Kitasatospora sp. NPDC088160; assembly: GCF_044741445.1. Taxonomy (NCBI): domain Bacteria; kingdom Bacillati; phylum Actinomycetota; class Actinomycetes; order Kitasatosporales; family Streptomycetaceae; genus Kitasatospora; species Kitasatospora sp. NPDC088160. The sequence goes on along the minus strand of NZ_JBIUSS010000038.1, from coordinate 38,924 downwards.
CACACTGTCGCTGGTCGTCGGCGTGCTCGCCGCCGTCTGGGGCGCCTGGCTGGCGCTCATGCCGCTCTACGCCCAGCAGGCCATGGAACTCGGACCGCAGCAGTACGGCATTGTGCTCAGCGCCCTCGGCATCGGCGGGCTGGCCGGCACGATGGCTGTGACCTGGGTGAACCGGCTGCTCGGTGTTCGCCGGGCGATGTTCGCCGACCTGATCGGCACCGCCGCGATGGTGGCGCTGCCCGCCCTGACCACCAACATCTGGGCAGTGGCGGGCGGTGCCTTCCTCGGCGGTATGGGCGGCACGCTCTGGACGGTCAACTCCCGGACCGTCGCCCAGCGCAAGGTCCCCGACGAGATGCTCGGCCGCTACGACGCGGCGGCTCGGCTCTTCAGCTTCGGCGCCATGCCGCTCGGTGCGGCTCTGGTGGGCCTGCTGGCCGAACTGGGCGGCATGCGGCTGGCCTTCGGGGTGTTCGCGGTAACCACAGCGGCGACGCCGGTGCTGTTCCTCAGGAACGTCACCCGGTCGGCCCTGGAATCCCGTTAGGAACGCACCTTCGGACCTTTCCGCGTTCCCCGCCCGATGCACCGGGCAGATGCGCCCCAAGGCGACACGGGACCCGGAAGGCCCGGAAGCATACCCCAGCCGCCTCCGGGAGAGGGCCCCGTTGACGGTGACGACTGTCCCGGATCCTGACCAGACGGGGGACCCTGGCGCCACAGCACTGGGCCAAAAAGCCGGGATGGCCGTGCACGTTCCGCTGTACCGGCCGGCGCACATTCGGGTGTACGCCGACAGCTGTCGGCGTACACGGGTAAGTGCTCAGGCAGGTACACGTGAATGTGCCCGGCTGGGTGAAGGCAGCCGGGCGGCGGGAGACGCAGGTCGGTGGTCAACAAATTGGGATGACAGGTCTCGATCTGGTCGGCATGATCGGTCAGTTGTTCCGTCATGTCTCACCTCGGAGGTACGCCACGTCCATCCACCGCGAACGAGCCTGGGACCTGCCGTGGTCCGCTGCTGCCCCCGGCCGGAACGCTTTCGACTGGGACGACGACGAGGCGGCGCGGCTGACGGCGCTGGTCGTTCCGATGGTGCCTCCCGTCGGTGCCGAGCGGATGGCGGGCTTTCGATTCATCGACGAGGTCACCGTGCTCCTGGTGTCCCGTTATGGCCGGTGGGCCTGCGGTTGGGACCATTCGAACCACCACGGCGGTCCCGTCGAGACCTGGTGCTGCGATTCGCACTCGGTCGGAGAGGCGTCGGAGACCGCCGAACGCGTCGTGACCTGCCTGCTGGAGTGGCGTGACTGGCTGGAGGACATGGCCGAGCGGTTCGAGCAGCTTGCACCCCTTCCCGGTACGGACTTGCACCCCTTCCCAGTACGGACGCCGAGGACCGCAGCTGGCACCTGGAACGCGCGGTGACCCGCCTGGTCACCGCGGTCGTCAACAGCACCCACGCCGAGTCGTCCTGGTACGGGATCTGCGAGACGACGCTGACCTGGTTCCTTACCTCCACCGGCCTGGGACTGGAAGAGGCGCAGAAGGCGGTGGAAGCCGCGATCGGCGGCCGGTTCAAGAGCCACAGTGCGCCCGCCCCGCCCCTGGTCGACACGGTGGGAGAGGACCTGGCGATTCGCCCGACCGGCCGCGGGTTCTACCGTGAGCGATGACGCGCTGGCCACGTGGTGCAAGGTCAGGGAGCAGGTCGACTGGTCCTCGGCCGCGAGCGTGCGCGCGGCACCGGTGTGCGCGGCCGTGGACGGACTCGCCGCCTGGTTCGACGGTCCGGTCCGCCTCCGCGACCCGGACCGCGCCGACCGGCTGCTCGCCGCGATGACCCTGTCCCGCGCCGATGCCTCACAGGGAGAGCCGCTCACCCCGACCCTTCTGGCCGGCTGGCAGAAGCTGGTCCTCGGTGTGAACGAGGTGCGCCTGCGTCAGAGCGACGCCTTCGCCAAGGACGGCCGGGAACGATACGGGCTCACGCCCCACACCTGGCAGGACTTCGCCGCTTGCCTACACCAGAGCGCCGCCCTGTCGGTCCCCCTGCCAGCCCGCGCGGCCAGGGCGTACCTCGGCATCGCCTTCTTCCACCCCTACCCGGACGGCAACGCCCGCCTGGCAGTACTGGTCCTCGCTCACGTCCTGGATACGGAGGGAGTACGCCTGGACGAAGTGGGGCCGCTGCAGACCACCCGCTACGCGGACGACCCGGACGGCGCCCTCGACCTGGCGGCCCTGGTCACCGTACTGATCCGCGCCACTCACCGCCGGGCAACCACACGGTGAGAGAAGGCTCCCGCCGAACCGGGCAGGTGAGCACGTTCAGCAGTACGCGGCTGAGCACTTACCCATGTACGCCGACAGGTGGGCCGCGCCTGATGCGTTGTCCCTGGTGGATGCGATGATCGCCGTTGCCAGCGTGAGCACGCTGGTTTCACGACTCGGGGGTGGCTCGTATGGACACGTGGCAAGAGCTTTCAGTGCTGGTGGAGGAGCGGCTGAAGGCGACATCGACCAGTGAACGTGGCGTGTTCGCTGCCGGTGTCGCGGAACGGCTCATGAACTGGCACGAGGCCCTGCCCGAGGACGAGCAGGCGCCGTTCACGGTGAGCCTTCGCCCCCTGTTGAACTCTGTGTGGGAGGGCGTTCTCGGCGACACGACGGCGTTCTCGGCAGTGAACCGCGGTGTCGCCGAGTACATGCTCAGCGAGTACTGCCACAACGACGGTCAGGACGGGCCCGATGATGCGGACGAGTCGGCCGCAACCGCGACGTTGTATGCCGCTCACGCCTATCTGTTCGGCTGCTACGACTTCGCCCATTGGACCAGCCGCCGGGCGGTGGAAGCCGTTGATCAACAGCTGGAGTACCTCGCCGAGCAGGAAGATGACGAGCTCGTCCCTGATTCGGACGAAGCTCTGGCCTCTGAGTTGCAGCGGCAGTTGCGGGATCTCGATCTCATCGCGAACTACTCGAAAGAGCTTCGCTACTCCAGCACGGGACTGCCCGTCGACACCTCGATCCGACTCCGCGTGGAGCTTCGAGCGCCCCTCTCCAACCGGGCGTGAGTGTCCCAGCGGTCGGACCTCCCATCCTCCACGCTGGGCCAAACTCCTACTGGCCTGCATCGACCTGATTGTTTGAGATGGATTGTCACCTTTTCGAGTGACGGCATCCGCCTCTCTGTCGTGGCCACCTACGAGGTGCTTCACCCTCGCAGGGAAGACGGGTTCTCGGTGCGACGGAGGCGTCGGTGGACCGGTCCGCAGCCATGGCCTCTGCCTGGGAGTACGCCTCGGGGGTCGACGTCGGGTTTGTCGACGTCGACGGTGTCGACTGTTTCGGACCGTTGGCGCGCTGGTGGGGACCCCTTCGAACTGGCTTCGCCTGTCCGGTCGTTCGCCGCCTTCAAGGGGCAGAAGAACTTCACTGGTGAGTACTGGGCGGCGACGTCCGGATCCCAGGTGGGCTACGAGTCATGGGTGGAGCGGGACGCCGCGATGGCGTTGGACCTCGATCCTACGGTGGTCGCTCTGGCGTCACAGCCCTTCCGCATCGTTTGGACGGCGGGGGAACGCCGGCGGGAGCACACGCCGGACTACTTCGCACGGCTGGTGGACGGCACGGGTGTCGTCGTGGACGTGCGTCCGAGGGACCTGATCGACGAGGACACCGCCAAGGTCTTCGCGTTCATCGCGCGGGTCTGCGAAGCGGTGGGCTGGCAGTTCCGCCATGTCGGCGACTTGGATCAGCCTTACCGGGTGAACCTGCGCTGGCTGGCCCGCTACCGTCGCCGCCGTTGCCACCGCGAGCCGGTGGCGGACAGGTTTCGGGACGTATTCGTCGAGCCGCTGCCCGTGCTCGTCGGGGCGGAACAGGCCGCCGACCGTCTGTCGGACCGTCCGGCGCCAGGCCTCGCCTGGCCCGGACAAGGGGCCCGGCACCGCCTCCGCGGACACCTCCGCCGGCACCAGGCCCGCGGCCCCGGGCAAGGGGGCACGGGCGTGGATCGGCAACGAGCGCGTGCGGGTGGAGGCTGATCGTGCCCAACGAGCCTCTGATGGCTCCTGCCAGTAGTACGCCAACCAGCAGTCCCGGCTGAAGGAGAGCCCGAAGGCCAGTCTTTCTGCTCGGGTGGCGTCACCAGGTGAATCACGCCGCCCGGTGCCCGGTGCGTGGGACCGCCTGCACGGCGGTCCCACGCACCGGGTTCAGGACGACACCGTCTTGCTCGTCAGGAGCTTCCCCTGGGCGTCGTACGCGGCGAGCTTGACGCCTTCGAGCGGGAATGCCGTCGAACCGTTGAGGGTCTTGTTGCTGGGCCCCCAGAGGTAGCCGGTGGTGTAGCCCGGGGTGCCGGGCAGTGAGACGACGGTGGCCCAGTATGCGTGGCCGTCCACCTCGATGCTCATCCGGGCCACCTGCTCGGGCCCGTGGTAGATGAGGTTGTACAGACCCTCCTGGTACTGCGGGGCGTTCCCGTAGTACCCCATGTTGATCCCGGTCGTGCCACCCGCCCAGGAGGACCCGCCGCATCCCGGATCGCTGCGGTAGGCGGGGGCGTCGTGGATGCAGACCTCCTGGTCCTTCAGCTGCATCCACCAGTCCGGGCGGCCCAGCGGCAGCTGCTGGCCGGGCTCCACCACCACGGGCTCTGGAGCCGGACCCTCCGGTACGGCCGGAGCCTGGGAGGCCGGTCCGACGGCCTGGGCCCCGTGCTGCGCGGACAACACCGCGCCTGTGCCGGCCACCACCGCGAGCGCGGCCGCCACGGCCGATGCGCCCATCGCCACGCGGCGCCCCCGCCGCTGCCGGCGCACGTGGCCCCGTGCGGGCGTGGCGGACCAGTCCGCCACCGCGACCCGGGCCGCCTCGTCCCGCAGGGCGCCGCGCACCATGTCCTCGGTGTCCGTCACCTGTTGTCTCCGTTCGTGCCGTCGGTCGTCGAACCGGTGTCCGCCGCGTACGGGGCCAGCGCCGGGTGCCGGCGCAGTTTCGCCAGGCCCCGGTTGGCCTGACTCTTCACATTGCCCAGCGAACAGCCCAGGATCTCGGCGACCTGGTGCTCGCTCATGTCCTCCCAGTAGCGCAGGACGACCACGGCCCGCTGGCGCTGCGGCAGTTCCGCCAGCGCCTGGAGCAGCACCGAGCGCTCCTCGACGTCGCGGTGGCCGCCACCGGCGGTGTGCGCCCGGTCGGGCAGCACGGGGACGAGCAGCTGCCTGACCCGGCGCCGCCGGTGGCGGCTCAGGTTGTTGTTCACCAGGGCTCGGTGGACATAGGCGTCCGGCTCCTCCAGACGGCTGATCCGGGACCAGTTCCTGAAGACCTTCGCGAACGTCGCCTGCACCACGTCCTCGGCCTCGTGGTAGTCGCCCGTGAGCAGGTAGGCGGTGCGCACCAGCCGTCGCCAGCGCGTGGCGGCGAACCCCTCGAAGTCCAGCTCCCGCAGGCCGGGGCCGCCAGCGGAAGCCGGTGCCATGACGGACGGGGGAGGGTCCTCCACCGGGACGGGCAATATGGTCGCGGTCATCCAGTTCCTCTTCGCATCCGCGCGACGACCCGACCGGGCCACCGCTCTGCCCTACTCACCGCCGCGCCGCCGCAAAGGTTGCACGCTGGCACCGACGCGCTGGCCAACCCGGACGGCGACGAACTGCTGCGCGCGCGGAGCAGACCGCCGCCGAGGCTGCGGCCGCCACGGCGAAGCTCGCCGGTTCGTGGTGGCGCTGCTCCTGACCCGGCCTTGCCCCCGGTGCGGGCCGCTGACCTGCACCGGGGAGTTTGGGAACCCCCGCTGACCTGCGGTGGGGAGCTTCGCCTCGCGGAGGTGAGTCTCGCCCCGGGACCGTTGGTGAGTTTCGGGCGTCGGCACAGGTCAGCGGCCGGTGAGAACCAATCGAACCGGAACCGGCGCCGAGGGCGGCGGCGATGTGGACCTGGAGGTTCGGCACACGTTCGGACTGTCAGGACCGTCGTGGTCTCGGTAGCCTGGCGTGGGGGTGACATCGAGTGAGCGTCTGAGGTGTATCGCCTACATGGAGGCCGTTCTCCTGGAGGATGCCGCAGGCCGGGAGGCACTGCGCGTCGACGGGTCGGGCGAGCGGCCGCTGGCCGTGGGCAACAGCTGGCGGTCCTGACCCCGGGAAGCCGACGTCCGGCAGGCGGGTTCGCAGCTGGAGTTGCGGGAGAAGGCGGGCCCGGACCGGTTGGAGTGCTCCAAGTGCGTGCAGGCCCGCGCCGCGGTCCACGCGCCCCTACGACCCCTCAGCCTCGATCAGCGAGGATCTCCGAGAGCACGCGTCGCGCGTCACGGGCGTCAGCGCCGTCCTCGCCCAGGCTGTTGGCGTACGAGACGAGCGTCTTCCACAGCGCCCAGCCGCGTCCGCGCGCCCACGTCGCATCGTCGACGCCCAGCCGCTTCCGGAACAAGTCGCGGCCGTCAGCCGAGAGCAAGGTCCACGCGATCGCGAGGTCGCAAGCGGGGTCCCCCACGCCACACGTACCGAAGTCGATGACGGCGGCGAGCTGTCCGTCCTCAAGGAGCAGATTTCCCTGGGCAAGGTCGCCGTGGAACCAGACGTCGGCCCCGTCCCACTGCGCCTCGAGCGCCTGAGTCCACAACTCATGTGCCGGCGCGACGTCGATGCGGCCGCGCAGCTCGTCCAGCGCACCGAGCGCCTGCGCCTCATAGGTCCGCAGCGTTGCTCCGCGGAACCAGTTGTGCTTGCCAGGCTGTGGTCCTTCCGAGGCGTCGATGCTCTGCAACGTGGCGACGAAGTTGGCCAGGCCCTCGGCGAAGCGGATCGGATCGACGACTGACTCGAACGTCGCGGGTGTGCCGTCGATCCACCCGTAGACCGACCACGCGAACGGGTAGGTCACACCAGGACTCCCCTTCGCCAGCGGCACCGGGATCGGCAGCGGGAGAGCGGGTGCCAGCTCGGGTAGCCAACGGTGCTCCTTCTCCACGGCCAAGGCGTACTCCTCCGCGCTGGGCAGGCGGAGCAACATGTTGTCACCCAAGTGGAAGGTCCGGTTGTCCCAGCCGCCGTTCTCCACAGCCGTCACAGGTAGTGCGGCCCATTGTGGGAACTGCTCGGCCACGAGCCGCCCGGCCTGTTCGGCACTCACGGTGACCCGCTGGGGCATGGGCCCAAGATCTGGAACATCGTTCAACAGGTACCCCCTTGTCTAGGCTCTAGTGTGAGCAGACAGACATTGCTCCACGCGGGTAAAACCCACCCGATATCTGACCGACCGCGCAGGCCCCCCGGGGGTGCCTCTATGGTGTTCGTCAAGGAAATCGGGCTGCGTTCGGGCGGGTGGCCAGGCAGCATGGCGGGATGCCAGATCTGCTGTGGGACGACGTCAGGAACTTCTTCGACCCCGGCCTGATGGGGTCGCTGCCGGACGGGCGGGTCGCAGATACCTCGGTCGAGGACTGGCAGGCGGTGCTTGATCTGGTGCGGTCGCAGGGGTGGTCCTGCGAGTACTCCGAGGACGGTGTCGCGGTTCGGCTGCCGCGAGCTGCGGACATGCTGGCCCGCAGCGAGGACACCGACGCGTTGTTGAGGGTCTGGCCCGCCACTGGATTCCTGGCGATCTTTCGGGCGTATGAGGCCAGCTCGATCGACTTCGATGTTGATCTGCGAGAGCTGTGGGGCCAGGACGGCGTCAATCTGCTGTGCCTCCTGCTGCGGGCGATCGGGCGCAGGCTCGGCAAGGCGGTGACGTTGACTCCGGAGTCTGATCTGCTCCATCCCGTTCTCGGGTTCGATGTCGAGGCCGACCGCGTGGTGCTGCTGGCGGAACCACGGCTCAGCTGATCGAGGGTTCTCACCGGCCCGACTTACCTCTCTGTGCCCCGGCCTGTGGTTGCTGTGGTTGGTTGGTTGGCTGGTTGGGTCGGTGCCGGTCGGGCGCTGCGCCTGCGGCGGGCCTTTCTTCTCTCGCGTCCGGCTGGTGCCGGCCGCTCGTGGTGGGGCGCGGCAGCCCCGGAAGGGCCGTCAGGCTGCCTCGTCGGGCCTGGCCGCCCGTTCCTCGGACACGGCGGGCGCAGGCGGGCAGAGACGGTCCGGGGGCGCTTCTCGGCGGGCAGCGGGTGGCACAACGGCGGGCATGACGACTTCCTTCACCAGACGCCGTCGGCACCGGACAGGCAAGCCCGCCGCCGCGCCGGTGCTCGCCCGCCAGGCTGCCGGTCACCCGGCCACGGCCGGGCCGTGCCGGCCGGCGGCAGGGTACTGCCGGACCTGGAGCAGCGAGCACCTGTCGCCCGGCGGGCTGGTGGTCCGCACCACCTGGCACGAACCTGTATGCCCGTCCTGGTCCACCCGGTGACTCCACAGCAGGTCGGCCGGGCGTGCAGGCCTTTCGCCCGACCACGAGGGGATCTATGGTGATCGCCCGGTCACCTGGAAGAAGGGGCTCCCCATGGCGCGCACGATCACCGACGCGTGCCTGTTCGAATCCGCCTGGGGCGCGGACGAACCGGAGGAGCCGTACTTCGGGACCCCGCTACGCCCCAGGCATCCCTTCGACGGGAAGCAGCTGGCCAAGATCCTCCAAGAGAGCCTCGGCGGCGAGCTGACCGTCATCGTTGACGCGAAGGGCAACATCCGACTGCGGTAGCGCCCCGCGCCCGGTTGCCGGGCGGCGGGGGCCGTCGCTACGCCGCCGTTGCCGGCTGGTCGTCGATGTGCTGGAGTCGGCTGCGAGCGGCGACCCGGTCTTCGCCGGCCAGCGTGGCCCAGTACCCGTCGGCCCACACCGCGTGGCAGGCCCGCCGCCCGGCTTCCTCCAGACGTGCGGACTCGGCCAGCTGCTCTTCTCCCAGCCCCTGCTGGGCGGCCACCAGATCGCCGCTCCACGATGGCAGCGTCGCCAGGAACGCGCGGCGCTCGGCCTGCACGGCCACCAGCGCCCGCTGCGCGTCCTTCAGGTCGTCGGTGTACTCGAAGGTCTTCTGCTCTCCTCGGAGGGGACCAGGGGCATGCCCATGGGTGCGGCTTCGACGTGGTGATCGTGGACGGGTCGCGGGAGGCCCCCACCTCGACCGGTCACCCAAGGGCGGCCGCTAGAGAACCCGGGTGCGGCGAAGCTGCCCGATCGAGGAGGGAGCCACCCGCTCAGCCCGAGGACTGGCCGTAGGCTGACGCCGGGCGCCCACGGGATAGCGTCCAGCTCCAGAGCCATTAGGGGGTGTGGTGGTCACGCTCGCAGGGATTCTGTTTCAGGTTGTGCACTTCACCGACATCGTTGACGACTGCTGGAGCGTCGAGTATCAGAGCGGGGGGCGGGAAGGTCTGTTCATCTCCGTGTCGCGCCCCTTCGACGGTCCAGCCGACCAGCTCGAAGTCTTCTCGACCGGTGAGCTTTCACCAAACCTGCGGGCCGTCGCCCTTGCGCACGCTCGGGTGCGGCTGTCGGATGGCGACGAGTGACCGTGCCCAACTCGTGCCCGATCGAGCGGGGAGCCACGGGGAAGAGCGGCCCACCACGGTCGAACCAGACAGCACCGGCCCAGCAGCCATAAGGCCAGGTCACAGCCGGTCACCACCTCCCGCCCCCCGGAGGCGGGGTTGCCCGAGCTACCGAGCTACCGAGCTACCGTGCTGCCATGGAGCCGAACCCGGGGCCCGACGGTCCGCTGTCCGACAGTGAGATCACACAGTTCGTCAGTCTGCTTCGCCGATACTGCTCTCACGAGCTTGATCAGTGGGCGAACGTCAAGACCGAGACTCCTTACGGACCGGTCTACGTGATGTTCACCAGGGCGCTTCCGCCCGAGTGGCCCCCAGAGGCTTTTCGCGACTTCTAGGCGTGCCACAGCCGTGCCATGTTGGGCGGGGAGTCACGGGGAATCGCAGTGCTGGACGGGAGGCTTCCGAGTGGTAGCCAGCTCACGAAGGCCGCAGGTCAGACCGGTTGGCCGACACCCTTTCTCCCGAAGCCGCCGCGGTCCCGGCGCCCGCGTTGATTCCTTGATGACCGCCCCGGGCTGGGCGCTCGATACCTTGATGCTCGGCCACGACTCGATAACGTCGCAGTTCAAAGCGCTGGTGAGGGCGGGTCGGAGCACCTTGATGCTGAGGCCGGAATCGATAGTTGGCCGCACCGACCCTACGGCTACGGTGGGTGACCGAATCGGTCACTCGGGTGGGTGAAGCTTCCCGAGTAGAGGTCTCGTTTGGGGAACCCGCCCGCGCGTACGCGTACCGGGTGGTGTCGTTCTGGCATGTCGACGAGGGAGGGGCCCGGGGCGTGGTCGGATGTGTGTGATCTGGCGGCGCTGATCGGCCAGTTCACGGGTGGCGCCGCTTTTCGGTCGCGGCTGGTGCTCGACGGGTCCCGGTTGCGATGGTGGGCGACGGCCTGGCTTCCGACTTTCCCATGATCTCGCGAATCGGCCCCGCGCAAGGCGGGGCCCGTGGCCATGACTTTTCGTCAACGTAGGCAAGGTCGAGACACGTTCGATGGAGCTGACGGTGTGTCCCGGGATGGCTACCGCGCTGCCTTCAGCGTGACTGCCTGCCTTCAACAAGGCACCGATTAGCCCGGATACCTTGTGGAGTGAGGAGAACGTCGTGGCAGAAGGCAACAAAGTCACCATCGGGAGCTGGAGCATTTCCGAGGGCGCTGACGGTGAGTTGGTTTTCACCAGGGACGGCGGCACCCAGGCACGACTTACACCCGGCGGCAAACTCATCGGAGCGAACGGCGGTGCGCCGGTCTGCTACGGCGACGATGTCGAGGTGACGTCGTATCGAACCGGGGCCTCTCTCAGCGCAACGACGGCTCACGGCGACCATGACCACCCGGGCCATTGGAATGGATGGGCGTACTGGAGCAGCGATCAGCCGAGGCAGGACGCTGACGTCCACCTCAAGATCCACCCCTACGGAGACTGACCGGCGACGACGGTAGCCGCGCTGTCATGCTGACGGCCCCCAAGGCGGTGTTGTCTCGGGGGCCGTTCTCGTTATGGGCGACGAAGATGTTGACCAGGTTCTGTGTGCTGAGCGCGCCGAGTCCCACCGGTGGAGTTCTTCCATGAGCCCGGAAGCTCGTGCGGATCATGCTTCGGAGGCGTCCCTCCGGCCAGTCCTCCTCGGGATTACATGGAGCGACTGCTCAGCCAAGCAGGCGGACGTGACGGCAGGGAACCCCGCCGCCGATCGCCAACCAGGCGGCTACTCCTCGTGACATCGCGCGACATTCTCGGGCCAACTGCCGCTTCTGATCCGGGCCAACTATCGATTCCCACGAGCGCCTCCACCAGCACCGATCAGCAGGTCGGGTGTCCCGTCTCAGTCGATCTGGTCCCTGTCTCAGGTGATCTGGTCCGATTCGCTCGTCGTCTCAGATGATCTGGTCCGGCGGGGTCTACTGTCCCGTCTTACGCGATGTTGTCGCTGTCGCTGTCTCAGGTGGCCCTAGCGGGATTCGCGATCGGTCTCGGGTGATGTTGTCGCTTCAGCCCAGGGTTGGATGTGTTGGAAACGGGGGCTACCGCTCCGCGGAAGAAGGAGGGCCCGTAGTGGTCGAGGAGACGATGAGCGCGGCGCACGCGGCGGTGGAGACAGGCGATGTCGAGGCCCTGCGTGCGCTGCTGGACGCCGGAGCCGATATCCACCAGGAGTTCGGTGGGATGACACTGCTGCACCATGCGGTGGACTCGGAGATAGACGCACACGGCCAGACCGGCGATCCGCTCAGTGTGAGCCTGACCGCATATCTGGTGGCCCGAGGTGCCGACCCGCGCCGCAAGTCGCACGGCGGGACCGGGCTTTCTGTGGAACACGTCGCCTTCGTCAGCGGGCACTGGATGGCTACCGCGATCTTCGAAGCCTGGGAACTGGCAGCTCCAGCGTCCCGAAGTCCGCGCGGCCATGAGGGAACACGATCAGCTCCGTAGCCACCCGACTCGCACCTGCAGCCAGGAGTCGATATTTCGGGATGTGGGCGCATCGAGAGGCTACGAGCCCTCTGGCCTGCGTCGACCATATTGTTTGAGACGGGTTGTCACTCTTTCGGGTGGCGTCGCCGGGCTCTGCCCACGGGCCCGGACAACGTGTCCCACGCTCGCATTGAGAGGGGTCACGACAGTGCGGAGGGCTGAGTGGATGGTTCCGCGGAGGCGGTCTCCGCCTGCAACTGCATCGCAGACCTTGAGGTCGGGGATATTGAGGTCGGGTTCGTCGACGCCGATGGTGTCGAGCGCTCCGGTCCGCTGACGCGCTGCTGGGCCGAGCCCTTCGAGTTCGCCTCGCCGGCACGGTCGTTCAACTCGTTCAAGGGACAGAAGAACTTCACCGGTGAGTACTGGGCGGCGATATCGGGATCCCTGGTGGGCTACGAGTCGTGGGTCGAGCGGGACGCGGCGATGGCACTGGACTTCGACCCGGCCGTGGTCGCCCTGGCGTCCCAGCCCTTCCGGCTCCTCTGGTCCGGACGGGGAACGCGGGCGCGGGCACACCCCGGACTACTTCGCACGGCTGGCGGACGGCACCGGCGTCGTTGTCGACGTCCGACCCGAGGGCCTGGTGGACGAGGCCACCGCCGAGGTCTTCGCGTTCACCGCGCGGGTCTGCGAGGCGGTGGGCTGGCAGTTCCGGCAGGTCGGCGACCTGGACCAGCCCTACCGGGTGAACCTGCGCTGGCTGTCCCGCTACCGCCACGGTCGCTGCTATCGCGCGCCGGTGGCAGGCCGGCTGCGGGAAGTCTTCGCCGACCCCCTGCCCCTGCTCGCCGGGGCCGAGCAGGTCGGCGACCGGCTGGCCGTGCTGCCGGTGCTCTATCACCTGCTCTGGCAGCATGAACTGACGGCGGATCTTGTGACGGCCCCGCTGGGCATCGACACGCTGGTGCGCTTGGCGTCCCGGGACCGGCCATGATGTCCGCGCGGCCGGGACGGCTGCGGCTCGGTGACCGGGTCAGGTTCCAGGAGCGCACCTATACCGTGGTCGGCCTGACCGGGATGCGGGTCCGGCTGGCCGACACGCACGGCACCGGGATGCTCGTCGACCAGGTCCACCTGCAGTCGGCCGAGGACTTCGCAGTCCTGGGGGCCGGCGACCGCACGGCGCTGGGCTCGGCCGCGCTGCTGGATCGCCTGCCCGGGCCAGTGGCCGCCCGCGCCCTGTGGTGGCAGCGGCATCTGGTCGAACTCCTCACCGGTCTGCCGCCCGACGCCCCGGCGGGGGTCCGGGTCAAGCCCGAGTACGACCCGGTTGGCCGTTCGCTGGCGCAACGCGAGCGGGCGAAGGCGGATGAACTGGTCGCGCTGGGCGAGGAGGTCACGGCGCGGACGGTGAAGCGCAAGCGCCAGCAGTACGAGGCCGGAGGGATCGCGGCGGTGGTGGACCACCGACTCGCCCCGCACGCCTCGCTGGTCGGCCGGGCCGACCGGCGGGTGGTGGCCGCGATCCGTCAGGCGATCGGCGAGAGCATCCCGGCTTCCACCCGCACGATCGAGCACGCGCGCTGGCGGACCGAGCGGATCCTGGAGGCCGAGCACGGCCAAGGCGTGGTGGAGATGCCGTCGCGCCCGACGTTCTACCGGCTCTTCGACAAGCTGTCGCACGGGGTCCACGTCACCGGCTCGGCCCGCACCCGCCGCTCGTTGGCCGACCAGCCCGAGGGGCCGTTCCGCTACGAGTCGGTCGCCGCCCCCGGTGAGCTGATGCAGATCGACTCCACCCCGCTGGACGTGCTGGTGCGGCTGGACCACGGGGTCCCCGGCCGGGTGGAACTCTGCGCCCTCATCGACCTGGCGACGCGCACCGTCGCCGCGGCGGTGGTGCGGCCCACCACCAAGTCGGTGGACGCCTCGCTGCTGCTGGCCCGCGCGCTGACCCCGGAGCCGATGCGGCCCGGCTGGGTCCAGGCCCTGTCGATGTCCCGCTCGGTGCTGCCGCACCGCCGACTGCTGACCCTGGACGAGCGCCTGGAGCACGCCGCGGCCCGGCCCGTGATCATCCCGGAGACCATCGTCTGTGACCGGGGCAAGGCGTTCATCTCGGACAACTTCCGCGCCGCCTGCCGCACCCTGGAGATCAACTTCCAGCCCTGCCACCCACGCTCCCCGGCGGAGAAACCCCACATCGAACGCACACTCGAATCAGTGGCCACGCTGTTCTGCCAGTTCCTCCCCGGCTACCTCGGCCGCACCGCCGAGCACCGCGGCCGAGACGTGGACGACGAGCCGTTGTGGTCGATGCTGGAGATCCAGGAATTCCTCGATGAATGGCTGGTCGCCAAGTGGCAATCGAGGCCCCATGACGGGCTCCGCGACCCGGGCGTCCCGGGCCGGACCTTCACCCCGAACCAAAAGTACGCCGCCCTGGTCGAGAGCGCCGGCTACGTCCCCCTCGCCCTTGGCGGCGACGACTACGTCGAACTGCTGCCCGCGACCTGGCGGGCCGTCAACTCCTACGGCATCAAAATCAACAACCGCATCTACGACTGCCCCGACCTGGCCCCGTTCCGGCGCCAGCCCTCCGGCGTCACACGCAAGCGGAACCTGTGGGAGATCCACCGCGACCCCTACGACGCCGCCTGGATCTGGATGCGCCACCACTGGGAGACCGGCTGGATCCCGGTTCCCTGGAAGCACCTCGGCAGCGTCCCGCAGCCCTTCGGCGACCTGGCCTGGGACCATGCGGCAGCCGACCTGCGAGGCAAGGGCAACCCGACACCCACCGAAGAGCAGACCGCCCAGGCTGTCGCCAAGCTCCTGGTCAGAGCCAACCAGGGACCGGCCGACCAGAGCGATGGACCGGCCTCGCGGCCGTCCAAGCGCGACCGGCGCGTCGCCGCCAGGACCCGAGCCGCCGCCGAGAGCCCCGGACCGCGTCCGCCCAGGCCAGAGCCGCCTGCAGTCGTCGAGGACGAGCCGCATCTCCACGCTGATGAGGCGGTGGACGGCACAGATGACGAGCCGATCGCGAAGGTCATTCCGCTCGGCGTCTTCGACCCCTTCAAGGAGGCGGACAAGCGATGGTGACCATGACCGGACGAGCAATAGTCAATACCTGTGGATGGCTTGGTTACGGCAGCGGATTGGTTCCCCGGATGGCCTGTCATCGGGAGCCCTGGAAGGCTGACGTGAGGTGTTGAACGCCTGTGCCTCGGAGGGTGACGAGCGCGGTGTGGACGGGGTCGAGCTCCTCAACGGAGTGGCGGTAGGCCAGGATCTGCGTCAGTTCCAGGTCGATAGCCTCTGCCGAGTCGCGGATCCGGTCGAAGCGGGCACCGCGGCGAACGGGTCCGAGCATGCACCGCACCGTTGCGGTGGCTTCGGCCGGAGTCACGATGGTGACCTGGTCGATCTGCAGTTCCACCTCGACCCTGTGGCCGACCGGGTTGGACGACTTGGTCATGCCGCCACCTCGGTGCGCTCGACCAGGACGCCGTTCTCGAAGCGAGCGCCGGAGCGGACCAGGGCGACGAGGTGGGCGCCGGTGATCGCGCGCCAGCGTTCCTGGGCGGACTCGACCAGTTTGAACACCATCGCGAGGGCCGCGGCCGGGCTGCCAGCACCGCGGGTGACCTTGGTCCGCAGCTTGACCGTGGAGAACGTCGACTCGATCGGATTCGTGGTCCGCAGGTGGATCCAGTGCTCGGCTGGGAAGTCGTAGAACGCCAGCAGCACGTCCCGGTCGTCGGTGATCTTCGCGACGGCCTTGGGCCACTTTGTGCCGTAGGTGCGGGCGAACTCCTCGACCGCCTTCTCCGCGTGGGTGCGGTCCTCGGCGTTGTAGATCTCCTGCATCGCCTTCGTGGCGCCCGGCTGTGCGGACTTCGGAAGTGCGTTCGTGACATTTCGGGCCTTGTGGACCCAGCAGCGCTGGTGGCGGGCGGTCGGGAAGACCTCCGCCAGGGCCTTCCACAAGCCCATCGCGCCGTCGCCGATGACCAGCTCGGGATCGCGCATGCCACGTCGACGGCAATCCCGTAGCAGGTCCGCCCAGGACTCGGTGGACTCCCGCAGCCCCTCGGCCAGCGCGATCAGCTCCTTGGTCCCGTCCGGGCGGACGCCGAGAAGGACCAGCACGCACGAGTGCGCCTGGCCGAGCCGCACCTTCGGGTGCACCCCGTCCGCCCAGACGTAGACGAAGTCGCGGTCCGACAGGTCCCGGGCCTGGAAGACGGCGTGGTCGTCGCCCCACTGCTTCGTCAACCGGGTCACCGTCGCCGGCGACAGGCCGGCCGTGCCACCGAGGAACTGCTCCAGTGCGGGCACGAAGTCCCCGGACGACAGGCCGTGCAGGTAGAGCAGCGGCAGCACCTCGCTGATCTTCGGCGACCTGCGACACCACGGAGCCAGGATCTTCGAGGAGAACCGCCTGCGCTCGCCGGTCGCTTCATCCACCCGCCGGTCGTTGATCCGCGGGGCCTTCACCTCGACCGGGCCGGCTGCGGTGACCCACGGTGCGGGGCCGGTGGTGACCGTTGCGGACCACCAGACGGCGGCCGCACTCGTCGATCTCGGCAGCCAACTCGGCTATGTACTGGTTGACTTCCGCCTCCAGCGCGGCGGCGAGCATGCGCCGGGCGCCCTCGCGGACGATCTCGTCGATCAGGGAGCCGGACTGAGTCGAACCGTCATCGGTGACTACGCTGAGCACGGGCGTGCCTTCCCGACCCGCGCTGCAACGCGGGCCTACTCGGAGACCTTCAAGGGATCATTCGGGAAGGCACGCCCTCCGCGTCCCTCCCCGCACCGATCCACAAGTCCTGAGCATTGCTCTGACCGGACCCACCCCCGGCCAGGACTCGGACCCGGGCCGCCAGCACGGATGGCGAAGTGCCCTGGAACGCGAGGACCTGCACCGCTACCTCACCACGCTGGAGGGCTGGCGGGAGTTCACCACCCAGGACCCGGTTCCGCCCGACCTGCTGCCCGCACCCGCGCTCGCGGACCTGGGCCCGGACGAGCGGCTGGACTACGACGACGACCGCCTCGACTACCACACCCGCCTGACCGTGGCCGCGACCTCCACCTTGCGCACCGTCGTCCATGCGGGCAGGCGGTTGACCCTGCTCAACCGGCACGCGATCAGCGCCCGCCGGGGCCTGATCCTGTCCGGCGCGGCCGGGACCGGAAAGACCACCGCACTCACCCAGTTCGGCAAGACCATCGAGGTCATCGACCGGCGCCAGCACCCGGGCGTCGACCGGATCCCGGTCGTCTACGTCACCGTCCCGCCCGCCGCGACCTCGCGCATGCTCGCTGTCGAGTTCGCCCGCTTCCTGGGCCTGCCCGTCACGACCCGCGCCAACATCACCGATGTCATCGAGGCCGTCTGCGGTGTCCTGATCGACGCGAGGGTGAGCGTCGTGTGTGTCGACGAACTCCACAATCTCTCGCTGGCAACCAGGAACGGCGCCGAGGTATCGGACACGCTGAAGTACTTCTCGGAACGGATCCCGGCCACTTTCGTCTATGCCGGGGTGGAGTTGGAGGCGGACGGGATGTTCAACGGCCCCCGGGGCCGGCAGATCGCCGGGCGCTTCGCGGTCATCGACACCGTCCCCTTCCCCCGCACCGCGGAATGGACCGGACTGGTCATCACCTTCGAAGAGGCCCTGCGGCTGCACCACCACAAGCCCAAGACATTGGAAGGGTTGGCCGGCTACCTCCACCAGCGCACCGGGGGCATGATCGGCAGCCTGTCCCACCTCATCCGCGGGGCCGCCATCGACGCCATCCTGGACGGCACCGAGAAGATCACCCGGAAGTCGCTGGAACGCGTCAAGCTCGACCGCGCCGCCCAGACCCGCAAGACCAAATCGGCTTCATGACCACCAGTGCTGACGACGGCGACCGGCCTCGCCCACTGCCTGCCCGCCCCCGCCCTCGGAGCGGGGAAAGCACTGACTCCTACGTCCGCCGACTGGCTCGCGCGAACCACCTCAAACCCAGCTACCTGCGTGGATACCTCGCCGGGCCACCCGACTACGGCTACGGAGGTCGCCCCCGAGGTGACCGGCTCGCTGCAGTGACCGGACGTCAGCAAGACGCGCTCGAACGGGCACTGCCAGACCTGGCCCCCAGGAAATCAGCTGAGCCCAGTGAACCAGAGAAGCCCAAAAGGTATGTCACCCTCAGTGCTGACAAGCCCGCTCTCTTCGCCGCGATCCGACGAGATGCTCAGAAGGAACGCCTGTCCGTCAAAGCGTTGTCGAAGCGGCACCACGTGCACAGCCGCACCGTCCGGCAAGCCCTTGCCTCGCCGACACCGCCGCCCCGAAAGCCACGCACGGTCAAGGAGAATCCGGTCCTTGACCGCATCCGGCCCGCCCTCGACGCCATCCTCGACGAATGCGCGGCAACGAACGGCGGCCAACTCCCTCCCACCCGTCTGATCTGGGAAAGACTGCTGGACGAGCATGACGCCGACGTCTCCTATGCCACCGTGCGCCGCTTCCTCGTCGGACATCCGCTCACGAATCCCAACGGCGTTGCCGGCACACCACGGCGCACCACGGGAGATTTCCTCGGCGCCACCCATCAGGCCCTGCAAGCCAACATCATCAGAAACCACCGCGGCCTGCTGGCCGCCATTCGCCAACAGCCCGCGATGCACGGCATCGACGGCTCCTTCGCAACCACCACCGCCTTCGTCCTGGGCTGCGACGCCGGGACCTCCTGGAGCATGCTCGCCGGCTTTCACGAGTGGCTGGTCGTCCGGCTCGGCAGGGGGCAAGACCTCACCTGGCCTGCCCTTGTTCGCCACCTTGCTCCAGCAGGATGGGTCCATCCGCTCACGCCCCACGCCGACATCGAAGCCGTCGCGACGCTCTTCCAGCTCCTGGGCGAGTTCTTGGACCAGCGAGAGCAACCCGACAGCCTCGCAAGGATCTTCAGGGACTACCAGTCCTGGCTGAACACCCAAAACTGGTATCACTTCGAAACAGCAGGGACGGACCAGATCAACTGAGACGGCACCGTGCATCCCAGCTTCCGGGACCAGATCACTTGAGATTTTCGGCACCTCGGCGTCTCAATTGATCTGGTCGCCGCAGGTCACAGCCCTACTCGCAGACCAGATCATTTGAGACGGGACACCGCAGTTCCAGCTACCGTGGCCCGGCACAGTCACGCTGAGTAGCGGTCATGTGCTGTCTCTGGCAGTTCTGAGGAGTGTGGCCGTGGTGCTGTGGAACAGGTGGATTCTTCGGCTGGGTCCAATGGGTGCGGTGTGGACGACCTGGTGGTGGCGTACGCGGGTGATGCCGCCGAGTGGGATCGTCTTCGGTTGGCGGATGGCTGGCTGCGTCGCTGGGTCGGTACGTGGTTGGTCTGCGATACGGAGGTTTCGTGGCCGTTGGGGGAACGGCCATGGCCAGGCCTCGGCTCTGCCAGTCGTTGCGGACCACGTACGGGATCTAGAGACCACGAGCAGCCCATGGCAGGCTCAGGCCGCATGATCGATGAATTCGCGAAGAACAACCTTCACGGGAGACTGCGGCGAGACCGCGAGGCGCTGCTCTGGAAGCTTGACGGCTTGTCCGAATACGACGCCCGCCAGCCTCTGACGGCGACCGGGACCAACCTCCTCGGCCTGGTCAAACACGTGGCCAGCGTCGAGGCCAGGTACTTCGGTGAGGTCTTCGACCGCCCTTCCCCGGAACCGCTGCCCCGGTGGCAGGACTCCGACGGCAGCGATCTGTGGGCGGCCGAGGACGAGACTCGCGCTCAGATCATCGGGTTCTACCAGCGCACGTGGGAACACTCGGACGCGACGATCAACGAGCTTCCCCTCGACGCCCCCGGCCACGTGCCGTGGTGGCCGGAGCCTTATGCCGACACGAACCTGTTCGCCGTCATGGTCCATGTCCTCGGCGAGTCCAACCGGCATGCAGGGCACGCCGATATCCTGCGCGAGGGCCTCGACGGCCGGACCGGGATGCGCCCCGAACACGAGAGGCAGATCGACGAGGAAGCCCGTGCAGCCTACTGCGCGAAGATCGAGCAGGCCGCCAGGTCGGCCGCATCAATCAAGGCTTAGTGACCCGTCGCCTACGGTCACCACCGTCGGACGGCACCTCGCAAAGTAGCCTTCGGAACGGCTCGCAAACTACAAGTCGAAACCCCAGGTCGCAGACGGCGGACTCGCAGACTATCCGTTGAAGTCACAGACGGGCCGGTGAGTTCCGCCCCGTAAGGCCGGTGAGTTTCGCCCCGCCAAACTCCCCACCGCAGTTCAGGACT
The DNA here is from genome assembly GCF_044741445.1 of Kitasatospora sp. NPDC088160. NCBI lineage: Bacteria > Bacillati > Actinomycetota > Actinomycetes > Kitasatosporales > Streptomycetaceae > Kitasatospora > Kitasatospora sp. NPDC088160. The sequence goes on along the minus strand of NZ_JBIUSS010000038.1, from coordinate 18,691 downwards.
GGTACGACGCCGGTCCCGCCACGTGCGGTGCCACGTCGGCGGCGCGGCCGGCGGCGACGGCCTGGTCGAGGTGGTGGGCGAGTTCGGGCAGATGCCCGACGGGGTCGCCGGCGGTGATGGTGCGGGGCATCGCGAGGGCGATCGCGCCCACCGCCGCCAAGGCGAGGCCCTCGCCGCCAGCGAGGCCGGGCTCGTCGAGCAGCACCATGCCGCTGAGCACGAAGGCGGTGTCGACGGGCACGCCGCCATGGTCGTCGTCCTCGGGGTCCAAGTCCCGGCCGCAGGCGAGCACCGCGGCCGCGAACTCAGCCAGGTACCGGCTACCGGTACGGGCGGCCAGCTCGGACACCCACACCGCCGCCCGCGACGCCGCGGCCGCCGCGATCCCCATCGCGGACGCCAACCGCGCCCGGTACTCGGCCTGCGCCCGATCGGCCTCGGCATCCTCGGCCAGATCATGCTGCGCCCGGGCAGCGCGGGCGGCCTCGAAGGCAGCCCGCTCCGCGGCGAAGACCGACACCGCGCCACCACCGCCACCGCCACCGTGTTCGTCGCGGTGGTGCCGGCCGCCGGGCAGGGGAATCACGTTCGTCATGACCGGTGAACCCGGCCGCCGCCGTTCGGGTTACGGCACGGAGCGCATCGTCCGGTCCGACGTCCCGGCCAGGATCGGCGCCCGGGGTGACAGACTGTCAGCCATGAGTGATCACATCGGCCGTCCGCCCCGGCGCCCGCTGGCCCAACCGTTCTCGCACACGAGCGGCGCCGCCGACGAACCGGCCGCCGAGCGGCTGCTCCCGGCCGAGCGTCTCGGCTCGCCGTTCTCCGTCCCCGCCGTGCCGGCCGCGCGCCCCGCGACCGGCGGGCGGCGCCCGTTGGGGAAGGGCGGCCTCTCCTACACCGCCGACGCGGTCGGCGACTGACACCCCACCGGGCCCGGCCGCACCGTGCGCAACGCGCAAGCGGCCGGGCGCGCGGCGGGAGAGGTCCGCGCGTTGTCCGTGGGCCGGTTACGCTCCTCGATCATGGAGACGGAAAACGACGCGCGAGGAATCAAGGCCAGCATTGGAATCGACGCGCGTCGAATTGATGCGGAGTCCGGGACGCCCCACTGCCCGGAGTGCGGCACTGAACTGCGTACCGCCGGACCGGGCCGCCGCCCCGTCTACTGCGGCCGGGCCTGCTCCTCGAAGGCCTACCGGCGCCGGCGGGCGGCCCACCAGCAGGACGCCGTCGCCAACGCCCTTGTTACCTCGCGCGTCGAATTGAGCGCCACCGCAGAACCCAGCGGCGACGCCGGCCACCACGAACTGCTGGAACTCGCCGCCGCCGTGCAGCGCAGCACCGCCCGCTTCCTGGAGAACCTGGAACGAGCCCGCCGCGGCGAGGGCGACGACCCCAGCTGCAACCAGGCCCTCGCCCTGCTGGAGACCAGCCTCACCGGCGCCACACAGCGCATCCTGCGCAAGGCCCACGTGCTGCGCTACGAGATGACCGCCGACCGGCTCCGCACCGAGCAGGACCACGCCGAGGCGCCCGCTCCCGAGCCGGCCGCCGCCCCGCTTGATTCCTCGCGCATCGAAACCGGCGACCCGGTCGTCAACGTCGATCCCACCCCGTCGCCGACCACCACCGCACCCAGAACCGACACCACCAAGGACTCCGCCGCCTCGCAGAACCCGGCCACCGTCCCCCAGCAACTGCGCCTGGCTCTTGCCGCCGAGCCCACCGCCCACTCACCGCTCGCCCGAGGCCTGGGCGCCCCGACCGACTCCTGGAGCATCGACGGGAGCGACCTGGTGGTGGAGGGCTGGGGCACTCCAGACCTGTTCGCCGTCCGCGACCCGAACCGCCGACTACTGGGCTGGGTCGAGGCGCTCGGCGACGGCTGGGGCACCTACATCAAAGGCTGCCTGATCATCGACGCCACCGGCGGCGACACCTGGCTCTCCACGGACGCGCCCCACGCCGTCGCCCTGCTCCGCGCCGCCCGGAACCAGCAGCTGACCTGACCCCACACCACCGGCAGCTCCGCACGTCCGGCGAAGCCACCGTCGAGCAGGCCGCCCTGCTCGCCCGCGACGCCCTGGCGGCGGGCCTGGTCGACGCCGACGCCGCTCCGGTGCTCGGCTGACCTGGGCTGCATCTTGTCGGACACCTTGTCAGGCGCCTTGTAGAGCGCCTACCCGGGCGTTTTGTGAGCACCTGATGATTCTCCCCGGCTCGGTATCGCAGCAGGTCAGAGCCCGTGCGGAGCAGGCCGGAAATGCCGACAACCCCTTCTTCTCCTTGGTCTTGTCGCGTCCGGCGGAGCCGTCCGCGGCCTGCGGGGCCGGCCGACGGCCCGGCGACCAGCCGCGCCGGGTGCCACGTAGACACCACCGCAGGTATCACCGAGGGCACCACCGTAGGCAGTACCGCAGCTACCACCGCAGGTACCCCGGACCTTCCCGCGTCGATCCGGCGTTTCCGCAGCTCAGAGCCGGTTTTTGGAGGGCCGGAAATTCAGACAACCCCTCTGTCTGTCCCTCTGCCCTGGTTGCTGGTGGTGTGGTGTGTGCGGTTTGGGTGACGGTCCGGACGGCGGGGCTTCTGCCCTTGTCGGACGACGTGGGTTTGTCTGTGGTCAGCGACAGGTTGTGTCAGTAGTCGGCGTCATGGGATGTGTCAGTGGCGGGGCGGGGTGGGGTGTCTGGTAGCTGGGTGGGGTTGAGGCTGTAGAGGACGTCGTCGGTGAGGGCGAGGGTGAGGCCGCCGGGTTGGGTGACGTATCCGGCGTTGATGAGGCCGTGGAGTGCGTGGTCCTGGAGTGGGTTGGTGTGGTCGGTGTCCGCGGTGTGCCAGATGGCAAGGAGGGTTTCGGCTTCGGTGGGGGTGAGGGGGTCGCGTTGGTAGCGGCCGGGTTGGTGGGTGTCGTCGTCGTGGGGTGCGATGAGTTCGGTCTGCTGGCTGGTGATGAGGAGGTCGAGGCGGGGTGAGGTGCTGAGGTAGCCGCCCGGTTCGCCGCGTAGGGCGACGGCGCCGCCGATAGCGGGGTGTGCGAGGGCATGGGCTGCGGCGTTGTCGACCCGTTTGACGGGCCAGGTAAGAGCGTGGGCGAGCTCTTCGGGGAGCATGGGCCGGTCGGCCAGGGCGAGGGCGTTGACGAGGCGTAGGGCGTCGTGGGCGATACCGGGGGGCTTCTTGACCGGTGGCTTTTTTCCGGGCGGGTGGGCGCGGGGGAGCGCGTAGAGGTCGTCGGTCTCGCGCAGGATGTCGGCGGGGTGGAGGTCGAGGCGGCGCGCGATCTCGTGCAGGACTCGTACGGGCAGGTCGGGGAGTTCGTCGAGGTCGATCTGGTGTTCGTGGACGCCGAGGAGGTCGGCGAGCTGCCACACGGTCATCCCGGCGGCGTGCAGGCGTTCTTGGAGTGCGTCGGCACGTCGCACCGAGAGGCTCTTGTACCGGTGGCGTTTGGGGCCGCGGCGTTGCGGCGGTGTCACTGGCGCTCCGTGGTGGGCGGGTCGAGGTGGTGGACGCTCAGGCCCCGCTGGGCCAGCCAGTCGCCGTTTCCCTGGCCGAGTTGGTCGCCGTGCCGGCAGTGGGAGCGGTGGAGCCAGGAGATGTCGAGGTGGAGCCGGTGGCAGGTGCGGATGATCGCTTCGCGTAGGCGCGGGACGGGGCTGAGGACGCCGGGTTCGTGGGGGTGGATGAAGTAGGGGTCACGGGGGCGGGCGCCCTGGGTACGGCGGTAGAAGTGGTGGGCGGCGAGGAAGGCGCGGGCGTGTGCGGGCATGACCACGGGATCCGGGGTGCGCAGGGGGTCGCTCTCGCCGGGACCGGTGAATTCCTCACGGTCGCGCTGCTTGCTCCAGTGCGGGCGGAGGTACTCGTGTTCCTCGGCGGGCAGGTGCGGCAGATGGAAGAGGGATCCGTCGGGTGCGATGTCGTGGCACCGGATCATGTCGAAGCCGGTCGGGCCGGTACCGAAGTACAGGGCCAGGGCGGTGGCGGCGCCGGATTCGGTGTCGGCCGACGTCCGCAGGGCGTGGGCGGTGTGCTCGGTGAATCGGGTCACCAGCCGGGTGGCCGGGTCCGGTCCCAGAGTGGAGGGCTGCCAGCGCAGCAGAGCGCCACGGGCGAACAGGGCGGCCTGGATCGCGCGTAGGCGGATCAGCGCGTCCTCGGGTGTGGGGGCCGGCCCCAGGCGTTGGTCACGCAGATAGGTGGTGAGGGTGTGGGCGGTGGTGTCGGCCAAGCGGGAGGCGGCGTGCATCTCGCTCCGGTAGAGGTCGGTGACGCGCCGTAGGACGGCTGTGGGCAAGGTACGGCGGCAGGTGGCGAGGAAGAGGGGGAAGTCCGCCATCGGCAGGCGCGGCCATGCCTGTGCGGGCCGAGGGAGAGCGGTTTGCGGCGTGTCCGGCTGCTCGCCGGCCGGCAGCGGCAGGCACCGGTAGAAGGCGGCGGGGTCGAGCAGTTCCGTGCGGGCCTCGAGCGGGGACTGGCGCAGGAGGGCGATCAGGGCGGCGGTGGGCTGGGGACCGGACCAGATAAGCCACAGGGCGGCTCCGGTCGTACCGGCGAGCTCCAGCAACGGTTCGACCGTGCGGGTGGCGAGCCGGTGGACCCGGTCGACGACGATGTCGGTGACGCCGGCGGCGGTGCTGAAGGCGGCGCAGGTGCGGAAGGCGTCGGCGATGGTGGAGGTCTTGTCGAGGACGACTTCGGGGCTCTTGCCGAGGGCGGCGAGGATGTCGCGGGCGAGGTCGCGCGCGCCGCCGCCCGGCGAAGGCCGTACCACCAGGCGGCGCCCTCCGGTGAGAGCGTCCAGACGCCGGGTGAGGGCGACGTCGTCGTCCGGGTTGAGGACCAGCGCGGCCCGCCGGCCCGGGCCGTCAGACACAGACCCCGCCGCCCAGCAGCGCGTAGGCGCTGGTGGTGATCTCCTCGTCCAGGACGGGCCGGCCGGCCGCCGCGCACAGCCCGGCCGCGGTGTGGGTGAACACCGCCCAGTCCCGCATGGTGCCGTGCCCGTAGGCGTTGTCGATCTCGAAGAGCAGATGGTCGTCAACACCTGAGTAGATCGGGTGGTAGCGGCGCATCAACACGGGGATCTCGGCCTGGGCGAGCGCCTCGAAACGCAGCCGGCGAAAGATCCGAGAACGGAGCATCGGCTCACGGGAGAGCACCTCCCAGCAGCCGTCGCCGCCGACGTACAACAACGCGAAGCGGGTGCGCCGATCGTCGTGCAGGTGCCGCAGCAACTCGATGCAGTCCCCGGTCAGGCGTTGGGCCTCGTCCACGACGATCAGGCGCATCGGCGAGGCCAGCAGACCGACCAGCTTGGTCGTCAGGTCGAACCGATTGCGGCTGGAAGGGCTCTCGGCACCGGTGAGCTCCTGCAACAGCTGGTCGGCGATCAGACGCATCGTCGGACGGGAAGGGAACTGCAGCGACACCACCGCCGGACGCTCCCCGGACGGGCGCCGCTCCAGCGCCTCCAGCGCCGCTTCCACCGCGAAGGTCTTGCCCGTGCCAGCGGGGCCGTGGACGACACCGGTGGCGGCGTTCGCCACCAGGTCGTCGAGGACCTTGGCCGCCAGCTGGAAGTAGCCGGTGGGCAAGGTGACCGAATCCTGAAGATCGACGAACTGACGGGGCATCACAGCTCCGGAAGAAGATCGGTGACAGGGACAATGCCGAGCAGGTCACTGCGGGCCCGAGCCTTCAGCAACGCCTCGCCGGCGTGCTGGACGGACTGCGCCGCCTCACCGGGCCGCACGAGCCGGGACGGCTCCGCCGCCCCCTGAGTCGCGGTCATCGGCGCCAACTCACGCCTCGCCCGGCGCGCCGCCCGCCGCCGCTCACGGCCGAGCCGCTCAGCCTCGGACCGGGCATGCTCACGAAACGCCTCCCGCTGCTCCGGTGTGAGCTGTGCGGACGGGTGAGCGGTGCACAGGTACTCGCCGCGCCGGTACACCTCGATCCACCGCTCGTCGTGCGGCATGTACCGCACCTCGAGAACCTCGCCTCCTCGCCCGTACAGCTCGGGTGCCAGGTAGGCGTGGCCGTTGAACCGGATGCCGTCCTTGCCGACCTTGCGCTCCACGCCGGCCAGCAGCAGGTATCGCAGCCGCGCCGGGTCGATCCGCCGCAGCGGCGCCTCGTCCTCCGACCACGCCTGGACCGGGGTCCGCCCACCGAGCGCCCTGTGCGGGCGCTCGGTGTTGTACCAGCGGGCCCAGGACGAGAACCGTCGTACGAGTTCCTCGATGCGCATCGGCCCGCCGGTCTGCTCAGCCGCCTTCTTCGCCTTGGCCGAGTCGTCGACGGGCCCGTAGAGGCGCCCGCTCGCATCCCGAGGACCACCGGTGAAGCCAGGCAACTGGGAGAGCAGGGTCTGCTCGATCGTCAGGTTCAGCCGCTCGACCTTGCCCTTGCGGTGCGGGGTGTAGGGCGGTAGCCGGTGCACCACGACGGCCAACGCGCCCAACGCCGCCTCGACGGCGTCGGCGGCGAACTCCAGACCACGATCGACACGCACCCGCTCGGGCACCGACCCGAACGGCGAGACCTCCGGCTCGTAGGCCATGGCCATCCGCATCGCGGTCAACACCGTGCCCGCGCTCGGATGCACCGACAACGCCCACCCGAGCAACCCCCGGCAGCCGTCGTCCACCACCGTGGTCAACCACGGCGACAAAGCACCGCCCCTCGGCGGCAGCACCAACAGCGGCAACTGCTTGTGGTCCATCTCCCACACCCGCCCGCGCGGTGCATCGGTCCGGCGAAGGTACACCTGGGCCGCGCGTTCGCCGCTCTCGCCGACCCGCCAGGCCGCCCGTTCCGCCGGGGTGAGCGCCGCGGCGAACGCACGCTGCAGGGTGCGAAGAGCCACCGGCCGGGCACCGCGCCAGCCCTCAGCCAGGAAGTCCGGCACATTGGCACCGGCTGTTTGACCGACACCGTCGACCACCGCCCGCCGAGCACGCGCAAGTGCTGCTACGTTGCCGCGGAAGAACGCGAACGCCTCCCGATCGATGTCGGTCAGGCGATACGACGAACGGGCTTGCTGCATTGTTCGCGGCGGGGTGGAGAGCCACCGCCACACGGTGCGCTCGGACACCCCCATGGAAGCGGCGACCACGCGCACGTGGCTGGAACTCAGCGCGCCGTCGTCGCGCAGCTGCCGAAGTCGCGCCACGACCGCCGCCTGCACCTGCGGTCCAGTCCTTGCCATAGCAACAGGGTCGCTTGCGTACTATCGCCCTGGCCCGAGCCCTGAAGTGCTGGACACCCGTAGGAGTGCAGTCTGGACGAAGTGCCTGCCGACCACCGCCAGCTCTGGTAATGACACCTCGGTGTCGCCAGCCGCTGTCAATCGCGTGTCGTCCCACCTGCGGTGGGCTTTCTCTTTCTGCGTCCGGCTGATGCCGTCCGTGCGGATTGGGGGAGAGCGGCGCGCGGCGCGGGCCCTTTCGGGCCGGGTGGTGGGATGGGGTGGAAAAGGGGCTGGCGGCTGTCGGAGCGGCGGGATATCCCTCGGAGCATCAGATCCACCGCCGACCCCGGGAGAAGCCCGTGAGCACCCCGCAGCGCCCCGCCCAGCCCGACGACAGCGCGCACGACATCGACGGCCAGGAGCACGCCGTCGAACCGGCCGAGCCGCACGCACTGGCCGAGCCGGACGCACTGGCCGACCCGGCCGACGTGGTCGGGCCGGACCGGCTGGGCTGGCGGCCTCCGCCGGGCCGCACCGCCTACCGGCGCGGCAGGCTCTGGCCCAACGGCTCCACCGCCCCGCTGCGCTCCGACATCCTCGGCGCGCTCGGCGTCCTCAAGGTCGCCACCGCCGACCAGCTCCAGCGCCTGCTGCGCCCCGGCGCGGCGTCGAACACGGTGATCCGCCAAGGCCTGCGCGATCTCGCGCTGCACGCCCTGGTCGCCTCCGACGGCAACACGAAGGCCGGGCACAAGACCTGGCGGCTGGAGGGCACGGCCGGGCTGGAGGCGGCCGGGCAGGTGCTCGGCCTGTTCCGCTCCGAGATGGGCTCCACCGCCCGGGGCGCCGGGCGCACGGGTGCGCAGCACGCGATGGCGGTCAACGAGACGATCGCCGCGTTCGTCCTGGGCGGCACCGACAAGGACGCTCCGGGCGGGGTCGGCACGCTGGCGGACTGGGCCACCGAGGTCGAGTACGTGCTCCCGGGCGGCCGGCGCAAGGTCCGCCCCGACGCGGTCTGGCAGGCCCCGGAGATCGGGGTGCCGGTGCTGATGGTCGAGGTCGACCGCTCGACCATGTCGACCGAGCGGCTGGCCGCCAAGTTCTTCGCCTACCGCGAGCTGTTCCGCACCAAGGTGAAGAGCAACGACCTGGCCCTGGCCGACGAGGAACTGGAGGACCGGATGGTGCACTGGTGGCGCCGGGACTGGCCCGCCCACACCCGCCCCGGCTACCCGCCCGTCGCCCTGGTCGTCACCGACGCCTCCCCCACCGTCCTGGCCAACCGCCAGGAGAAGGTCGCCGACCTCTCGGTCGAGGCATGGGGCGGCCGGTGGCGCACCGTGCACCACGACGACAACGACGGGGACGGCTGGCGCAACTACGACGACTCCGTACCCGTCGTCACCACCACCCTTCAACTGCTGACCGAGCACGGCCCGCTCGGCCCCATCTGGTGGCGCTACGGCCGCGCCGGACGGCACTCCCTCACCGACGCACTCGACAACCCGAACAACAAGGACGCCTACCAGCAGCGCCAGAAAGCCCGGGAGAAGAAGGCCCGCCAGGAGCACGCCGAGTGGATGCGCACCCTCGCCTGCGCCGACTGCGGCAAGATCCCGAAGGAGGAGACCGCCTACGAGTACGGCCTCGGCGGCAACTGGACCCGCCGCCCCGGAGGCCGCTGCTACCCCTGCCACAGGAAGCACAAGGAGGACCAGGCCGCCGCCGCACTCCAGCAACTGGAGACGGCCCGCGCGGCCAACGCCGCGCTGCGCCCGTGATGGACCTGCCGGGAGTCGATCGGCGGGAAGGAGGACTCCCCGCTGGAGCTGACGGAGGAGGCCGGCCCCAACCGGCTGGAGTGCCCACACTGCGAGCAGACCCGCAAGGACAAGAAGCGGGGCCCGCTGGTGCTGCCGCTGCCGACCATGCGGGAGACGCTGGCCGCCCGGGTCGCCACCCCGGCCGACCAGTGGTGGGACCTCCGGGTGCAGCACGCCACCCTCTACCCTGCGAGGGACCGCCGCTGAGCGGCCCTGCCGGCCCCTGTCGCGGGGGCTGTCGCGCCCCCTGTCGCGTCGGGCGCTGTCGCGCCCTGTGACCTGCACAGATACCCGCCAACCCCCGTGTGAGACCCGGACGCGACAAGGCCCGGAGCGACAGGACAACCGCCTGCCGCCCCGGGCCCGCCCCGCTGACCGCCCTACTCCCAGCGCATCCCGAGCTCGGTCAGCCGGGCGGCCCGCTCGGCCGGGATGGTGGCCCGCCGCAGACGGCTGTTGGCGATGAACAGGCCCAGGCTCACCTCGACCACGGTCCCGTCGTCCAGCACCAGCCGTTCGGGGTGCTTGCGGCTGACGTTCAAGTGGCCCTCCCGCTCCCGGTACTGCGCCGCCGCCGCGAGGTTGCGCCGCTCCTTCTCCGCGTGCGACACCTTCACCGGCGGCAGCTCGGCGGCGGCCAGCGGCTCCAGCCCGAGCACGTGCTCCACCAGCCACTGCTGCGCCGGACCGAGCTTCGCCCACCCGATGCGCTGCGCCCGCGCCCACCCGGTCAGGTCCTCGCCCTGGACGACGACCGCGCCCGGGTCACCGGCCAGCGTCCCGCCGGCCTTCACGTGCCGCCAGGCGAGGGCGAAGCAGCGTTGCCACTCGATCGACCAGGCCGGGCACCATCCTGGGTCGATCTCGTCGAGCGCGGCCTTCCGCTCCGCCGACAGGGCCCCGGTCCAGTCCAGTCCGGTCTCCCCGGCCTCGGCCCGCTTCTCCAGCGCCTCCGTCCGACGCTGCGCCGTCCTCAGATTCTTGAGGATCACGCCGACCGGACGGCCCTGCCACACGGCCTCGTTCGGGGGGCAGGCGTGGCCGTGCTCGGCCGCGTACCCGGCGACCGCGGTGACGTTGTCGGTGAAGGCGGTGTCGAACGCGGACCAGATCATGCCGAGGTCGTCCAGCTCCGCGACGCGCTCGGCGTCGAGGACGCCGGCTGCCTTGTAGCGGCGTTGGTCGGCGACCCAGCCGCCGAGCCGGTGTCCGGACGGGGCGGTGTAGGCGTAGGCGACCTTCACGTCGCCGAACGCCTTCTTGTAGGCGAGCAGCTCCTGAAGGCCGCGCCGGAACTCCTCCCGCTCCGGCTCCAAGACCCGGGTGCGGACGAACGCGGCGATCACCGCCGGGTCGCGCTGGGTGGAGAACTGGAGCAGCTGCTCCCCGGCCGGGCCGGAGCGGCGCTCGTCGGGGTCTCCGGCGTGCCGGGGTTCGCGGGCCGGCCGGGTCTCGGACTGGGGGAGCGCCAGGCGCTCGACGGCCGCCGCGTCGTGCGAGCGCAACGCCATCAACAGCTTGGCCAGCCCGTCGAACGCACGGGAGGAGAGCAGCTCGGTGCCGGTCTCGCCGGGCCCCAGGATGACCGGCACCACGATGGTGGCCACCTTCCCGCTGCCGGGCTTCATCCGCAGCGCCCGGCCGACGGCCTGGACCAGGTCGACCATCGAGCCGCGCACGTCGGCGAAGAACACCGAGTCGCAGTCGAAGGTGTCGACGCCTTCCGAGAGCACCTTGACGGAGGCGAGGACGTACCGGAGCAGCCGGAGCCCGTCGGCCGCGATCAGCGAGGAGAAGTCGGCCAGCGTCTGGCGGCGCTCGGCCGCCGTGTGCTCGGACTCCAGCCAGCTGGTGCCGATCAGCTGCGGGTCGGGGTGTAGTGCGGAGTCCTGCTCGCACAGGACCTTGGCGACGTCGCGCAGGCCGGTGCTGAGCGCCCGGGCCTCCGCCACGAAGTGGTGGAAGGAGAGCACCCGGGCGAGGTCCCATTCGGCGGCGGCGGTCAGCACGGCGGTCTGCAGGGCTGCCAGCCGCGCTCCCCGGTACTCCACCGACCGCTCGTCCGCGCCGCGCTGCACCAGCCCCTGGAGGACCGGGTCGGCGACGTCCACACACACGATGCGGTAGGGCGCGATCACGCCGTCCGATACCGCCTGCCCGAGCGCATAGCTGTGCGAAATCGGGCCGAAGGCCGCCAGGCTCTCGTCATCCATGCTCGCGATCAGCTCGGCCGTCTCGATGCCGGCCGACGCGGCCCGCTCCCGGTCCCGCTCCTTCACTGCCCACACGCGGGCGGTGGCCGTCATGAACAAGCGCCTGTCGCAGGGGATCCGGGTGTTGTCCAGGATCGCCGCCCACGGCTTCCCAGCCTGGCCACTGACCCGGTGGGCCTCGTCCACGATGGCGAGCGAGAAGGGCGGCAGGCCCTCCTGGTGGGCCTTCTCCAGGTGGCCCAGACCGAGGCTGGAGTAGGTGGCGAAGACGGTCACCCGGCCTGGCCCGGCCGTCCAGCGGATCAGCTCCGCCGCGTCCGTGGTGCACGGGATGCCCGGCTGCTCCGAGCCCTTGAGCGAGCACAAGCCGACCATCCGCCCGCCGTAGCCCTCGCCCTTCCACACCGCGACCGTCTGCTCCAGCAGCGGCAGCGACGGTACCAGCACCAGCGTCCGATTCGAGTGGAGCCGCTCGGCCACGTGCACGGCCGTCAGGCTCTTGCCCGAGCCCGTAGCGGCCCGCACCTGACCGCGGAGCCCCTCCGGCGGCAGCAGACCCGACGCCGGAGGCGTCAGAAGTCGTACGGAAGCGTCACACGCCTCTTCCTGATGAGGACGGAGCTTCTTCGGCATGGCAGGCAATTCCTTTCCAGTAAATCAGAGGAGGGTTTGACCGGGTAATTCAAGAGCGGCCGGACTCGCTATCAGCGGGGGTATTTCTCCGCGTCGACCGCCACGGCGGGCACCTGCACCAGGCCCTCGCCCGCGCTCTCGACGTGCTCCGCCAGCGCCTCCAGCACCTGCTCCATCCCGACGCCCAACCCGGCCGCCAGCGCCACCAGCCGCCGCTCGGCCTCAGCCGACAACCCCACCCGCAACTGCCGCCGACCCAACCGCATCTGCCGCGCCCGCTGCTGCTCCTCATCCTGCGCCGCACGCCGCTCCTGGTGCTCCGTCAGCCACAGCTGCGCCTGCTCGTCCTGGTCGACGTCGTACGCCGCCAGGTGCAGGGCGCGGACCAGCTCCACGATCCGCGCCCACTCCTCGGCTTCCTCGGTGGCCACCGAGGCGGAGTCCTCCACCCGGCCGGCCTGCCGCTCCCACCAGAGAGCGTGCTCCGCCTTCTCGGCCATGTGAAGCTGCATGTATTTGTCGTCGGATGCGGTGGTTGTCTGTCGTGGAGTGTGGGGGTGTTTTTGCTGGTGGGTTGGGGTGTCGGTTGTCGGTGCGTCAGTTTGGTGCGGTTTTCGGCGTCATCGGGATGACGTTTGGCCTGGTCAGGTCCGTGCGGCTTCCTCTGCGCTGACGGCATGTCCGGGTTGTACCAGATAGTCCTGCTGGGTGTCATCGGAATGCGGTTTCGGGCGTCATCGTGGTGCGGTCGCTGTCTTCATAGAGGGGCCGGGGACGGGCCTGGTCGTTGCCGGGGCTGTCGGACGGGCCGGGAGGGCGTGGATGGCGGACGGCGGTGGCGGGAGCGACGCGGTACGGTCCGGCGATTCGGCGCCAGTGGTGCGTGAGCAGGTGGTGTTCCGGCTCCTGGCCTTGGAGGAACGCGGTGTTCTTACGCCCGAGCATGTGCGTCTTGCGGCTTTCTCGGCGGGCAGGTCGGTGCGGACGGTGCAGCGCTGGCTGCAGACGGCCCGTGAGGAGGGCCGGACGGTGCGCAAGCCCCGGCCGCGGTTCACGGTCACGGGCGAGGTTCATGCGCGGTTGGCGTTGTGGTGCGGGAACGCGGCGGCGGTTCACCGGGAGCTTCTCGCGCAGGCCCGCGTGTCGGCGGACGACTCCGTGGACGGGGCAGCCGGTGGGGAGCCGGCTTCGAGCGCCAGGAGCGGCGGGGGAGTGGGCGTGCCGTCGTTGGCGACGTTTCAGCGGGCGGTGCGCCGGGACCTGAACGCGGGTCAGCGTGCCGCGCTCAAGGGCGGGGAGAGGGCCCGGCGGGCGCACGATGTGTATCTGGCTCGTCCGCCGCAGTGGCGCAACGCGTGCTGGGAGGGCGATCACAAGCATCTGCCTGTCGAGGTCGAACTGGACGGGGAGCTGGTGCGGCCGTGGGTGACGTGGTTCATCGACTGCGCGAGGAACGCGATCACCGGCGCGGCCGTCACCCCGCACCAGCCCTCCCGGGACGCGGTGCTGGCCGCGTTGCGGATCGCCTTGTCGCGGGACGAGCCCGGTGGCCCGTACGGGCCGATCGGCGGACTGCCGGAACTGGTGCGGGTCGACCGCGGCAAGGAGTTCCTGTGCGCCACGGTGACCCGGGCATTGGGCGCGCTCGCGGTCCCGGTACAGGACCTCCCCGCCCGCCGGCCGGAGTTGAAAGGCACGGTGGAGAATCTCAACCACTGCGTCACAGCCATGTTCCTGGTCGCGCAGCCCGGATACCTCCACGCCCCTACCGCCACCACCCGCCCGCCGTCCCGCAGAAGCGACCCGGCCGATGTGCTCTCGTTCACCGAGTTCACCGCACGGCTTCTGGGATGGGTGCGGTGGTGGAACACCGACCACCGCCCGCAGCCGCTCGGCGGCCGCACACCCCTCGAAGCCTGGCAGGACGACCCCACCCCGATCGAGGACGTCCCGCCCGACCTGCTGCGCTCCTTCACCCTCGAGGACGCGGGAGGCGACAAGGTCCTGTCCACGAAGGGCGTGTACTGGCGGGGGCGTTACTACGTCGGCCCGTGGATGCACGGCATGGACGGCACCCGGGTGCGGGTGCGGTTCATCCCTCACCACGACCACGAGATCGAGGTGTTCGACGCCGTCACCGGCACCCACCTCGGGCCGGCGCACCTCGCGGACGCCGCCACTGCGGCCCAGCGGGCCGCGCTGCGCCGGGCCAAGGACGCCCAGCGGCGCACGATGGTACGGGCACTGGCCTCCGCGGACCGCCAGCGCCGCCAGCTGGGCCGCTACGGCGCGGTCACCGAGCCGATGAGGCCCGAGCCGCTGGCGGCGCTGACCGCAGCCGAGGCCGAGGAGCAACTCGCCACGGCCGCCGGGAGTGCCTTGGCGAAGCGAGCGCTGCCGGACCTGATCCCGCCGCGGGAGGCACCCGCGTCATGGGCCCGCCCGATCCGCCGCCCCCGCCCGGCAGCACCCGGTACCGATGCCGACCCGCCGGCGCCTGACGCGGCACACACCCCGGGCAGCGGCGGTGGTGCCGTGAACGGGACGGACGAAGAAGAAGCAGAAGAGGGAGGAAGCCCGTGACGACCGCGGACCGACTGGGCCGGCTGCCCGCTGAACGAGAGGACCACTACATGCGCCTGCGCGGCGCCCAAGTGGTCGGCACCCGGGCCCTGTTGGCGGTGCGGGAGAACATCCGCGCCGCGATCGAGGCCAGGGCGATGATCTGCATCTACGGCAGGACCGGGCACGGGAAGTCGTTCGCGGTGAACGCCTCGCTGCGCGACCTCGCCCCGCAGATCACTCACCGCATCCAGTTCCGGGCCCGCCCCTCGACCCGGGACCTGCGCCACGAACTGTTCTACGCCCTCGGCCTGCCCGGTCGTCCGCCCTCCCATGCGATCGAGTTCGACCGGATGCTGCGCGGGGCGCTCGAGGAGACTCGGGTGCTGGTGTGCGACGAGGCACAGTGGCTGTCGAAGCTGTGCTTCGAGTACCTGCGCTACCTGTGGGACGACACCGGCACCGACCTGACGATCGTCTTCACCGGCGGCAACGGCTGCTTCGAGATGCTGCAGAGCGAGCCGATGCTCGAGTCGAGGGTCTACTGCTGGCAGGAGATCGACCCCCTGCCGCTGGAGGAGGTCCTGGACACCATCCCGGCCTTCCACCCGATCTGGGCCGACGCCGACCCCGAGCTGATCGCCCTGTGCGACCGCGAGGCCGCCCACGGCAACTTCCGGGCCTGGGCGAAGATCACCCACCACCTGGCCGCCGGAATGAAGGAGTCCGGGCGCGCCAAGGTGGACGAGGACCTGGTGCGCTGGGCCTACAGCAAACTCGGCCGACGACAGGCCGGTGCACCGTGCTGACCTGCCCCGACCCACCGCCGGTCACCGTCGTCCTCGACCCCCACGACGACCTGCCCCACACCCGCGCCGCCCAGGCCGCCCACAGCCCCACCACAGGCCGGGCCACCGTCCACCCCACCGTCGGCACCAACTCCACGATCTGCCTCGCCTACGACATCCTCGCCGCTCTCGGCAAACCCGTGCCCGTCACCGGCTACCCCAGGCTCGACCCCGACCCGCCCTGGGCGATGGCCGCCGCCTGGACCCTCGCCACCCCCATCACCCACCTCACCGTGCTGCGCGCCCACCTGCTCGGCCGCCGCCGCATCCAAGACCTGATCACCCTGCGCGAGCGCACCGGCGTCCACCTGCTCCTGGTCTGCCACCGCCGTCGTCCCACCCCCGCCCTCGAACAGGCCTTGCGCCAGGTGGAGCACCGCCTCGCCGACGCGGCCGCCCGCCTCCCCGGCACCGACGACACCGACCTCCCGCGCAGCCGCCCGCCTCGCCCCGTCCCGGTGCACGATCGCTGGCTCAACCTGCCCGCCCTGACCACCTACTGGTCCGGCGACGGTGCCCAGCGCCGCTGCCGCTGCACTCCGCCGCTCGCCCACGACCGCGGCTTCCACCCGCCCCAGATGCCCCCCGCCACCGCCACCGAAGTCGCCCGCCGCCTCCACACCGCGACCGCCCACCCCCACCTCGCGGCCCAGCTCGCCGTCGCGGTCTTCACCGCCGCATCCGACGCCCAGCTCCACACCGCCCGCCCCACCGACCTCACCGACGGCGCGGCCACCATCGCCCTCCACGACGCGGACGGCCTGCGCTTCGGCTGCCTCACCCACCCCGTGCCGCCCTGGGCCCGCCCCCTGCTCCTCGCCGCCGCCTACCAGCACGCCATCGCCGAAGCCGGCGACACCCCGCTGTTCACCGTCCCCTTCACCAACAACGACCTGCCCGGCCTGTTCGACCTCGCCGACACCTGCAAACTGCGCCCACCCCAGCCACCCAAGCCCCGCTCCCGTTCGGGCCACCCCGCCCCCAAACCGCAGGACCAGCGCACGATCTGGCCCTTCAGCAACGCCCACTACCGCTACCCCTGGGCCGCGGGCCCCGAGTACATGCGGGGCTGCCCGCCTCCACCCACCCGGCGCGGGTAGCGTTGGGGGCGTCACCCGCGGGTGACGCCCCCGCTCCCCCCGGCAGCCCACCGCCGGCCCTACGTCCACTTGACGCTGTGCTCGGCGAGCTGCCCCGCACTTACCTTGGCCCCGCCTTGCCACCGTGTTGTGCAGGAACGCGCCCAGCCCCACGGAGACGACCTCAACGTCCTCCTCCCCACCGGGTCCGGTAACCACGATCTCCAGCGGATCCTTGTGCGGGAGGGCCACCTTCGCGTGGCCCTCCCGCTCGACAAAGCCGCCAGGTGCAGCACGGACCGCTCCGCCCGGAGGCATCCGGCTTCCTACAGGCGCGTTCGCACCCACAGCGCCCCGCATGACACCAGGGCGCCGCCCAGGGCGGTGGCTGCGCCGCGGACCAGGTAGACGGCGGCATCCCGGCGGGCGCGCCGGCCCCACACCCGCCACTGCCTCCGTCCCGTCAAGCGCACCTGCCTCGCGAAGGCTTCCGGTTCGGCAGGGTTGCTCGTAGGCTCCGAAGTGGACATGTGCTGCTCCTCAGTGGCTTTGTCCTCTACTGACGGCTCCCTGCGCACCAGGGGGCCGTCGCCATTTGTGCGACGGCCGCGCCGTGTCCACCTGCTGAGACAACGGACTGCCTCAACAGGTGACCGGAGGCAACGAAACCACCCCGAAATGGCCTCTGACCAGCGAAAACAGGTAGTTGTCAAAACGAGTTTCAGTGAGTTGGAATGCGCTGTACTTGGGAGAAAAGGAGCTGACATGAGTTCAAATGCACTTCTACTGGGTCTATCTGTGTCTACCCAGGCCTTCCTAGGGCGTCATCGCAGGGCAATCATGGGTGCATCGGGGGCAAGCGGGTCATCGGGGAGTGGAGCAGACGGATGCCAAGGATGCTGAAAATGCCCACCGTGGAGCAACTGCCCCCGAGCACGAGGCGCTCGCTGGTGTCCGAGCTGCACGTCCACTTCCGCGCGGCGGGCCGGCCCACCCTTGGACAAATCGCCGCAGCGACCCAACGCCTGGACAACCCGGTTCGGGTCAGCCGGGAGACGGTCCGTAGGCTGCTCACAGGAGAGGGGACCAGCACCTGGTCCAGGGTCGACTCGGTACTGCGGGCCCTGTGCCACCTGGCTGATCAGAGCCCCGACCGCAGGCGCTGGCCGGAGTCGAACAACTACGACGACGAAGACAACACCACGTGCCGCGAATACCTGCGCCAGCTGTGGAACGACGACATCGACGGCGTCAGATCAGACGAGCCGCCCGTGCCCAGAACGGAACCGACCAGCGGGTGGGGGACACCCGCCTCACAGCCGCAGGGCGGCGGGTGGGGAGCGCCCGCGCAGCCGCAGCGTGGGGGATGGGGAGTCCCACCCCCCACAACACCAGCGGACGACCCACGGGCATCAACGAAGAGTGCCGTGCCATCAGGTACAGGCTTCTCGGAGGAACCGCCCTTCTAATCGCCGGGTCGAGCGCGCAGCATGAGCCCCGGCCGCGCCGGGCGCAGGTCTACCAAACCACTCTCAGCGCCTCCAGCCTCCCGGGCACGGCCCTCGCGCTCGACGAACGCGGCCAGCGCCTCCACGCCGGCGCTGGAACCGGTGTGAAGCTGCACTTCGCTGTCGCAGATGGCGGTAGCAGGATGGCGCTGTTGCGGGCCGGAAAGGGCAGGTCACAGCGACTGCGCCCGGAATCACGTCATCCTGCTGCGGTTTTTCCGACATCGTGGTGACGTATGGGATGGCCAACGAACTGAAACCTATTACCAGGCCGACAGAACGACACTCAACCGCATTACTAACCTGCCTTTCTGATGCTATCCACGGGGCCCCAGTTTCCCCGACCAACTCCCAATCCCAGACTCTAGCGGGCCACTACCTTTGATTCACAGACCGAGGGAAGCCCGTCCTTGTACCACCCCAACGAGTGACTCCATCACCTGATTACCCCTCACCATCCCACCAGTCAAGGCGCGAAGCGCCCCCACCCTCCACCCCAGTCAGCCCGGGCGAAGCCCGCGAACCCACCCCACTCGCCCAGGGCCGAAGGCCCCATCCTGACACCCACCCAACTCCGAAGCGAAGCGCGGAGTTGACCCACCACCACCCAAGGGCGCGAAGCGGCCCGCCACCCCACCCGATCGGGCGCAGCCCGATCCGGCCGGCGCAGCGGCCCGCCCGCGCGCAGCGCGGGCCAGCCACGGGCGAAGCCCGAGGCCCCCGGCCGAAGGCCGGAGCAGTACCGGCGGCGAAGCCGCCGCGCAGCGCCGAAGGCGCAAGCAACCCGGGCCGAAGGCCCGTGGTTACCCGGCGTAGCCGGG
>NZ_JBIUSS010000037.1:0-74612 GCF_044741445.1 Kitasatospora sp. NPDC088160 | reverse complement strand
AACGACGCCGTCTCCGAGGTGAACCGGTCACCGGTGAGCTGCATGCCGTCACCCGAGTCACCGGCGAAACGGATGATCACCCGGTCCAGTCGGCGAATCGGCTTGCTCGGAGTGGCCATGGGACTCTGCTCCTTCGGGCGGTCTACGTGGGAGACCCGGTGGATTGGTGTTCGGCGAGCTTGAGGGCCTCTTCCAGGAGACGTTCGACGATCCGGTTTTCGGGGACGGTCGCGACGACCCGGCCCCGGACGAAGATCTGGCCCTTGCCGTTGCCGGAGGAGACTCCGATGTCGGCTTCCCGGGACTCCCCGGGGCCGTTGACGACGCAGCCCATGACGGCGACGCGCAGGGGGAGGGGGAACCCCTCGAAGGCGGCCTCGACCCGCTGGGCGAGGCGGTGGATGTCGACCTGGAGGCGTCCGCAGCCGGGGCAGGACACGATTTCGAGCTTCCTCGGGCGTAGCCCGAGCGAGGAGAGGATGTGGCAGCCCGCCTTGACCTGCTCGGCGGGCGGTGCGGAGAGGGAGACCCGGATGGTGTCGCCGATGCCTTCGGCGAGGAGGACACCGAAGGCGACGGCGGATTTGATGGAGCCCTGGAACGCGGGGCCGGCTTCGGTGACGCCCAGGTGCAGGGGGTAGTCGCAGCCGGCGGCGAGGAGCCGGTAGGCGGCGATGACGGTCAGCGGGTCGTGGTGCTTGACGGCGATCTTGAGGTCGGTGAAGCCGTGCTCCTCGAACAGCGAGCACTCCCACAGCGCGGACTCGGCCAGTGCCTGGGGCGTGGCGCTGCCGTGCTTGGCGAGCAGGCGCGGGTCCAGGGAGCCGGCGTTCACCCCGATCCGGATCGGGACCTTGGCCGCGCCGGCGGCCCGGGCGATCTCCTTGACCTTGTCGTCGAACTTCTTGATGTTGCCGGGGTTGACGCGGACCGCGGCGCAGCCGGCGTCGATGGCCTGGAAGACGTAGCGGGGCTGGAAGTGGATGTCGGCGATGACGGGGATCGGCGACTTGGCGACGATCCTGGGCAGGGCGGCGGCGTCGTCGGCGGAGGGGACGGCGAGGCGGATGATGTCGCAGCCCGCTGCGGTGGCCTCGGCGATCTGCTGGAGGGTGGCGTCGATGTCGGTGGTGGGGGTGGTCGTCATGGTCTGCACCGGGATCGGTGCTCCGCCGCCCACGGGGACCCTGCCGACGTGGATCTGCCGGGAGTGGCGGCGGGCCGCGAGAACGGGTCCATCACCGGGCGCGGGCCCGGGGCCGCGACGGCCGGGCGGGGTGGGGTCGGGGAGGTCGACGCTGTTCATGACGTGCTCCGTGTGGAGGATGGTGCCGGCAGGGAGGCGGCCGAGGGGGCGCCGTGCTCCAGGAGGCGGCGGGCGGTGTCGGCTATGGCAGGACCGCTGATCCCGGCGGCGGACAGGAGGGCGCCGCGCTCACCGTGGGCCAGGAACCGGGTGGGCAGGCCCAGGGCGTGAACGGGCACGGTGACCCCGGCGTCGGTGGCGTGCTGGGCGAGGAGGGCTCCGATGCCGCCCTCGCGGACCCCGTCCTCCACGGACAGGGCGATGCGGTGGCGTCCGGCCAGATGGACGAGGGCGGGGTTGACCGGGGCCACCCAGCGGGGGTCGACCACGGTCACTCCGATGCCCCGGGCCGCCAGGAGTCGGGCGGCCTCCAGGCAGGCGCCGGCTGTCGTGCCGATCGCGACCAGCAGCACGTCCAGGGGCGCGTGTGGGGAGCGGTGCAGGACGTCGATGCCGTCCATGGTGGTCAGCGGGTCGATGTCGGCCGCGGCGGCGGCTTTGGGGAAGCGCACCGTGCTCGGGCCGTCGCCGGACTCGACCGCCTCGCGCAGCAGGGCCCGCAGCCGGGCCGGATCACGGGGCGCGGCGACGCGCATGCCCGGGACGCGGGCCAGGACCGCGAGATCCCACAGGCCGTGGTGGGAGGGCCCGTCGGGGCCGGTGACCCCGGCCCGGTCCAGGACGAAGGTGACCGGCAGCCGGTGCAGCGCCACGTCCATCAGCACCTGGTCGAAGGCCCGGTTCAGGAACGTCGCGTACAGGCACACCACCGGGTGCAGGCCGCCCATCGCCAGCCCGGCGGCGGAGGTGACGGCGTGCTGCTCGGCGATCCCCGAGTCGAAGACCCGGTCGGGGAACTTCCGGGAGAACGGGCCGAGCCCGACCGGCAGGCGCATCGCCGCGGTGAGGGCGACGAGGTCCTCGCGCTCGCCTCCCAGGGCGGCGAGCTCGGCGGCGAAGACGGACGTCCAGGTCGGCTTGCCCGTGGTGCGGGGGCGGCCGGTGGCCGGGTCGATGACTCCGCAGGCGTGCATCCGGTCGTCGGTGTCGGCTTCGGCCGGTGCGTAGCCCTTCCCCTTGGTGGTGACGGCGTGCACCACGACCGGCCGTCCGAGGGCAGCGGCGCGGCGCAGTGCGGTCTCCAGCGCGGGGGTGTCGTGGCCGTCGACGGGGCCGAGGTAGGCGAACCCGAGGTCGGTGAAGACATTGCGGTCCGGTGTGACCTGGCCGCTCTCGCGCAGCCGGGCCAGGTGGGCGGGCAGTGCACCTGCGCTGGGGTCGTAGGAGCGGGTGTTGTCGTTCAGCACGACGATGACCGGGCGCCCGGCGGCCCCGAGGTTGTTCAGGGCTTCGAAGGCCAGGCCGCCGGTGAGCGCGCCGTCGCCGACGACCGCCACCACCCGCCGTGCCGCTCCTCGTAGGTGGAAGGCCTTGGCCAGGCCGTCGGCGTAGGCCAGGGCGGTGGAGGCGTGGGAGTTCTCGATCCAGTCGTGCGCGGACTCGGCCCGGCTCGGGTAGCCGGACAGCCCGCCCTGCTGGCGCAGGGTGGCGAACTCCCGGGCGCGTCCGGTGAGGACCTTGTGCGGGTAGGACTGGTGGCCGGTGTCGAACAGGATCGCGTCACGCGGCGAGTCGAAGACCCGGTGGAGGGCGATGGTCAGCTCCACCACACCCAGGCTCGCGCCCAGATGGCCACCGGTGGCGGACACCCGGTCCACGAGCAGGTCCCGTATCCCGGCCGCCAGCCGGTCGAGTCGGCCGGGGCGCAGGGCGCGCAGGGCGGCCGGGGTTCCGGGGAGGGGAAGTGGTCCGTGAGCGGTGGGGGGCACCCCGGTACCGGTGGCGGTGCGTCTGCTCTTCTCCTCGGTGGTGGGGCGGGTCTCCCCGGCTCGGGATGGAGGGTCGATGGCCGTCATGGGGTGAACACCTTCTCGAAGCGGACGAAGTGGATGGTGGCTGTGGCGCGCCGATCGCCGTGGACGGTGACCGACAGTCGGAACCGAGGAGTGCTCACGGGCGCTCCCGGACCGGGGCCGGCGGCGCGAAGTACATGTCCTCCACCGCGGCGGTGTGCTCCACGACCGTCACCGGCCCCCACCGGTGGAGGGCCCGGATCACACCGGTCACCAGGGCCGGTGGGGCGGACGCTCCGGCGGACAGACCGATGGTGCCGGCGCGCTCGATCCAGGCCGGGTCGATGCCGTCGGCGTCCTCGACGAGGTGCGCCTCGGCACCGGCGCGGCGGGCGACCTCCACCATCCGCACCGAGTTCGAGGAGTTCGCCGAGCCGATGACCAGGACCAGGTCGCAGCGCTCCGCGACTTCCGCCACGGCCAGCTGCCGGTTGGTGGTCGCGTAGCAGATGTCGTCCGACGGGGGCTCCCGCAGGGCCGGGAAGCGGCGGCGCAGGATGTCGACGACCTCGCGCGTCTCGTCCACGGCCAGGGTGGTCTGGGTGAGGTAGGAGACGCGGGTCCCGTCGGGGACCTGGAGAGCGGCCGCCTGCGCGGGGGTCTCGACCAGGACGATGGAGGCGGGGGCCTCACCCAGGGTGCCCTCGACCTCCTCGTGCCCGGCGTGCCCGATCAGGACGATGGTGTCGCCGCGAGCGGCGAAGCGCCTGGCCTCGGAGTGGACCTTGGTGACCAGCGGGCAGGTCGCGTCCACGACGGTCAGCTCGCGGGCACCGGCCTGGGCATGGACCTCAGGTGACACACCGTGGGCCGAGAAGACGACCGTGGCACCGGCCGGTACCTCGTCGAGTTCTTCGACGAACACCGCTCCCCGGGCGGCGAGGCCCGCCACGACGTGGGTGTTGTGGACGATCTGCTTGCGTACGTACACCGGCCCGTTCCGGTCCGGGGCGTCCAGCAGCCGTTCCACGGTGTCGATCGCGCGCTCCACCCCGGCACAGAACGAGCGCGGCGAGGCGAGAACCACCGTCCTGTGCCGCCGGGCGGCGGGCGGCGGAGGAGGTGCGGCTGCGGGGGTGCGGTCGGGTTCGGCCGTCACCGCGACACCCGGCCACGTGCGAGGACGGCGAGCGGTGTGGTGTCGGCGGGGCGGTGCAGGGCGCCCGCCGCATCGGTACGGACCAGTAGGGGCATCAGTCTCTCCTGAGGGATGGTCGGGTCCGCGAGGTCCGTGCGGCCGGCGGGCGGGGGAGGCCCTTCGGGCCCGCTGCCCCGGTTGTCCGCGCCGGCTCGGTGGCGCACTCACGCATGGGTGAGCAGAGGACCTGCGGCGGAGGCGTTCGCTGAACCTGCCGGGGAATGCTCACGTGTGTCCAGTGAGCCCCAGCCAGGTCATCCGGCGTAACTCTTCTTCATGGCATGCTTGTTGAACCTCCTGCCGTGTTGAACGACCTTGAACGACTCCGAACTGCCGTATATGGGAACAAATTTGCCCCAGTAGTCGGCCGTCCAGGGCGTCTCGGGGAACCTTCAGTACCTTCGAGTGAGGCCAACGGCCGTTCGGGTGGGCGCGGGGCGGATGGGCGTTGTCGCTGTGAAGGCGCCGGGTGCCGGGGCGTCAGAGTACGTGTTCAACGCCGGGGATTCCCGTGTGCGGATCCCGTTCTGTCCGGCGTCCTACTGACGCGTGGGCAGGGAGAGAACCGCAGTGAAGAGAACGCTCAGAAAAGACCAATGGGCCGTTCTCGTCGGGCCGTTGTGCCCGGACGAGGCCCTGGTCCCGACCCTCCTGCACCATCCCTTGCGGGGTCCGGTCGATTGCCGTGGAGCCGAACTCGTGGCCGGGGCTCTGCGCCGCGCCGGGCTGCGGGTCCGCTACCAGGACTTTCCCGTCCCGACCTGCGGCGGGGCCGGGGCGCTTCGGCCTGCGGCCTCCGCCACGGCGACGGGTCTCACCGTGCCCGCGGGCCTGACCGTGACCGGCGGGGCAGTTGGAACCTCGTTGTGGACAGGGGATCCGCCCTGGGAGGAACTCGGTGCGGGTGCGGGTGCGGGTGCGGGTGCGGGGGGTGGCGGGGCGGTGCGGGCGGTGACCTACGTAGGTCGAAACGGTGCCGTGGTCGGGCTGGCGGTGGTGACCTCCGCAGGCGCGGATGCCCCCTCGGAGGAAGCCGTGCGCGCACTGGACAACTGGGCGGCGGTGCTGCGCACGAGGCGGCTGGTGTCGGCCGGCGTCGCACCGCTGTGTGCAGGGGCGGTGCGGGCCCGTGAAGAGGTCGACGCCGTACTCAGTGGGACGGCGGGGCCGGTGGCGGTGGTGGGCGGTTTGCCGGTCGATGCCCTGGTGGCGGCCCGGTGGCGGGCGCGAGGGGTGGTGTCCGTCGCCGTGGCGGAGCAGGTCCCTCCGGGCGCGGTGGCCGTGATCGGCCCGGCCGGCGCCACGCCCGAGGTCCGGGCCGGACTGGCCGGGCGCGGTGTCACCGTCGTCGACGCGACCTGCGGGAAGGTCGCGGACCTCCACGCGCAGATCCGGGCCTTCGTCGCCGGCGGCGAGGCCGTGCTGGTCGCCGGACGGTCCACCGACGCGGTGACTCCCGGTCTGACCGCCCAGGCGGCACCCGGGCAGGTGAAGGTCCTCGAGAACCTCGAACATGCCATGGCGGTGCCCGTGCCCGACCCGGCACGGGTCGCCGTCGTCATCGCCCCCGGGCGGCCGGTCGAGGACGCCGAAGTCATCACGGAGACCGTACGTGCCCGCTTCGGACACGTCCTTCCGCAGAACCCCGCCAGCTACTGCCATGCGGCCGACGACCGCGCGCACACCCTGCAGCGCCTGGCCCACAGCTGTGACACCGTCCTGATCGCCGGGCTGCTCGACGAGCCCGAGACCCGGGAGGCCCTGCGGGTCGTCGAGGAGGCGGGCGCTCCGGCCCGCCTCATCCACAGTCCCGAGGACATCCGTCCCGAATGGCTCCGGCACACCGCCGCCATCGGGGTCACCGCCACCAGCACGACCGATCCCGCGCTGCTGACCCGGATCCTCCACGCCCTCTCCGGCGCCGGGCCCACCGCTGTCACCACCCAACACACCACCACCGGCGGCGGGGTGGCGTCCGTACCCCGATTAGCGTTCGGACGACGCTTGAGGCGAGGCATCCGCCGAGCGCGCCGAACGAACCGTCGGATACGACCGGCTTGAAGGCGCGGCGGACCAGGGCCGACCAGGCCCTGTCCGGCCGATCCTGCCGGGCCCGCGATGCCGGGCATCCGCCCCAAGCCTCCGGCCGGGAGAGCCGCGGGCCGATCCGCCAAGATCAGCCGGACAGGACCTAAGGGATCCGGCAGTCCTCGTGGTGGATGGGGTGGCGCAGGAGCTGGGCGGCGGCCGGGACGCGCTGGTAGCTGCGCAGACGGCCGCGCATGGTGTGCAGGGCCGCGGTGGCGCGGGCCGACTGCAGATGGGGGTAGTCGTGCAGGAAGGCGTGCCAGTGCTGGCAGGCTTCCTCCAACTGTCCCTTTTGAAGGAGGAGTTCGGCGAGTCGCGCGGTGGTCAGGGCCCGGGCCCGGCGCTCGTCGGACGGCCTGCGGGTGAGGGAGTGGGACAGAACGGCGCATGCTCGCGAGACGTCGCCGGTTGATGCGAAGACCTCGGCCCGCTGGTGGTTGAGGGCGGCACTGTGGTAACCGCCGGTGGTCCGGTGCTCGTCCTGGGCGTCGTCCAACAGGCTTTGCGCCCGGTCGAGTTGGGTGAACGCCTCGCGGCGCCGGTCGGAAGCGGCGAGGGTGACGGCGAGCTGCCCGGTGATGAACGCGGCCGAACCCGGTGGGAGTCTGGTGACGTAGGCCGCCGCGGCCTGGGCCAGGTTCAGGGCCTGCGCGCGGTCGCCCATGTGGTTGGCCTGGACGCTCATCTGCCGCAGGACGATCGCGTGCCGCAGCGGGTCGGCGGCCTCGATGGCGAGCTCCGCGGCGATGCGGTAGTAGGTCTGCGCGGCGCCGTGGAGGTGCTCGTCGAAGCAGGTGAAGGCGGTGAGGTAGGCGAGGTCGGCGGCGGCCTGGCGCAGTTGCCGGTGGAGCGTGGCGCCGACGGGGCTGGTGAGTTGGGGTGCGATGTCGGTGGCCAGGTAGGTGGTGAGGGCCGGGCGGGTCCGGGCACCGCCGAACATGTCGTCCGCGTCGGCGAACACGGTGGCCATCAGGTTCGCGGCCTGGACGTGGGCGGTACTGACCCGCGTTCTACCGCTCGGGCGCGGCGAGGGTGCGACAGCCACGGGCGACCGCAGGGTCGGGTCGTAGGGGATCAGGCGGAGGGTGCGGGGGCTGACGGCCGAGGCGGCACCGAGTTGCTCCAGCCGCACGGCGATGTCCGGGGTGGTGGGCTTCTCGACGGTGGCGGCGGAGGGGGAGAGGCCGGCGGCCTGGGGCGTGATCGCGCGGTGGAGGGCGTCGGACAGGACGTGGCAGACGATGTCGGCCACTTCGGGGCGGGGGCGGGAGCCGAGGAGCCAGTGCGCGACCGAGGTGCGGTCGTAGTGCAGGGGCAGGGCGCGAAGGCTGCCGACGGCGTTGACGGCTCGGGCGAGCTGCTCGTTGGTCCAGCCTGTCTCGTCGAGCAGAGCCCGCAGACGGGGATTGGGTGTGTTTCGGGGACTCACGGTGAACCTCGTGGTCGCGGCGGAAGCGACGTCGTGGGCGGGTGCGGGGCGTTCAACACGACGAGAGGTTCAACAACCCTGCCGCTAAGCAGAGTTACGTCGAAGCGGCTCGCCAGGGCTTACTGGACACACTGTGGGCGCAGCCAGGCAGGTCTGGCAAGCGCCCCGGTGAAAAGCCCTTCGTGCGCCCCCGGAGTGAGAGCACCACTCGGCCGGGGCGGCAACCGGTGTACCGAACGGAGAAGCATGATGACGGCCAGGACCCTCGGCTCCGAATCACCCGACCTGACAGTGGTACGTACCCAGGTCGACGGCATCCTCGACGGCTTCCTCACCGCCAAGGCCCGTGCGGCGACCGCGCGGTACCTGCCCGGGGAGATTCCCCGGATCCTGCACGACTTCCTCTCCTCCGGCGGCAAACGCCTGCGCCCCCTGCTGTGCGTGACCGGCTGGCGCGCGGCGGGTGGCGAAGGCGATCCGCGGCCGGTACTGCGGGTGGCGGCGTCGCTGGAGATGTTCCACGCCTTCGCCCTCATCCACGACGACATCATGGACCGCTCCACCACCCGCCGCGGCCACCCCACCGTCCACCGTGCCCTCGCCACCCTGCAACGCGAGGGCCGCAGCGAGGCGGCCGCCGACGACCTCGGGGTCGGCTCCGCGATCCTGGTCGGCGACCTCGCCCTGGCCTGGTCGGACGAACTCCTCCACACCGCAGGCCTCACCCCGGGCCGGCTCGTCCGCATCCTGCCGCTCATCGACGCCATGCGCACCGAGGTCATGTACGGCCAGTACCTCGACCTCGCCTCCACCGGGCACCCCACCGACGACGTCGACCGGGCACTGGCGATCATCCACTACAAGACCGCCAAGTACACCTGCGAACGCCCCCTGCAGATCGGTGCCACCCTCGCCGGAGCCGACGACGAACTGCGCACCGTCCTCAGCGACTTCGCCCTCCCCCTCGGAGAGGCCTTCCAACTGCGCGACGACCTCCTCGGCGTCTACGGCGACCCGGACCGCACCGGCAAGCCCACCCTCGACGACCTGCGCGACGGCAAGCACACCACCCTCGCAGCCCTCGCCCTCAAACTCGCAACCCCGGACCAGGTCGCCCGGCTGCGCCGGCTCCTGGGCGACCCCGACCTGACCGAGGAGCAGGCCGAGGACGCCCGACGCGTCATCACCGCCACCGGCGCCCGCGACATGGTCGAGCAGATGATCCGGGCCCGCTGCGCGCAGGCCGACCACGCCCTCTCCCGCAGCACGATCCCGCCCGCCGTGGCCGCCACCCTGCGCGAACTCGCACGGGCCGCGACGAAGAGGACCACATGAGCGCAGTCGCACCGGAAGGCGACCGCCCGTCCTGGCCGCCCCTGTGACTGCCGGGCTGGTGCGGGTCCCACCGTCCGGGCCCTCGGGAGAGGTCGCTCAGGCCGTGCGGAGCACCGAAATCGAGCACCTGATCCACCTGTTCCGTGACCGGGCCAACCGAGTTCTCACCACGGCTACGGCCGTGCGGAGCCCATCGCGAACACGTACCAGCACCGGCAGTTCGCTCTGCCGCGCGCGCACCGCAGATCACGTCCAAGGAGAAGTAGCCGTGACCACAGACACCCAGGAATCCGTGTACTGGAACGCTCAGGCTGCCGGTCTGGTCCCTGCGGGATCAAGGCCCGCTGAGCTGCTGTCGGGCCTACGGGTCGGGTCCGCCGCGGAAGACGACAGCACCGACCCGGACGACGTCCACCGGCAGAGTCATGCCGGGGCGCCTCATGGGGAACGGGAGCACGATACGGTCCTGCGGATCGCCACAGCGCCCGCCTATGTCCCCTACCAGTCTCCGCGGATGGAGGTGCACCCGGAGGGCGAGCGGATGAGCTGGTCGGCCATCGCGGTGACCAGGTCGCGCGAACTCCGGGAGTCGGTGGCCTCAAGCGCCGTGGGGGACACGACGCGGAAGGTCGTCCTGTTCGCCAAGGACAGGCTGTGGGACGGCCGTTCATCCGAGTCGGCGCGAGCACTCGCCGAGCTGTGCGGGATCATTCCCGGTAAGGGCGGCGAAGTCGCCGAGGTGGCGGAAGAGTACCTGCGCCGGGGAGCCGAGCCCGAGCGGCGTTCTCTCGAAGCGATGGCCGTACGGGACCTCTGGGGAGCCTTCCAGGCCGATGTCACCATCCGGTGTACGGACTGGCGCATTCCCGACCTGAGCGCCTCGCTGATGGCTGCGAGCATGGGGATCGACTACCCGGACGCACCCGACGACAGCGGAGCCGTCGGGCTGGAGCCGTACATCGACGCGAGCAGTGAGGGCATCGCCTGCCTCAGCGGGAGCGCCGCCCAACAGGCGTTCCGGGACAGCACAGTCACCTGTGCGGTCATCCAGATGAAAGAGGAGATACGGACGGAACTCCTGAACGCTGTTCCGGCCGCCGGCCCCTGCGCCGTTGTCCCACCCGCCTCGGCCCCCGCACCAGCCGACTATCTGGTCGCACGCTGGTGGGACGGAGACCTGCCGGCGATCCTTCGCCTCACGGTCGGCTGGGCTCCCTACCGGCACCTGTCCACCGACCGGGGATACTTCCCCGGCAGTGACCGATGCGGAAGGATGTTCCGCGCTATCAACGGCCCCCTCTACTACAACGCCAGCGTCGATCTACTCCACGACTACGGTGCCAAGGAGGCGTTCAACGAGCTTCACCTGGCACTGGCGAGCGGAGACGGCCGCAACCTGATCGGCTTCGCCGACGCCCTCGCCGCGGCCACCGACGAGGCGATCGCCTGCGACTGCGGACGCGACGGCCACCAGGTGGCGGCAGAGATCGCCATGGGCGCGTGCGTCTACTTCGCGCTCACCCCCCGCTACTTCCTCCGGCGCCAGCTCGCGGCGCTGTCCCACACCGCCCCGCACACCAACGGCTCCTTCCTCCCGTCACAGGAAGCAGCCAGGGCCACCGCCACCACCGTGCTCCCGCCCGGCAACATGATGTACTCCCCGAACTGGACACCGCTCTGGCGTACCGCGCCCGAACCGGACGACACCACGTGGGCCGAGGCACTCGCCCACCGTGCGACCCGGCGCTACTTCGCCACCGACCAGACCCAGCACCCCATCGGCCAACGCTGCACCGCGCTGACCCGGGACATCATCGAGCAAGCCGCGTGCCTGACCGACGGGCCCGCCTTGCGGTCGATGGCGGACCGCTGGCGTGACCTGTTCCGTCTCATCGCCACGCATCCCAGCATGAGCACGGCGAGCAACGCCCCCGACCCAGACGTCGTGGAAGAACTGGCAGAGCTCGTCAGCCGCGTCTGGACCAACCTCATCGCAGGTTCCCACGCCCCAGCAGCACCGACGGGCGAAAGCGATGCTCATCTGAACATCGACTACCAGCACATCGTCAGCAAAACCTATGATCAGGGCCCCTTCGGCTTCGCGCTGCGGCGGTCACTGTACGGCGCCGTGACCACTGCCATCGAGCTCGCAGGCCACAACCCCTACGCCCGCCTGATCGACGGCACAGGCCTGGCCTGCTGCCCTCAGCAGGGCGAAGCGGTGCAGGCGCCGACTTCGTGAAGTGGATCGGGTCTCGGCCAGACCGTGTGGGGGACACGCTGGCTCGCCGGGCGCCGGTCATTGCCTCCGGCGCCCGGTCCGCTTCGCCGCTCGTCCGGCCCTAAGCGATGATCTTGGACACCACCCCGGCGCCGATGGCCCTGCCGCCCTTGCGGATGGTGAACCGCAGACCGTGTTCCATCGCGACGGGCTTGGTCAGGGTGACCTCCACCTGGGCGGTGTGTCCCGGCGAGACCGACTCGACGCCGTCGCCCTTGACACCACGCAGACGCACACCGACGGTTTCGCCCGCCTTGCCCTCGGCGAACTCCTTGCGGAGCTGCTCAACCCCGGTACAGCGGGGTGGCCGGCATCCGCCTCGGTGTCAGGGTGTGCGGGTGTGCAGTGCGGGGGCGGGGCAGGGCAGGGCAGCGGGCGGGCCCCGGTGGGGGTGAGGCCGTCGAGGACGAGGGCCAGGTAGCGGCGCCAGCCGTCTTCGCGGGGTTCCATCGTCCACAGCACCGAGACCAGCATGACGACGATGCGGTGGAGGTCGTCGGGTACGAGGTCGGCGCGGATCGCGCCTGTGTGCTGACCGCGTGCCAGGAGGGCGTCGAGGGCGGCGAAGAACTCCTGCCCGGTCGCCGGGGTGAGGACGCCGGCGGAGCGGGCGGCGGCGAGGACGTTGTAGTCGCCGGCCACCGATTCCAGTGCCGCTTCCAGGACGTGGGCCAGTCCGGAGGCGGGGTCGGGGTGGTGGGCGGCGGTCTGGATGGCGGGGCGGACGTTCTCGGCGAAGCGCTGGTCGAGTACGGCCCGCAGGAGTGCGGCTTTGTCGGGGAAGCGGCGGAAGAGTGTGGCGGCTCCGACGCCGGCCCGGCGGGCCACGTCGTCGAGGTGGGCGTCGGGGCCTTGTTCGGTGAAGACCTCCCGGGCGGCCCGGATGATCTTTTCCGCGTTGCGGGCGGCGTCGGCGCGCAGCAGTCGGGGGGAGTCGAGGGCCATTGCGGCAGCCTATCCAAGGGGCGGCGCAACGGCGTCGGACGGCCGGGGCGCGTGGTGGCGTGCCCCGGCCGGTAGGGAAGAGCCGTTGTCGGCCGAAGGCGTTGCGGAGAGGTGGCCGGCGATCTCGCCCGGCTGCGGATGGACGGGGCCTGGCGGCGGATGCGGCGGGCGCGGGCGAGGACCGAGGCGGTGAAGGCTGGCTCCTCCTTTCCGTGGTGTGAGCCTCCCGGCTCCGGAACGCTGCTGAGGAGAGGACGCCGAGGCCCGCGAGTGCGCGCTGCCGACGGCACCGCGCGGCGACAGCGGTCGAGTGGCCCCGTGTGGTGCGTCCCTCACGTGGCCCGCTCCTCGGTGGGCGGCGATGGCGGCAGGTTCGTGTGGGGTGGCGGTCATGGCGAGGTGGGCGGTGGTGCCAGGGCAGGTACCACGTCGGTGAAGTCGTGGATGAGCCGGGAATGGCGGGTGGCGGGCCAGGCCAGGCAGACCTGCCCCGGGCCGAGGCCCTCGACTGGCCGGGCGACGACGTCGGGGCGTGTGTAGAAGGTCGCAGTGGACAGCGGGATCACGCAGATGCCCGCGCCGACGGCGACCAGTTCGAGCTTTTCCTCGACGCTGTGGATGGGTGGAACGTCGGAGCGTTCGCCGGTGCGCAGTTCCTGCGCGATGTCGCGCCACTCCGGTACGGCGTCCGGGTCCTGGAGGAGGTGCTCGCCCGCAAGGTCGGCGACGGTGAGGGCCGGCCCGCCGGCCAGCGGATGGTCGGTCGGCAGCACCACGACGCGCGGTTCGCTGAACAGCGGCAGTACGCGCAGCCCCTTCTGATCGATCGGCAGACGCACGATGCTGACGTCGGCCCGTCCGTCGCGCAGGACCTCGACCTGGTCCTCCCAGCCGGTGCGCAGTAGCCGGACGTCGAGTCCGGGATGGCGGGCGGTGAGCGCCCGCACGGCGGGGGTGACGGTGATACCGGGCATAAAGCCGACGGTGAAGACCCGTGTGGCGGTGGCGGCGGCGGTGACCCGGCGGACCATGGCCTCGGCCGCCGCGAGGAGCGGGCCCACCTCGTCGAGGAGCTGGGCTCCGGCGGGCGTGAGGACGGTGCCCCTGCGGTCGCGGCGCAAGAGCGTGACGCCCAGGTCGTTCTCCAACGCGCGCACTTGGCGGGAGAGGGCCGGCTGGGCGATGTGCAGTCGCTCGGCGGCGCGGCCGAAGTGCAGTTCCTCGGCGACCGCCGCGAAGTACCGCAGTTTCCGCAGGTCGATGTCCATACCGTTGCCGTGTCCCGTCCTGATCGGTGTCCGTACGCCTCGTGATACCCCATTGGATCCAGCGGGGTGCCGCTCCCGACGGCAGCTCCCCCGGTCGGCGAGGGGACCGGCCACCGGGGGCGTGGATCAGCCCTGGGCGAGGACGGTCAGCGGGTCGGTGTGCTTCGGGGTCCAGCCGAGCTGGTCGCGGGCGCGCGCCGGGGTGAGTCGCTGGTCCAGGGCGAAGGCGTCGGCGAAGGCGCCCATGGCCGCGCGTGCCTCCTCCAGAGTGATGGAGACGGTCTTGCCGCCGAGACCCGCTCCTCGGCTGATGGCTTCGGCGCACTCCCGGGCCGTGGGATCGACTCCTCCGACGCCGGCGTAGACGGCGCCGGGCCGGGCGCGCAGCGTGGCCGCGTACAGTTCCGCGAGGTCGTCGACGTGGACCAGAGCCCAGTGTTGCGAGCCGTCTCCGATGTAGGCGATGGCGCCCGCCACCATGCCCGGACGGGTGAAGAAGGCATCGATGAGCCGGTTGTCGCCGCCGTACAGCAGACCGGGCCGGACCACGACGGGACGACCTCCGCGCGCGGCGCGGGCGAGGACGGCATCCTCGACGGGGCGGCGCCAGGCGACGAGGGCCGGTGGATCCCACGGGGCGTCCTCGTCGACGACGCCGTTGGTGTCGCCGTAGACCCAGGTACCGCTGGTGTGCACGTAGGGGCCGGCGCCGATGCCGTCCTGCATCGCGGTGGCGGCGGCGAGGTCCTCCGCGCCGGTGGCCGCCTGGGCGAGGTGAATGACGGCTTCGGCCTGCGCCGCCGCCTCATTGAGCACGCCCAGGTCGGCCAGGCTGCCCGTGACCGGATCCGCCCCGTGCGTCCGTACGGTCCGGGCAGCGTGCTCGTTGCGGGCCAGGGCGCGCACGGTGTGGCCGTGCCGTGTCAGCGCGTCGATGGTCGCCTTGCCGATGTAGCCGGAACCGCCGGTGACGAAGACCCTCATGACGTTGTTCCTCTCGTTTCGGGATCGCTTTCAGCCTGCGGCGGCGCCGGCACCGGTGTCCAAGACCTGTTCCGGCGCCTGTGATGCCGTCCGGGCATCACGGTCGAGGAGGCGGTCAAGCCGCCCTGCGAGCGCCCCCGCCATGAGCGGCGGAGGGGCGGGACAAGCGCGACCGCGATCGGCAGTCCTGCGAACGGCGGGGCGGGAGGCGGCCTGCCGCGGTGACGACGCCGGCCGGGTGGATGGGTGGTGGTGACTGCGCCACGAGCGGTCGTCCCGCGAAGGCATCACAGCGCACGGAACTGGTCTTGGACGTGGCCCGCGTGCCACCCGCAGGGTGGAGGCGGGGGGAGACGACCGGGCGGGACCTGTGTCCTGATCGCCGGAGGTACAGCGCCGGCAGTCGACCTCCTCGAACGGAAAGGCTGAGCGAGAGCATGCGACACGACATCGAGTTCGACGCCGAGGGCGTCACGCTGCGCGGTTGGTTCTACGAGCCGGAGCAGGGCACCGCTCCGGCCCCGTGCGTGGTCATGGCGCACGGCTGGTCCGCCACCCGCAGGATGTACCTGGACCGTTTCGCCGAGGTGTTCGCCGCCGCCGGTCTGGCCGTCGTGGTGTGGGACAACCGCGGCTTCGGCGACTCGGACGCAGCTCCGGGGAAGCCCCGCTACGAGATCGACCCCTGGGAGCAGATCCGCGACTACCAGCACGCCGTCACGTATGCCCAGAACCGCCCCGAGGTCGACCCGGACCGCATCGGCGTGTGGGGCAGCAGCTTCTCCGGCGGACACGCGTTCGTCGTCGCCGCGATCGACCAGCGGGTCAAGGCGGTCAGCGGGCAGGCTCCCTTCATCAGCGGACGCGCCACCTTCGCCAACGTCGCCCGAGAGAACAACCGGGTCGTCAACCCCTCGATCTTCTCCGACGACCGGAGGGCCCGAGCGGCCGGCCACTCTCCCGCCATGATCCCCGTGATCGGCGAGGACCCCGCACAGGTGACCGGCATCCCCACCCCGGACGCCCACGCCTGGTTCACCGACGCCCACGAACGGCTCGCCCCCGAATGGCACAGCGAAGTCACCCTGCGCAGCCTGGAGTTGCTCCGGGGCTACGAGCCCGGCTCCTACCTGCCGCTGATCACACCGACGCCGCTGCTCGTGATCGTCGGCCAGGACGACAGCCTGACCGGCGGCAATCTGGCCGCCGCCGCCTTCCAGACGGCCGCCGAGCCGAAGAAGATCGTGTTCGTACCCGGCGGTCACTTCGCGGCCTACACCGGTCACGGATTCGACATCGCCGCCACCGCCGCCCGCGACTGGTTCGCCGAGCACCTATGAACCGGCCCGCCGCACCCCCTCCGTGGCTCAGGTGTCCAATGGTCGTGGTCGCTCGCCGAACCCCGGATAGAGCGCGTCCGGCTGTTCGTCCACGAGGACGACTCCCGCGCCGAGGCCATGTACGTGAGGGCGGGCTTCAGGCACTCGGGCGTGGCGCTGCCCGTGCCCGGTGACGACACGCGCCGGGGGATCGGGCTGACAGAGCCCAGAAGTTGGACCGGAACCGCTTGACGTGCGCCGACCGGGGGCAGGCACGGAGGCACGGCATCGCGCGTTGAGTCACGGATGAAACCGCCACCGGCCTTCGGAGATGACGTCTACTTTGTCGTCGCTGACGCGAACAGCCGTGTCGTCGTCGATGAAGTAGATCGGGAAGTCCGCCCGCTCGACGATGCGGTCAGCCCAGGCGTCATCCCGTTCCGGGAAGTCCGGCGAGTACAGGTGTGGCTTCAGGTACCAGTCGAAGAGACCGAAGGGCGGCTCCACCGTCGTAGCGCCGAGCACGTGCAGGTCCGCAGCATCCCCGATGACGTCGGCGGAATGTTCGGTGAGATTCCGGCTGAAGATCATCGATCCGGCACTCACCCCCACATAGACCCGGCTCTCCAGCACTTCCAGGAAGCCCTCGGCCAGACCGTTGCCGGTGATGCTGCGCGCGAGATGGTAGTGACTGCCGCCCTCGACGTAAACGACATCGGCGTGCAACAGCCGGTCAAGCACCATCTGCCGAGGCAGGCCGTTCAGCTCCAGGACGTCGAACTCCCGCCAGCCGAGACCGTGCAGTCGGCTCATATCCGCGACGAACCACCCGTGGTCACCGGGCTCGGCGACGGATGCCGTGGGCACGTACACGATGTTCGCCGACCCGAACGGCTTTCCCAGCAGGTCCCGCAGCGCATCCCGCAGCGTCGCGTTACGCAGGCCGCTCGCCGTCAACAGAAGCTTCACCGGGCGAGCCAATCACGGCTGCCAGGCGCGCGCAATCCACTGGGCGTTCGTCACCGCCGCCATCCCTGCTGAACCGAGCGGCTGGCTCGGCCACCCCTGCTGCGCAACGCCCCCCGGCCCGGACCGACTCCCGGCGCACCCGTCCCGCGGCGGCCGGCCCGCCCCCATCCGCATACCTCACACAACATCGGATACAGCCGCCACAGCGAGCCCGCCAGGCGATTCGGGACAGGTCACCCTGACGAGCCGAAGTCGATAACTACCCGGCCTTGCGGGATGTCCGGATGTCCGGTTCGCTGGGACCCCGCGGAGGAGGCCTCCGGCCCGTCCGTGCGCTGCTGCCGGCCGTGCAGCCGCAGGTGGGAGGCGGCGATCAGGACCCAGACCACCAGAACCGCCGTCCCGATCGAGTTCAGCAGGAATGGGAAGATGGTCCGCGGCCACAGCGGGCTGAGCAGCACCGACACGAAGCCGAACGCGGCCGAGGCGAGCACGGCGCGGCCGGTCCCGGCCGGGGCGCCGGCCGCGTCGGCCGAGCCGTCGCCGCCGCGTCCACAGTTGTAACGCCGGGCAACGACTCCAGCCCGCCTCCAGGTCCGGCCGGGCGGCCCGCTGCGCCTTCACCCAGCGCCCGGGCTGCCCGCCCTCGTACACCGTGTCCTCGGGCAGGGTGGTCCAGTTGACCAGGCCGTCGGAGTCCAGCCACCACAACGGTCGACCGTCAGTGGGGGACACAGCCCGGCGTCCGTGACGGCGGTCCAGAGCGCGCGCTCGACGACCAGCCGGCGCAGCATGCGCAGTTCGCGGGGGGCGTTCCAGCCGAGCACGCCGACCACCACTCCTCGGTGGCCGTAGGCGGCGGTGAAGTGGCCGTTGGACGGGTCGCCGGAGAGGATGCGCAGGTCCGCGTCGGGCGGGAAGATGCCGTACGCCTGGATCCTGGTGTCGTACTGGTCGGTCCAGAAGTAGGGCACGGGGGCGAACGGGGTGGCGTCGCCGAGC
Source organism: Kitasatospora sp. NPDC088160 (assembly GCF_044741445.1). Taxonomy (NCBI): domain Bacteria; kingdom Bacillati; phylum Actinomycetota; class Actinomycetes; order Kitasatosporales; family Streptomycetaceae; genus Kitasatospora; species Kitasatospora sp. NPDC088160. Next base: position 56,635 of record NZ_JBIUSS010000037.1, on the reverse strand, counting down.
AGGTTGCCGGCCGCGGCGACGGCCTGTTCGGTGGCGTTCATCCGGTGCTCCAGCCGGATGCGGGTGCCGAAGTGGGGGTTGTGCCAGGAGGCGACGTCGCCGGCGGCGTAGATGCCGGGTGCGGCCCGGCACCACGCGTCGCACACCACCCCGTTCCCCAGGCGCAGGCCCGAGCCGGTCAGCCAGCCGGTCGCGGGGGTCGCGCCGACGGCCAGGACGACGAGGTCGGTCGGCAGCGTGGTGCCGTCGCCGAGCTCGACCCCGGTCACCCGGCCGTCTGCGCTGCGCAGCCGGCGCACCGGGACCCCGCAGCGCAGACGGGTCCCGTGGGCGCGGTGCAGGTCGGCGACGAGGGCGCCGATGCGCTCGCCGAACGGGCGGCGCACCGGGACGGGCTCCGGCTCGACCACGGTCACCTCCAGGCCCATGGCCCGGGCTGCCGCCGCGACTTCGGTGCCGAGGAAGCCGGCGCCCACCACGACCACCCGGGGCGCGGCGAGCAGCGCGGCTCGCAGGGCGAGCGCATCGTCGAGCGTGCGCAGGACGTGCACCCCGGCCAGATCGGTGCCGGGCAGGCGCCGGGGGGTCACCCCGGTGGCGATGACCAGACCGTCGAAGCGGATGTTCTCGCCGCAGCCCAGCCGTACCCGGTGCCCCGCGGCGTCGAGGGCGGTGGCGGGCTGTCCGAGGTGCAGGTCGGCCTCCAAGCGCGCGAGCTCGTGCGGGGAGCGCAGGACGGCTCGCTCGGCGGGCCAATCACCCGTCAGGATCCGCTTGGACAGCGGTGGCCGGTCGTAGGGCGGGTGGGGCTCGTCGCCGATCAGGGTGAGGTGGCCGTCCCAGCCCCGGCGGCGGAGGGTTTCGGCCGCGGTCAGGCCCGCGGCCGAGGCCCCGACGATGACGATCCGCTTCACTGTTCGCCCTCCTGTTCCTCCTGTTCCGCTTTCTCCTGTTCCGCCACCCAGATCGCCTGGGCCGGGCAGAGGACGGCGGCCTGCCGGATGTCGCCCATCAGGTGGTCGGGCGGGGTCTCGGTGAGCAGGACGACGATGCCGTCCTCCTCACGCTGGTCGAACACCTCGGGCGCGGTCAGTACGCACTGGCCGGAGGCGACGCACTTGTGCTGGTCGACGATGACTTTCATCGGAATCCTCCTTGTCCGCACGGCACTTGTCCGCACGGCACTCGTCCGCACGGTACTCGTCCGCGCTCACCAGGTGACGGGCAGCGCGTAGACGCCATAGACGTTCCCGTCGTGCTTGAACGGGATCCGGTCCGGATCGACCGCGAGCCGCAAGGCGGGGACGCGGCGGTAGAGGGTGCCGTAGACGACCTGAAGCTCGACCCGGGCCAGCGGCTGGCCCAGGCACTGGTGGACGCCGAAGCCGAAGGCCACGTGGTGGCGGGGGTTGCGGGCGACGTCGAGCCGGTCGGGGTCGGGGAAGGCGGCGGGGTCGCGGTTGCCGATGTCGTTGGCGAGGACGACGCCTTCGCCGGCGTGGATGGTGACCCCGCCGATCTCGATGTCGGCCAGGGCCACGCGGCGCCGTCCGCTGTGCACGATGGTCAGGTAGCGCAGGAGTTCCTCGACCGTCGAGGCGATCAGCTTCGGATCGTCGCTCTCGCGCAGCCGGGCCAGCTGGTCGGGGTGTTGCAGCAGGGCCAGGGTGCCCAGCGCGATCATGTTCGCGGTGGTCTCGTGCCCGGCGATCAGCAGCAGTATCCCCATGTTGGCCGCCTCGTGCCGGGAGAGTTCGCCGCCCCTGACCCGCTCGGCGAGGGCGGAGAGCAGGTCGTCGGTCGGGTGAGCGAGCTTGTCGCCGATCAGCCGGTCCAGGTAGTCGGTCAGCTGCTGGGTGGCAGCCCGTGCCTGCTCCGGGGTCGTGGTGCGCTTGACGAGGAGCCTGCTGTTGGCCTGGAAGAAATCGTGGTCGGCGTACGGGACGCCGAGCAGCGCGCAGATCACCAGTGAGGGCACCGGCAGCGCGAACGCCTGGACCAGGTCCACCGGCTTGGGCCCGGCGAGCATGGCGTCGATCAGGTCGTCGACGATCTTCTGAACGGTCGGCCGCAGTGCCTCCACCTGCTTGATGGCGAAGGTCGCGGTGACCATCCGGCGCAGCCGGGCGTGTTCCGGATCGTCCATGGTGATGAAGGTCCGTGACTGCCTGCGGCGCTCCTTCGTGGCCGGGCTCTGGTGGGGGTAGTGCGGGTGGGTGCTCTCCGAGCTGATCCGCGGATCGGCCAGCAGGGTCCGCACGTCCTCGTAGCGGGTGACCAGCCACGGGGTGCTGCCGTCCCACAGCCGCACCCGGCTGATCGGGGCCTGCTCCTGCAGGGTGTGCAGGGTCGGCGGTGGGTCGAACGGGCAGCCGGCTGCCCGGGTCATGGGGTAGTCCGGTACCTCCGCCGGCGGGACGTCGGTGCCGGATGCCGAGATGGTGCTCATGGTTCTCCGCCCTTTCGGAAGTCCGATAGGAGGGCAGGTGGCGGGATCGGGGCCCGGCGCGCGCGGGGCGCGAGACGGGGCAGCGGAGCAGGTCCTGCCGCCTGCGGGAGGAGATGTCGAAGAGGGTGCCCCGGGGGTTCAGGAAGCCGTTCCGCCACGGGTGGTGCGGGGCGACGGGACTTCCCGGAGCAGCTGGCGGACGATGGGCAAGGCCGCGTGCATGGCCTCGCTCAGCGCTTGCACGTCCTGATCGGGCAGCGCGGTCAGCAGGCCGGCCACCCGGGTTCGCTGCGCGCGGTGGCGCTCGGCCAGCAGCTCGTGCCCGGCATCCGTGATGGCGACGAGGCAGACACGCCCGTCCTCGGGATCCGCCATCCGCGACGCCAGGCCCTGGCGTTCCAGTCGTTGTACCAGCGCGGTCATCGACGGTTGGGCGATGCCCTCCGCCGCTGCCAGCGCGGTCAGCCGGATCGGACCCTCCCGCTCCAGCCGGCCGAGCGCCGCGACGGTGGTCAGGCTCATGCCCTGCCGGTCCGACAGGAGATGCCTGACCAGCCCGGTGGCCAGCTCGTTCAGTGCCGCCGCCACCTCCTGGAGACCCTCTTCGGGTGTCCCATCCATACCTCATCTATATCACTCATCTATATTGACTGTCTATATATCTGAGTGATATAGATGGGAAGTGGATCGTTAGGGGTTCTGGTCACAGCCAAGGCGCCACCGCGGCGCCGGAAGAAGGTGATGACCGTGATCCGCACCTACGCCCCGGACATCTCCCCATGGCCGGTTATGGCCCGGCGCTCGCCGCCATCGGGCCACGCCTGGGCCCTGGCGCACCGCCCGGAAGCCGCCGGAGACGCCCGCAAGATCACCCAAGAGGTCCTCGCAGGGTGGCGGGTCGCCGACGATGCGGCCGACTCGGTGCTGCTGACCGTCTCGGAACTCGTCACCAACGCCGTCGAGCACGCCGAACCTCCACTGCACCTCCGACTGAGCCGCGCCCAGGGCGCCCGGCGGGTGCACATCGAAGTCTGCGACGGAGGCCCTGCGGCCGCGCAGGGCGGTTGGGCGGCCAGCTGTACCCGCGGTGAGCACGGCCGCGGGCTGCAGATCATCGACCGGCTCACCGTCGCGCACGGCGACCGCGCGGAGCTCGGACACGCCGTCCACTGGGCCGACGTCGCCACCGCGGCCTGACCGACCGACGTTGGGAGCGGTCCAGGGAGCGGTGGTGGACCTCGGGCGGGAAGTCCAGTGGCGCGCACTCTGCGGTGGGCGCTCTGCGACAACTGCGGCACCGGGTGGGGAGGTAGGCGACAACACGAGCTACCCCGGCAAGCCCCTACCTCCCCGAACGAACTCAGCTCGGCTCGGCTCGGCTCAGCTCAGCTCGGCTTGGCCTGGGCCTCCTTGGCGGACGCCTCCAGCCTGTTCCAGTACTCCTGGTACCAGGCCTCGTCGCCGCCGTCCATGTTGCTGTTGGTCTCCCGCATGCCGGCCTTGCCGTCGATCAGCTCGCGGACGATGTCGGCGTGGCCGGCGTGACGGTTCGTCTCGGCCGTCATGTGCAGCATGATCCGCTGAAGCGTCACGTCGCCGTCGTCGCCCCACCACGCGACGTGGCCCATCGCATCGAGCGGCAGCGCCTCGATCGTCGCGTCCGCGTGCGCCCAGGCGCGGTGGTAGAGGCCGAGGACGTCCTCGCGTGACTCGTCGGCGGGTGCCCACATGTCCGAGTTGGGCTCGGAGCCCTCCTCGTGCCAGGGGAGGGATTCGTTGTGCGGGCGGCCGAACGTCGGGCCGAAGTACCCGAGTTCGACGCTGGCGAGGTGCTTGACGAGGCCGAGGAGGTTGGTGCCGGTCGGCGTCAGGGGGCGCCGGACGTCGTACTCGGACAATCCGTCCAGCTTCCAGATGATGGCTTCGCGGGCCGCCTTGAGGTAGCGGTGCAGGTCGTCTTTGGGGTCGTTGGGCTTCATGGGGCCGAGTCTCGCATCACCTGCCGACAATCCCGATTCGCAGGAAGAGCTCGTTGAGTTCCCGATCCCACAGATCCGTCGGCAGATCATCGTTCACACCGATGCTCTCTCCCCGCCGCTGTCACTACATGCGGCGCGGCCACCCGTGGGTGGGACATCCACGTCAAAGCCGACCCACCCACGCCACAGCCCCGCTACGATCACCGCCCCCAGGGCGCTGACCAGGCCACATGGAGAACTCTCACTGGAGTACTGACGGCTCGCCGGTCAGGGCACCGGGACGCGGTACGGCTCCGGGGCCGGCTCGGCCCGGTGGTGGTGGCGGGCCGGGCGGAGCGGCCACCAGAGGGCGCGGCCGAGCAGGGCGGCGACGGCGGGCACCAGGACCAGGGACAGGACGACGGCGGAGAGCAGGATGCCGAGCGTCAGCGCGAAGGCGACCTGTTCGCTGCCCGGGGTGGCGGCGAGGGTCGCGAAGGAACCGGCCAGGACCAGGCCGGCCGTGGCGATGGCGGGCGTGGTGTGCCGTACGGCGCGGGCGACGGCGGCGCGGGGCGGGCCGGGGCGCTGCATCTCCTCGCGGATCCGGTCGGTGATGAGGATGTTGTAGTCGGTGCCCAGCGCCACGACGAACAGGAACAGCACCAGCGGGAGGGTGAAGCTGACGCCCGGTTCGCCCAGCCCGTGCTGGAACAGCAGGGTCGCGGCGCCGAGGGTGGCGGCGAAGCCGAGCCCGACAGAGAGCATCAGGACCAGCGGGGCGAGCAGGCTGCGCAGGAGCAGCAGCAGGATCAGGGCGATCAGGGCGGCCGCGACCGGGAAGACAATCGCCAGGTCGTGGTCGACGGCGGTGGAGATGTCGGCGAAGATCGCCGCCGTGCCGCCCACGTGGGCGCTGGTCCCGGCGGGTGTGTGGGCGGCGACCGCGGCGCGGACCGGGCCGGAGGCCAGGTCGCGGGCGCGCCGGCTCTGCGGGTCTGCGGTCAGGTAGAGGTCGATCCGGGCGGCGCGCCGGTCCCCGTTGAGGACGGTGCCGCCCGTCATGCCGACGCCCTCGACCTGGGTGAGGGCGTGGGAGAGGCCGTCGAGCCGGCCGGGGGTGAGGGTGGTGCCGTCCGTGGTGACGACGTAGACGCTCGTCGGGTCGGAGACGCCGGCCGGCAGGGTGCGGGAGATCTCGGCGGCGGTGGCGGCGGCCGGGGTCCGGTCGCCGGCACCGCCGAGGCCGTAGTCCATCCGGATCCCGGTCATCCCGGCGGCCAGCGCGCCGAGCAGGGCGAGGGCGGCGAGCAGCATGGGCAGCGGCCGCCGGGCGACGAGCGTGCCGAAGCGGGCGGCGAAGCCCTCGCCCGGCTGGCGACGCAGGCTGCGGGAGGGCCAGAACATGCCGCGGCCGCAGGCGGCGAGCAGGGCGGGCATCATGGTGAGACTGCCCAGCAGCATGACCAGGACGGCGACGGCGATGGCCGGGCCGAGCGAGCGGAACTGACCGAAGCTGGCCACGCCGAGGGTGGCGAAGGCGGCGACGATGGTCAGCGCGGCCGAGGTGATCGCGGTGCCCACCCGGGCGGTCACCTGGGCGGCGGCTTCGCGGGCGGGCTGCTCGGGCCGGGCCCGCAGGTGCTCGCGGAAACGGAAGAGCAGGAAGAGCAGGTAGTCGACGCCGATGCCGAGCAGGACCACGGAGACCAGCCCGGGGGTGCCGGCGTCGAGCTTGAGGCCGGTCAGCGTCGCGGCGACGGCCACGGCTCCGCCGGCCACGCTGCCGATCATGGCGACGGCGAGCAGCGGCAGCAGGGCCGCCGCCACGCTGCGGAACACCAGCACGTTGAGCAGGACGATCAGCCCCATGACGAGCGCGCTGCCGACCGTCGCGGCGGTGCGGTGGGAGTCGGCGGTGTCCACGGCGTCGGCCAGTCCCCCGGTGAACCCGGTGCGCATCCCGGCGTCGGCGAACTGGGCCCGGGTGGCGTCCCGGAACGCCCGGTAGACGCCTTGGACGCCCTCGTCCGCGGCGTTGCCGGTCAGTTCGACGGAGAGCAGTTCGAAGCCGCGGTCGGGTGCCACCATGGCCGGGGTTACCCGGGGGGTCTGGGACCGGTCGGGGACGAGGAAGGCCGGCTCGTCGTCCTTCCTGGGCATGACGACCCGGCGCTGGGCGAGCTTCGCCGCCTCGGCCTCGACCCGCTGCTGGTCGGCGGCGGTGAGCGCCCGGCCGTCGGTCCTGGCGACCAGCACCGTGACCGTGGTGGCGTCGGGCTTCATCCCGAAGTTCTCCTCGGCGATCCGCAGCGCGGCGGCCGAGTCGTAGCTCTTGGGCAGGAAGTCCCCGGTCTGGGACTGGGTGACGCGGGCGAGCAGCATCGGGCTCAGCAGGGCCAGGGAGATTGCCAGCACCACCCAGAGGGTGATCACCTTCCGCGGGTTCCTGGTGGAGTATCCGGTCAGTGCGCGGATCACGGTTTCCTCCGGCGGTGGACGCGAGCGTCCGCAAGGTCGGTCTCGGCTCCGGGGGTTCCCGGCCGGGTTCCAGACCATCACCCGGGGTGGGCCGCGGACGTCCCTGCGACGGACGATCCGCACCGGGGCCCCTGCTCCTCGGCCGGGCCCGGACCCGGGACCGTGGTCCTGGTCCGGGCCCCCGTGATCGGCCGTGGGGACCATGCCGGGGCGGGGTGGGCCAATGCCAGAATGGTTCATCGGGCCTGTTCAGAGCCTGTGCAGGGTCTGAAACAGGGTCTGATCGGGGCCTGATCGGGCTCGTCAGGGCTTGTCAGGGCTCATCGGTGAGGCGCGGCGCGGGCCGGGCACGGAGGGGGAACGGACATGGGCGGTCATCAGCGCCCCGCGATGGACGCGGCACTCGGGGCGGACCCGCCGCACCCGGCACACCGGGCGAGCGGGAGCCCAGGCCCCGGCGGGGTGGCGGACGCGCCGCCGGAGACCGACGGCGCGCCGTGGACCCACACCGACGCGCTGGTGGCCGCCGGCGCCTGCACGCTCGACCTGCTCAACTACCTGCTCTTCAGCGAGATGGACGGGGTACGCCGGGTGACCCCGCCGGGCCTGCTCCTCGTCGCGCTGTCGGCCCTGCCGCTGCTCGTCCGGCGCCGCCACCCGGTGCCGGCGCTCGCCGTGGTCCTGGCCGTCGAGTCCGCGATCGACCTGTCCACACCGGCGAGCACCCACTTCGGCGCCGTCCTGATGGTCAGCCTGTACTCGGTCGCCCGGGCCCGCCCCGCCCCGGTGGCGGCGGCCGCCGCGGCGGTGACGACGGTGCTGACCACGCTGAGCCAGAGCCACCTGCGCGTCCCCTCCTGGCAGGCGCTCGCCGGCACCTCCTGCTCCACCCTGCTCGTGGCCGGCGTCGGCCTCGCCGTGGCACGCTGGCAGCGGGAGGTCGCGGCCAACCGCAAACTGCTGGCCGACCGCGCGGTGGCCGACGAACGCCGCCGCATCGCACGGGAGTTGCACGACATCGTGGCGCACCACATCACCACCATGCAGCTGATGGCCGGCGGCGCCCGGGCCAACCTCACCCACCCGGAGGTGGTCCGGGACGCCCTGGTCACCCTGGAGTCCTCCGGGCGACTGGCCCTGCGGGAGATGCGCCAGCTCCTGGACGTCCTGCGGGCCGGCGACGAACCGGACACCGCCCCGCCCTCGCCCCAGCCCGGGGCCGAGGACCTCGGCCGACTGGTGGACGAGTCCCGGGTGGCCGGCCTGCCGACCGACTTCGGCGTCCACGGGCCCCGCCGCCCGCTGCCGCCCACCGTCGGCCTGACCGTGTTCCGGATCGTCCAGGAGGGCCTCACCAACGCCCGCAAGCACGCCGGGCCCGCCCGCGCGACCGTCACCCTGACGTACGGTCCGGACCGGGTCACCGTCGAGGTGCGCGACGACGGGGGCACGGCGGGCACGGGCGGCGCCGCACCGCAGGAGGCGGCGCCGGCCGGCGGCCGGAGCGGGTACGGCCTGATCGGCATGCGCGAGCGCGTCGCCCTGCACGGCGGCACCCTGCGGACCGGACCACGTCCGGAGGGCGGCTTCGCCGTCCTGGCCGACCTGCCACTGGCCCCGGAGGAGACGGCCGACGCGGCCGTCCAGCACGGAACGGCGACGGCCCGGTGAGGTCGAACGACGGCGGCCCGGTGGGCGCGGTGGCACCGGGCCGCCGGGTCCTCATCGCCGACGACCAGCCGCTGGTGCGGCGCGGCCTGCCCCTGATCCTCTCCCCGACCCGTCCTTCGAGGTGGTGGGCGAGGCCGAGAACGGGGAGCAGGCTGTCACCGCCGCCCGCCTGCTGCGCCCCGACGTCGTGGTGATGGACATCCGGATGCCCGTGCTCGACGGGGTCGGCGCGACCCGGGAGCTGGCCCGCGCCCTCCCTTTCTGCCGAGTCCTCGCCCTCAGTACCTTCGACATGGACGAGTACGTGGTGGCCGCGCTGCGCGCCGGCGCCAACGGGTTCCTGCCCAAGGACTCCCGCCGGAGGAACTGGGCGCGGCGATCCGCACCGTCCACGCCGGCGAGGCTAGGACGCTTCCGCCGACTGCTGGAACAGTCCGGTGTCGGCTATGTCCTGGCAGTGCCCAAGTCCCAGTTCAGCGTGGGCTGTCCACGTATCGACCGGCTGTTCTCCCAGGCCCCGGCCGAGGCCTGGCAGCGGATCTCGTGCGGGGACGGTGCCAAGGGACCGTGTATCTACGACTGGGCGGCCATCCGGCTGCCCGCGGTGGCGGAGTTCGGCTACCAGGGCGAGGTCCAGGCTCGCCAGCGGTGGCACTGGCCCGCCGCAGTCTGAGCAGGCCCGACGAGATCGCCTACTACCTCGCCTACTCGCAACTCGAAACGAATGTTGAGCAGTTGGTGCGAATTGCCGGGACGCGCTGGGCGATCGAGGAGTGCTTCCAGGCTGCGAAGAACGAATGCGGCCTGGATCAGTACGAGGTCCGTCGCTACACCGGCTGGATGCGGCACATCACCCTGGCCATGCTCGCCCACGCCTTCCTGGCCGCGATGGCGGCGGCATCAAAGGGGGCTGCAGAAACGGTTCCCGCGCCTTGGTGGACCTCACCACCGAGCACGCCGCCCGGCTGCTCGACTCCCTCGGCCCCGACCCCACGGCCGGGCCGGTCGGTGGCCACCTGAGCGGCGAGTCGGCCGAGGCTAGCGCCGCCGGTCGGTCGTGGCGGGCGGAGTGAAGCCCAGTGCGGCCAGGATCGGCAGGTTCGAGGTCAGCTGGTGCGCCGGCAGCTCCGCGTAGATCTCGTGCGCGGAGTCCCAGGCCTGACGTGAGCGCTGCTCGCACCCCAGCGCCCGGTGGGCGGCGGCCAGTCCCGCCAAGGCGTGGGCCCGCTGGGCGGGATAGCCCGTCAGACGGCTGCTCACGGCGAGGGACCGTTCGTAGTGCCCGACCGCCTCCTCCGGCCGCCCGAGGGCGTGCTGCGCCGCCGCCAGGGTGTTGAGCAGAGAGCAGTCCATCGGCCCGTTCCGCTGGGCCCTGGGCCGGGCGAGCACCCGGCTCGCGTGGTCCGATGCTTCCTGGTAGCGGCCCAGGAGCAGGTAGGTCGGGGCCAGGCTGGCACGGCAGAGGTCGGCCGTCCAGTCATCGGTCTCCGGGCCGTCGGCCGTCAGCAGGTCGAGGGCCCGCTCGTAGTACTCCCCGGCGTCGGCGTAGCGGCCCGTGAAGTAGTGGTAAGCGCCGAGGTAGGCCAGCGCCCGGCCCTCGGTGCACCGGTCGCCGGCGTCGTGGGCGAGGACCCTGGCCCGCTGGAACGTCCGCCGGGACAGGGTGAGTTCGCCCAGGGCGCCCCAGACGTGGCCCAGATCGTTGAGGCCGTGCGCCTGGGCGCTCAGGTCGCTCAGGCGGCGGGCGGCAGCCACGGCCGTCCGGCCCAGGGCCACCCCTTCGGTCTGCGGCGAGGTGCGGTGGAGGTAGCTCCACAGCAGCGCGGGCAGTTTCCAGGCCGTTTCGTCGTGCCCCCGCTCGTAGGCGTGGTGGGCGGTGGCGAGCAGGTTCGCCCGCTGGTCGTCGCACCAGCGGGTGGCCTGTTCGGGGCCGGTGAGGTCGGCCACCCGCAGGCCCTCGGGCGGCGGGCCGAGCGGGACCTGCCGCCGCCCGGGGGTCAGCACCCGGGCAGCGGCGTGCGCGTGGTGCAGGCACCACGCGTGCCAGCGCTCGAGCAGCTCCCGCTGTTCCTCCGGGCTCTCCTCGCGGGTGCCCAGCTCGGCCGCGAAGAGCTTCAGCAGGTCGTGGAAGCGGTAGCGGCCCAGTGACGGCTCGGCGAGCAGATGGGCGGTGGTCAGGCGGCCGAGGAGCCGTTCGCACTCGTCGACGGCGGCCGCGGACAGGGTGGCGGCTACGGGGGCGCTGATGTCCACCCCCGGGAACAGGCCGAGCCGGCGGAACAGACGCCGGGCGGCGGGGTCGAGCGCCCGGTAGGACAGGCCGAAGGCCGACCGCAGGGAGGAGCGGTCGTCACCTCCGGCCTCCAGGGCGCCCAGGCGGTCGGTGGAGGAGGCCAGCTCGTCGGCGAAGGCGGCGAGATCACGCTGAGGCCGGTCGCGCAGCTGGGCCGCGGCGATGCCGAGTGCCAGCGGGAGGTGCCCGCAGGCGTCGAGCAGCCGGGCACCGGCCTGCCGCTGCGCCTCGGCGGCGCCGACGCCCAGGACACGGGCGAGCAGCGACTGTCCCTCGGCGGGGGTGAAGCCGTCGAGTCCGACCCGGTGGGCGCCCTCGCGGGCGACGAGCCCGGTGAGACGGTCCCGGCTGGTGATCACGACGGCGCAGCCGCTGCCGCCCGGTAGCAGTGGCCTGACGTGCTCCGGGCCGGCGGCGTCGTCGAGGACGACGAGCATCCGCCGCTCCGCCAGCAGTGACCGGTAGAGCGCGGACGCCTCGTCCAGCTGGGCCGGTATCGACTCGGCCGGCACGCCCAGCGCGCGCAGGAACGCCGCCAGCACCCCGTGCGGGGAGCGGGGGCCGGCGGCGGACCAGCCCCGCAGGTCCGCGAAGAGCCGTCCGTCGGGGAACCGCTCCCGCGTGAGGTGGGCCCAGTGCAGCGCCAGCACGGACTTCCCGACTCCGGCGGCACCCGTGATCACGGCGCACGGTGTCGCCGTTGGGCGGGCGCCGGGCTCTCCGGTGGTCAGCACCCGGTCCAGTACGAGCAGTTCGGGGGCGCGGCCGACGAACACGGAGAGGCCGGAAGGGAGCTGCTCGGGTCGCGGGTCCGCTGGGGGCACTGTAGGGGCGACACCGGTGCTCGGGGCGGTCCGGTCCGGACGGGCGGTCGGTGCCGGACAGGGGAGGAGGAGGGCCCGTTGGAGGGCCTGGGCCTCAGGTGTCGGGTCCAGCCCCAGGTCCTCGGAGAGCCGGGAGGCATGGCGCCGGTAGGCCTCGAGCCCGTCGCTGTGTCGGCCGGAGCGGTGCAGGGCGGTCAGCAGCTGCCGCACCAGGCGGTCACGGAGCGGGAAATCGGCGACCAGGCCGGTCAGTTCCGCGGCGACCTCGCGATGCCGCCCCGCCTCCAGCTCCAGTTCGTAGAGCCGCTCCAGCACGGCCATCCGCTGCTCCTCCAGGCCGGCCGCGAGGGCGGCGAAGGCCAGGCCGGGCAACCCGTCCAGCGCGGGGCCGCGCCACAGCTCCAGGGCTTCGCGCAGCCGGGGGACGGCCTGGGCCGCGTCCAGGTCCTCTGCCGCCGCGGCCCGGGAGGCGAACAGGCGGTGGTCCACCTGGGCGTCGTCCGCCACCAGCCGGTATCCCGCGCCGTCGGTCACGATGGGGGAGGCCGGACCCGTGCCGAGCGCGCGGCGCAGCAGGCCGACCATGTTGCGGATCTGGCGGTCCGCCGTGGCCGGAGGGTCCTGGTCCCAGACCTCGTCGACCAGCCGGGGGAGCGGGACGGTCCGGTTCGAGTGCGCCACGAGCATCGCCAGCAGACTCCGCTGACGGCGTCCGCCCAACCGTACGGGAGCGGCCCCGGCTCGCACCTCCAGGGACCCCAGGATCCTGAACTCCATTTCCCCCCATCGGCGATATTGAGACAACTCACCCGGGAGGCAGCGGTATTGACGAAGCGTCACTCCGTGCGCCCCGGGCGTGTCGCCTGAACTGTCACGTGCCGGCACACGGCAGCGCGCGTCACGATAGAGCAGTGATCAGATCATGCCAGAATCGTGCAGCCGATTGAGAGTGTTGCCGTGCACCGGCCGAAAGGCGCCGGTCTTCGACCCAGGAGTTGATCAACCATGGCACACTCCCTCAAGCGCATCGGATCCGTCCTCGCGGCGACGGCGATCGCACTGTCCTTGTCCGGCGCGGCCACGGCCGTCGCTCAACCCACGACGGCCGGAGACTCGACCCGGCACTGCGTGGTGAACGCGCAGGGCGGCCAGGCACAGTGCTTCGGCACCTACCGGGAGGCCATCAGCTACGCCACCGGCGGGCGGGTCGCCGACGCTCCGCCGACCGCCGCCGAGGCCGCCCGCGACAGCACGTTCGCCAAGGAACTGAACAGCCCGGCCGGCCTCTCCGACCTGGTGGTCCTGGGGACGATCTACCAGGACTTCTTCTTCGGGGGCCAATCGGTGACCTTCACCGGCCCGCACGCGTGCTACAACGGGAACGCCGCCGACTACTCCTTCGACATCCCCGCCCCGCTCCAGGACCACGTCTACTCGGTGCGCCCGTACGCCAACTGCTGGTTCAACCTGTTCACCGGATTCCAGGCCACCGGCTACGAGAGCCCCAGCTACAAGGGTGAGACCGTCTCGGTGGACGAGGCCTGGCGCACCCACGCCAAGTCGTTGACGCTCGGCTGAGCCACGCTCCCGGCACCCCCACTCCGCCCCACTCGGAGGGTCCCCTCCCCGGCAACCTCGGCAACCTCGGCAACCTCGGCAACCTCGGTAGCCGCGGGGGCACAGCCGGGGCAGGGGCGCATGACCGGCCAGCGGCATCTGTCACGCTTCGTCACTGGCGATGACGGACAGAGCCGTTGGTGCAGATCCCGGTCATGAGGGGCTGGTGGATCGACGGGCCCTGGTAGGGGCGTGTTCGCGACCGGTCACCAGGTGATCAGGACGTAGCTGTCGCCCCCGCGGGATCCGGAGGCGTTCCGGGCGTTGGCGCCGGCGGCGCCGGACTTGTCGTCGGGGCCAGGCGGGTTCTCGCCGCCGGTGCCGCCGCCCGGTGCCGCCGGTCGAGGCGCGGCCGTGTTCGAGCTTCAGGGTGAAGGCGCGTCAGACGAGTTCTGCAGGACGTTGGTGGCTCCGGCCCTTGTGGCGAGGGAGGCGGGAAGCCGGGGCAGTGTCGCTGTCGAGGTGGGGCCGCCAGCGGGTTGAGTCCGGCGAAGGAGAGCGCCGGAACATCCGGGCAGGCCGGAACGGGCCTGGCCGGTTCCGGCCTGCCCAAGGTCCTTTCGAGGCTCCTGACCGGTGGTGAGACTGGTGACCGCCGTCAGGGAGCACCTGCCCGGGGCGCACACCGGACCAGGTGTCACCGACCGCTGCTCCTGCAGGACAGCCGTCACGGCCCGGTGTGTGCCGAGCACCACGCACGGCCGATCCCACCCCTCTCTCCCCGCTGGAGCACCGTCATGCCCTCGAAGACGTCCAAGCTGCTGCGCGTCACGCTCGCCGCAGCGGACATAGGCTGACCCAACTACCAACCGGAGGAGCGTCACACCGTGGGACCGACCGTCGACAGGCCAGCGCCGCAGGTTACCGTCGCAGACATCCGTACCCTTTTGGACTCTTCCGCTGAGTTCCCCGTTCTGTACATCAACTACGGTCCTGGCAGCGGGGGCACCGAAGCGGAGTTGGACGTGTGGGCCGCAGGCCTGGTCTACCAGGCGGACATCGTCCTCACCCGCGCGACCGCTGTGGACCTGCTCGGCGAGGAACCCAACAGCGAGACCATCGCGGCGTTCCTGCCGAAGGTTCAGCAGGCTGTGGACCAGATGATCTCGGTCCGAGGCATGTGAAGCCGACCTGCTGCTTGAGGACCGTCTCATCCGGCCGTAGACCCGGCACCATGCCGCCTCCCCGGTCTGCGGCGATCAGCTCCCCGCCGCCCCCGTCCGCTCCCGGTGCTCTTCCGTAACGGCCCGGGCGGGCGAACCAGACGCGCGTGGTGCAGAGCCGACCAGGTTTCCCCGAAGCAGCGCTATTCGCCTTGGAGTAGTACGCCACTGCTCCGGCTGTAGGTCTTGAGCGTGAGGCTCCAAGGGCCTCGATGACTAAAAATCATGATAAAGCACATCAAGTGTCCAGGTTTAGTTCCTCTCCCACGGGACATCAACCTTGCACCCCGCGAACAGGGTTGCACCGTTTTCCGTCGTCGGATTCCTCAATCAAAGATCACTTTTCGAGGTTGAAATGCCTGAACACTTCAGTCGGCTGACTCTCTACTGCCCCATCGAAAGAGCTGAGAACCCGGCCAGATTGGCAATCAATGAAAGCACGATGGCCTGGGCTGCCAAGCAGGGAATCCCTTCCGACCGGGAACGTCGGGAACGGTTTTCGACGATGCGGCCAGGAGTGCTCGCGGCGGGCGTTGTGCCGCACGGCAAGGAGGAAGGGCTCGCCGCTTTCGCTGATTACCACACCTGGCTCTTCGCCTTTGACGACGATTACTGCGACGAGGCCGAGAACGCGGACATGGATGTCACCGAGTGGGCGGCTTTCCTGGCGCGGCTCCACAGGGTGGCCGAAACCGGGGACATCGGGCTCCTGCCGGACAACGCCTATGCCTGGGCGCTCCGTGATGTAGCGTCACGCATCTCTGCATGCGCGACACCCACGCAGTTCTGCGACTGGGCTGACGCCGTCCGGTCCTACTTCGCCGCTCTGGTCTGGGAGCGGTCGCGGCGGCGAAACGGTGAGAAGCCCCAGAGGCTGGACGACTACTTGTTACTGCGCCTGCGCAACGGTGCGATGCAGAGCAGTATCGCGCTGTTGGACGTGGCCAACGGATACGTTTTGCCGCAGGAGTTGCGTGATACGCCCGAGGTCCGGGCTCTGGTGGAGATGTGCGCGGTCCTCGTCTCCCTCGACAACGATATCTTCTCTCATCACAAGGAGTCCCAGCGCGGCTCTTTGGAGGTGAACCTCCTGGATGTGCTGGCATCGGAGCGGCAGACAACGACCGCGGAGTCGCTCCATGAGGCCGTCGTGTTGCGCAACACGGTGATGCGCCGCTTCGTCGAACTGAGCGAGCGTACGGTGACGCCGGAGGTCGGTGCCGAACTCCGGCGGTTCGTCGAGAGTCTTGGCCGATGGGTGCGCGCCAACCTGGATTTCAGCCTTGTCACCACGCGCTATGCCGGTCCGGTACGGGAGCGTCTCGTTCTCAGCCCGCACGCACCGGATCCGCGGCCGACGGAGGAGGCATCAGCCCTTGATTCCGCCGTGATCGGCTGGTGGTGGCGCACTCCGGACGCCGCACCGGCGGGTGAACGTCGGCGGCCGTCCCGGCGGGCAGACCCGCCCACTTGGTGAACGCGCTCCGGACGGCTGCCCCGCCTGTCCCGGCCGTCCGGACCGGGGTCTGCGGACCCGGCCAGGTCAACCCGTCCGACGGTGAACCCCGCGCCCGGGACTGACGAAGACGAGGCGCAATCCACCACAGCACAGGAGGCCATGCCTACCGTGACAACCACCTACACGATGGCGACCGCTCCGGGAGCCCTGCCCGTGCTGGGCCACGCGCTCGCGCTCGCCCGCAGACCACTGGACTTCGTGAGGCAACTGCCCGCACACGGCGATCTCGTACGGATCAAACTGGGACCGCAGACCATGCACATGGTCTGCCATCCCGACCTGCTCCACCAGGTCCTCGCCGAGGACCGCGTCTACGACAAGGGCGGGCCCATTTTCGACAAGTTCCGAGAGCTGGCGGGCAACGGCCTGCTGGGCTGCCCGGCCCACGACCACCGCCGACAACGCAGGCTCGTCCAGCCGGCCTTCCAGCGCGGACGGCTGCCCGGGTACGCGACGATGACGAGCCAGGAGATCACGGCACTTACCAGCGCCTGGCACAACGGCCAGGTCCTCGACGTCACCAAGGCGATGTACCAGCTCACCACGGCCGTCACGGCGCGGTGCATGTTCGCCGCCGACATGGACGCCTCCGATTCCGCCGCCCTCTACGGCAGCGTCGAGGCCATCACCCGCGGCATCGCCCGACGGGCCATGATGCCCGTGCCGATGGCCGACAAGCTCCCCACCCGCGGCAACCGCCGCTTCGACCAGGCCCGGGTCCACGTCCGGCGGCTCACCGACACTCTGATCGCCAACCACCGCGCCGACGGCGTCGACCGGGGCGACCTACTGTCCACCCTGCTGGCCCCCCAGGAGGAGGGCGGGCTGGGCCTGACCGACGACGAGATCCACGAACAGGTTCTCACCTTCCTCCTCGCCGGGATCGACACCACCGCCATCCTGCTCTCCTGGGCCTGGCACCTGATCGGCGCCCACCCCGACATCCAGGACAGGCTCCAGGCCGAGGTCGACACCGTCCTCGACGGCCGCCCCGCGCAGCACGCCGACCTGCCCGCGCTGGAAGTGACCGACAGGATCGTCAGCGAGACGCTCCGCCTGTATCCGTCGGCATGGCTCTTCACCCGGAACACCACCAGCGACACCGTACTGGGCGGACACCGTCTCCCCGCGGGCACCACCATGATGTTCAGCGCCTACCAGGTCCACCGCCGCGCCGACCTCTACCCTGCTCCTGACAGCTTCGACCCCGATCGCTGGCAGGGCGCGGGCAAGCCCCCGCCGGGCACGCTGCTGCCCTTCGGGAGCGGGCCGCGCAAGTGCATCGGCGAGGTCTTCGCCCGCAACGAGGCGACACTCGCCCTCGCCTCCATCGCCGCACGCTGGCAGCTCGACCCGGTTCCCGGCCGGCCCGTCCACCCCGCCCGCCGAATCACGCTCACACCCAACGCCCTCTCCATGCGCCTGCGGCAACGGTGGCCGGGACAGCCACCGAACACCCCGGAGGCTTCGTCGTGACCGAGATGGCCAACGGGCTCACAGCACAGAAGTACGGGGCGGGGCTCCTCGACCACCACATCCCCCAGGAAGAGGCGCGGCTGCGTGCCCTCGAGGCGTACCTCGACCCCACCACACGCTCCGTCATCACTCGTCTCGGCATCCAGCCGGGCTGGCGGTGCCTTGAGCTCGGAGGCGGTGCCGGCTCCGTCGCGCGCTGGCTGGCCGAGCAGTGTGCCCCGGGGGAGGTCGTGGGCACCGACATCAGCACCGCCCTGCTGCCCCGGGACGTGCCCAACCTGTCCGTCCGACGCCACGATGTCGTCCGGGAGGACTTTCCGGCGGCCTCCTTCGACCTCGTCCATGCCCGAGCACTGCTGGAACACCTGCCGGAGCGAGCAGAAGTCCTCGGCAAGATGGCGCGCTGGACCGCACCGGGAGGCTGGGTGTGCGTGGAGACGGTCATGGCGGTCCATCCCCCGGCCGGCACCCGGAACGCCTACCAGCGCTGTCTCAACGCCGTGTTCACCCTGTCCGAGAACGTGATGCGCACCGAGCAGCGATGGGGCACCGCACTGCCGGGACTCCTCTCACAGGCAGGTCTGACCGATATCGGCGTCCACTGCACCCCGGGCCTGGTGGGCAGGAACGGCAACGCCGACGCCTTCCTGCGGCTCTCCCTGGAGCAAATCGGTCCAGCCCTGATCCGCGAACGTCTCACCACACCCGAAGAACTGACGGACTGTACGAAGCTTTTGGAAGGCGGAGAGTACACCGACCTCGCCCTCCTGACCCTGTCCACCTGGGGCCGACGCACCCGCCACTGACTCCCCATGAGCTGATTCCATCCTGAAATCCACAGGTCACGGGCGCCGGCGTGGTGCGGGGGCAGGGTGCTCGGGCAGGTCACGGGCTTGATCGTGCTCTGGTGATCGTCCGCCGGCGGGAGATCGCGGTGTCGATCGCCACGATCAGGGCACGCACGAGCCGCATGCGTCTTCTCCGGTGCTCAGCCGGAGCAGCCGGTAAGGCGATCCCGCGTTCGGGGTGGGAGACCCCGAACGCGTGGACGTCTGTGATCAGCGGCAGATCGTCACGGGTTGCGGAGCGACAGTGGCCACAAGCGCTCCTTCGTGGGGGCGACGCTGTCGCTGCCGCCGCCGAAAGGGTATCCAGTGGGCGGCTGGATGCGGTTGAACCGCCGGTGATTGGTCATGGTGTAAGCGCCGGAGGCGGTGAGTACCAGCCGGCCCAAGGGCCGGCATTCGGGGAAGCGCGGCACGGTGTGCCTGCCGTCGCCACGAATAGCGAAGATGTCGTCGCCGAGGGTGTGTTCCGCGAACAACCCGGGGAGATCGGGGCCGAAGTGGCCTGGCCATCGGAGGCGCGGTGGGCAGTACGCACGGCCGGCGCCAAGGCGCGAGGCCCCAGGCGCAGGCGTCGACATCACCACACGGTTGCCGACGTGCGGGTGGTGCCGCCGAGCCGAGCGGACCTCGGTGAGGAAGATCCGTGGATGGCGAGGATCGTGCCGACGGGCTCGAAATGCAGCCGAGGGAAAGTATATTCGAACTAAATTTCCATTAACGAACACAATGGCGATTTCCACTGCCCACCACCGAGGGCGGCCTCCCGGGCCTAAACTAATACAGCAATAAGGTCTATCGAATGTTCATAACATCCCGTAGTGTGTAGCAGCACGGCGAGGAGGCGTCGGCGCACTGCGGAGTGATCACGGGTGATGCGCACGGCTCGACCGTCGAGTTGTATTGGCGCCGCCCGCAGGGCTGCCGTGACGAGAAGACAGGTTTCGTCTCCAAATGACCTGAGCCGTTCGGGCAGAGAATTCGGTGTGAATTCTGGCGTGACGGCCTTCTCTCTTCGGGCCGCCCACTTCATGGCGGACTTTCAGACCTGGCGACCGGGAAAGGTATTGGCATGAGAACGTGGCATACAGATGCAGGTAAGCGGTGGTGACCGTGGATTTCCTGATTCGACCACAGAGCGAGAATTGCCGTCGGATCGCCGATGCCTCCGACCACTGCGTCGTGGGTCTGAGCCCGTTCAACGGCTACTACACACCATGCCGGGTGGAGGCGTTGGTCCAGTGGGCAGCCGGACATTTCACGAGGGTCGACGTTCTCGTTCCCGGATTCGAGGCGGCACATACCCTCACCGCTGCGGGCGTCAGGCCGCTGGAGGCAGTGGGGCGTGTGCGGCGAGCTGTGAACCAGCTCAGGAATCCCGCGGTGCTTGCGCTGTCGCGTGCCGGTGTGTCCACGCCGGAAAGGCGCGTCCATACCTGGACTCAGCTGATGAGCCGACCCGAGTACGCGGCGTTGCGTGAGCGGGCCAGAGCGGCATACCGAGTCGATCCCGCCCTCAGGGTGGCCTGCCGGGCGGTTGCCCGGGGAGCGGTCCAGTCCATCGCGGATACGGAGCCCGGTGAGGAGCAGATCGACGCCTGCGTCAGTTATCCGATCGCAGAGTTGCCGCTGATCGTGGACAGCCCGTCGATCTTTGACGTGGCTTCTTCGGTGTTCGTCTACCACCGGCGGATCGAGCTCGCCGCGGCCCTGCTCGCCGGTCCGGCGACCGGGCTGCGGTCAGCTGCACAACAGGGGTTCGTGGTGGCCGAGCCCGTACTGCCGGGTGGTTCGTGATGAGGCAGCTCAGGCAGCTCCCGATGCCGGCGAGGACACCGGAAGTACCGTTGAGGTTTCCCTTCGTGCTGGGCCCCCTGGGCACGCCTCCGCCCGTGATCCACTGGGCACGCCGACGGCAGCCGGTCTGCCCGGTCGAGCTTCCGGGCGGATCCTGGCTGTGGATGATCTCCCGCCGGGACGACATCCTGCGAGTATTCACCGACCCGGACCTCGTGCGCCTGAGCGATGCCGCTGAAGCACTTCCCCCTCCGGCCGGGATCAGCGGGGCAGCGCGCTCGCGGGCCGGGCAGCCGGGTGCCGAGTATTGCGCGACGTGGGCGGTGGAATCCCACCGGGCCTCGATCGTGAAACAGACGGGTCTCGTCCTGGACGCCATGGAAACCGGGAACAACCCTGCCGATCTGCTGGAACAACTGGCAGCGCCGCTAACAGCCGCCGTGTGCCGCGATGTCTTCGGGCTGTCATTCGATCCCCAGGAATTGCGGAACCTTCTGATCCAGGAAGAGCCGACAGGAAATTCGGCTGTCAGGCACCCGGTCCTGCACTCGCTCACAGAGCACCTCCGGGATGGCCCCGTCCGCGGTAATGCCGCCGGTACGCCCTTTAAAGCCCGCGAACAGCGGGAGGCCGACACTGAACCGTCGCACACCGTGGTGACAGGCTTGCTCGTCCGGTGCGCGAGGTCACTCTTCTCGGCATTGCTGACCGGACCGTTCACTCTCCTGCTCCACCCCAAACCGCTACGGGAGTGCCTGCGCGATCCAGTGCTGTGGCGGGCGGCAGCCGGGGAACTCCGCCGCTACCACCCGGGCACGGTGCTCGGCCCCACCCATATCGCGCTCAGAGACCTGGAACTACACGGCACCCTGATCAAGGCCCGAGACGCGGTATGCGCCTCGCCCCTCGGCGCGGCCTGGGACGAGGAGCACTACCCCACCCCGGCGAAATTCGACATCCATCGTCCGGACGCCGGGTCCACAGACCTTCGCACGGATCCTGGGCCCCTGGCAGACGACGCCCTCAGCAGGCTGGTTCTCACCATCGTCTGCCCCGCCCTGTTCGAGCGCTTCCCACAACTGCGCCTGGCCGTGTATGAACACGAGATTCCCTGGAGAAATGATCTGACGTTCATCCGTCCCGCCTGTCTGCCCGTGGCCTGGTGACGGCCAACCCGATGAGAGGAGAACACCATGCATCCGACTGCCCGCATCATCAGCGTCCTGTCCGACAAGTTCGCCCGGGACCCGTACGCCTGGTATCCCCAGCTGCGGGAGAACGACCCCGTCCACTACGAACCCGGCATCGGCGCCTACTTCCTGAGCCGGCACGAAGACGTTCGCCGGGTTCTGGCCGAGGACCAGATCTTCACCACCCAAGCCTTACGGGAACGGGCCGAGCCGGTCATGCGCGGTCGCGTCCTGGCACAGATGACCGGCGCCGAACACACCGCCAAACACCGGACAATGATCCGCGGATACACCGGGCCGATGCTGGAAGACCAGATCCCGCTCATCCGCCGCAACGTGGAGCAGCTCATCCGCCCCCATCTGCGGCGCGGCCGGTTCGACCTGGTGAAGGACTTCGGACAGCAGCTGGCGATCTGGGTCGCGCTGGACAGTCTTGGACTGCCCAAGGACAACTGGCGGAATGTGCACTCCTGGTTCCAGGGCGTGGCCGAATTCGTGACGAGCGTCACTCTGACCGAGGAGCGATACCGGCATTGCGTCCAGTGCGCCCGCCGGCTGGAGGACTATCTGCGGCCCTTCATCGAGGAACGGCGCGAGAACCCCGGCCAGGATGTGATCTCGCTGATGTGCCACACGGAGTACGAGAGCGGGAGGATGAGCCTGCACGAGGTCACCGCTCTGTGCCACAACGTGCTCCTCGCCGCGACCGAACCGGCGGACAAGACACTGGCCCTGCTGTTCCGGCATCTGATCACCCACCCCGATCAGATGGCCCTGGTCCGCGGCGATCCCGGACTGGTGACCAACGCCATCGCGGAGACGCTCCGCTACACACCGCCCGTGCAACTGATCCCCCGCAGGACAGCGGAGAACGTCGAGATCTCCGGCGTCGCCATACCCGCCGAGACCATGGTCTGGTGCATGCTCGCCGCCGCCAACCGCGACCCGCGTGTCTTCGAACGGCCCGACACCTTCGACCTCCAGCGCACCGACCTCGGTCCCGAACGGTCCTTCACCGCCGCCGCTACCCACTTCGGGTTCGGCGCGGGCATGCACTCGTGCGTCGGGGCCGCATTCGCGCGCAGGGAACTGGAGACGGTCGTGACGATGCTGCTGGCCCTCATGGAGAACATCGGCTTCCCCGAGGACGCCTCCTACGAAGAGACCGGCTTCTACTCCCGCGGCCCCGAATCACTCACCCTCACATTCGATCCCACCGCGGAAGGACGGCTCCTGGCTGCCTGAACCACCAGAAAGGGGAAACCGCATACAGCCGGCTGCGACCTCCTCCGCATCACGATGACGGAGGACCGGAAAGGGGACATGCCGTGGACAGTAATCGCCACCACACATCTGTTCTGATTGCCGGAGGAGGACCTGCCGGACTGGTCCTGGCGGTGGAACTGGCCCGTCGGCACGTCGACTTCCGGATCATCGACGCCGGCGCGGGTCCCTTTCCGGGATCACGGGGCAAGGGTCTCCAGCCGCGCACCCTGGAGATCTTCGACGACCTCGGAATCATCGACTCAGTACAGGCGGAGGGAGCGCCGCTGCCGCCGATGGTGGCCTGGGAGGAGGGAAGGATCGTCAGGGAGTGGGACGTCATCGCCCGTGGCGAGCCCACTGGGGCCACGCCCTATGCCGAGCCCCTGATGCTTCCTCAGTCGCGCACCCAGGAACTGCTTCGCGAGCGACTGCTGAATCTGGGCCACCGTGTCGAGTTCGGAGCGCGGCTCGACGGATTCTCCCAGGACGAGGCCGGCGTGCTGGCCCAGGTTGTCCGGACCGACGGAGGTACGCGGGAGATCGCGGCCGACTACCTGGTCGGGGCAGACGGGGGCGGCAGCACCGTACGGAAAATCCTGGGTGTGAGGTTCGACCGCGAAGACGTGGACACCCGGCCGCTGCTCGTGGCCGATGCCGATATTCCCGGACTGGACCGCGAGCACTGGCACACCTGGGGTGACGCGGTCGGCATCATGACCGCGATCTGTCCCGTCGCCAGAACGGACTACTTCCAGGTCATCGCACGGTTCGCGACGGGAACCCCCGACCCCGCTCCCGAGCGGGTCCGCGAACTGGTGGCCGCCCGCACGGGAGTGCGGGTGCGGAAGGTGCTGTGGTCATCGGTCTTCCGGGCACGAGCAGCGCTGGCGGAGCACTTCCGGGTCGGCCGGGTGTTCCTGGCCGGTGACTCCGCGCATGTTCATTCCCCGGCGGGCGGCCAGGGCATCAACGCGAGCATCCAGGACGCCTACAACCTGGGATGGAAACTGGCGCTCGCGGCAACCGGCCAGGCAGCACCCTCGCTCCTGGACTCCTACGAGGCGGAGCGCCGGCCCGCTGCGGCGGAGGTGCTTGGAGTGAGCACTCGCATCCACCAAGGGGCGGGTCGGGTCAGGGAGCTGGCCGCGCGCCGTGACCGCACCACGCACCATCTGGCACTCGGATACCGGGGTATTCCACCCAACGCGGAGATGCGCCCCGCTCTCGTCGAGGAAGCCCTCCACGCGGGGGACCGCGCTCCGGATGCCCCTTGTACCGACCGTGGCGGAGCCCCGGTACGTCTCTTCGATCTCTTCCGCGGACCCCACTTCACCCTTCTTTCCTTCGGAAGTCCGCCCATCCAGCCTGTCAGCGCCCGGGGTCCCGCGGTGATCCGCGTGGTGCGCGTCGGCCACGACGTCTCGGACCCCGCGGGGTTCGCCTCCCGCGCGTACGCACCGCACGGCCTGTTCCTCGTACGACCGGACGGATACATCTCGCTGGCCACCGAGACTCCAAGTGAGGTGACCAGTCATCTTCGCTCACTCGGCATACATGTCGGATGACCGGCGGGACCCTGATCTGGGCTGCTCGTGCTCGCGTCGGCGGCCCTGCACCGCTCGTCGGGCCCGGAGGAACCAGAGAGGCAGACCATGACCGACCCGGACCGTCCGCAACCCGCCCCCTACGTTCTGGATTCAGCCGCCCGAGCGGATCTCGAATTCGACCGCCTGCGCACGATCGAGCAGGTCTACGACCCCGGAACCGAGGAGATCCTCACCCGGGTGAACCCGGCACCCGGGTGGTCATGCCTCGAAGTCGGCGCGGGAGCGGGCAGTATCGCCCGTCTCCTGGCATCTCTCGCCGGAGAGACCGGAAGAGTGGTGGCAACCGACAGCGATCCGCGATTTCTGAGGAACATCGCACATCCCGGGGTCGAAGTGATCGAACACGACATCACCGCAGGCCCTCTGCCACCAGGTTCCTGGGATCTGATCCACGCCAGATCCGTACTGGAGCATCTGCCGGACCCCGAATCCGTCCTGGCCCGGCTGATCCCCTCGCTGGCACCACACGGGCAGCTCTTCGCCGAAGCGATCGACGTCAGTCGCGAGACACTCGCCATCGCCGCCAAACACGCCCCGGACAGAAGAGCGGCCACAGCCTTCCTGGAGTTCGCAACCGCGGTGCACCGGCTGATGACACTCGCCGGAGCACACCCCGAACTCGGCAGCACCCTCCCGGTGCTCCTCGCCGCCCAGGGTCTGGAGGGCATCACCCACCAGCGGCGACACCCCCTCGTCTCCGGTGGAAAACGCGGCTTCTACGCGCTCACGCTCGCCCGCCTCGCACCGTCGTTCCAGGACCACGGTCTGCTCGACACCGCCGATCGACGGCTCTCCTCCCTGTTCGACGACCCGTCCATGGTCTTCCCCGCACTCCCCATCGGCGCTGCCCATGGACACACCCCCGCGGTCGGACGGCGACAGCGGAGAACCTGAAGAGCCGGTCCGCCAGGAAGGGCGGAGAGCGCCCATCCGAACGGAACAACACGCAAACGGAACACCGAGAGAGGCGAAGCCGATGAGTGAAGTAACGGTTGTGGGCCGGGTCGTCGCCAGGGCGGGCAAGGAGGCAGAACTCGCACAACTGCTCCAGGCGGTCATCGAACCCACCCGGAACGAGGAGGGAAGCCTGCACTACTCCATCCAGCAGAGCATCGAAACCCCGGAGGAATTCATCGCCATCGAGCGGTGGCGACACACCGAAGACCTCCAGCGCCACTTCCGAAGCGCGCACTCCCAGCACCTCGCCGCCGCGGTGGAATCACTCCTGGCGGAACCGATCAAGATCACAACTTACCGGGAGCTGACATGAGATGAGAGTCCCCACGAGGGCGACCGCTAACCCCACGGAGACTGCACGGACAAGACCTGAGGCCAGGCCCCATGTCCAGCGCAGACTCCGAGCTGCCGTCTCCAGCACCCGGGACCAGCCTGGGAAGCCCTCCTGGGGAACACCTCGGGCTTCACCCTCGCCCCGCCGCGCTGGAAGCCACCACACCCGAGACCTACCTGGCCATCAATCCGGACGACCTGCTCCGCCGCTGAGCCGGCCAACCAGGACCACCACCCTCTCGGGCGATGACGGCGGAACATAGCCGTGGTTCCCCGGTTCGCGAAACCGGAGAACCACTGGACCATTGATTACTCCACTGCCACGCCCTGCCCACACCGTCGAGAGGCACCAGAACGACCACCCCACCCACAACTTCACACCAGACCCCAGCGGAGCCCGTCACACGCACACGGGATCGAGCCCTCCTACGCCGCGGCGCAGCTGAGGCGGAACAGATCCTGAGCCCGCTCCAAGTCCCGCTCCGTGCGAAGCTGGACTTCCAGGTCACCGGTTCCGTGGTGGCCGAGTCCTGTCACGTCCCGGGTGAAGCCGGGGACGAGATCAACCGTGCCCGGGTCGGCCTTCAGGTAGACGAGGAGCTTGGCCTGCTGGGGCGGGCAGAGGCAGGCGAAGTTCCGCAGCCGCTGATAGGCCCGGTACTGCTTACGCTGCACGGGAACGATGTCGTCTCCGAGCCCGAGCAGCGCCTCGTCGACCGCGGCGGCCAGCTCCGTCATCGCCCCGCCCGCCGTACGCTCGCTCCGGCCCCCGGCCGCGCGCAGGCGGGAGGCCATCCGGGAAGCAGCGGCGTGTCCGGTGACGGAGGCCACCGTTTCCAGCCCGATGTGGTGATCGCCGTAGAAGCGGTAGCGTACGAGATCGATGCTGCGGCGGTGCTCGCGTACGGCGTGGACGTCATAGCGGGTGAAGTCACCGGCCACACAGATCAGCCTTGGCGCGCTCCACAAGACCCCGGCCGCAGCCTCGGCGCCGAGCCGGTCACGCACCAGTCGCTGGAACTCGTCCCGGTGGTCCATCAGCCAGGACAGATAGAACAGCCCCTGGTGGATCACCCCGGCGTCAGTCGCCCGCTTGTACTCAACTTTACCGACCGCAGGAGCTCGGATACCGGCTCTGAACTGCGATGATCCATAGACTACATGTCCGTCACGGTGACGGATGCACTTCTCTGTAGCTCGTCTGAGTGGTGTCGCGGTAGAGCCCGGCGGCGGTGGAGTCGCGGTGTGACAACGCAACGTAGTTACTGACTTCGGCTTGTCAGGGTGAGGTTGGGGTGTCGAGGGTGAGGCCGGTGCCGGCTATGAAGCCGTCGATGGTGTCGGGCCGGTACTGCAGTCGTTTGAGGCGGTTGCGGACGAGGGTTTCGAGTCGGTCGAGGGCGACCACGGCGAGGTTGGCGAGGCTGCGTTTGACGTGTGCCCAGACCCATTCGACGGGGTTGAGGTCGGGTGAGTAGGCGGGTAGGAGGAAGACCGTCAGCCAGGTGCGCTGGGCGATCAACTCGCGCATGGCGTGGGAGGCGTGGGTGTTGAGGCGGTCCCAGACCAGCGCGATCGGTGCTTTGACGAGGTGGTGGACACCGTCGACCAGGGCGATGAAGTCGCGCTCGCCCATGCTGCGGCGCTGACCCCTGCCTGCGGGGTGGGTGCGCAGGCGGTGGCACAGCCGGGTGCGCGAGCCGGGCCGCATGGCGATCAGCCCGGCCACCGACAGGCGTCCCGAGCGGCGGCCGCTGACGGTCACGACCGGTGTGCGGCCCCGTCGGCCCCAGGTGCGGCCTTTGGGCGGTCGGCGGGTGAACCCTGCTTCGTCCTCGAAGCAGATGTAGCCCCCGCAGGCCGCCCGGGCGCTTTTACCTCCGCCCACGTCACCTTCTTCCACGCGGTGACGGCCTGCTCGTCCCGCTCGGCCACCCTGCGTACGGGGACCTGCGGGCTGAAGCCGAGCCGGTGCATCAGCCTCGTGGCGCCCGAGACGCTGTACGAGACGTGGAACTTCCGCCCGATCAGCGTGGCCACTCTGGCCGCGGTCCACACCTGGTCCTCCACCCAGCCGTGTGCGGCCGGGCCCTGCTCCAGGTACGCGGCGAGCTTCTCCAGGCAACGCGGAGACAACCGGCACCGCGCCCCACCCGGGCCGCGAGAGGCCAGCGCCTGGACACCGCCCTCGCGCCACAACTGGTGCCACTGGTAGGCCGACTTCGGACTCACCCGCAGACGTCGGGCCACCTCTGCCGGCTTGACCTCCTGCTCGAACAGCTCGGCCGCCTGCACCCGCACCGACTCCCGGCGCAGCCGTCCCGTGGCGGTCAGCCCGCCCCCATCCGCATACCTCACACACCATCGGATACAGCCACCACAACGAGCCCGTCAGGCAAACCAGGACAGTTCACCCTGACGAGCCGAAGTCAGTAACGCTCCCTCTACCAGAGGTAGTTCACCGTCGTGGTCGAGCCAGGAGGAGCGGTGGGTGAGCCGGGGGCGGACCCGGTCCCACACCTGGGCCTCGGCCTTGCCGTAGTTGATGGTGTCGGTGACTGTGGTGATCGCGGGCTCGGGCCAGGTCTCCGGTTTGGCGAAGCGGAATTCCGGGCCGTGCTTGGGCGGTCGGCCGTTGACGCCGTGCATCCTCGGTGGTTTCGGCAGGCGCATCACGCGGTCGGAGCGGACCCGGCCCACCGACTCGACCGGCAGATCACGCAGGACCCAGGCCAGGCGGGTGACGTCGTAGCGGGCGTCGCTGACGATCACGATGTGCGGGTCTCCGGCCTGCCACTGGCCCGCGGTGATGAGTCGCTCCACGACACCCCGCAACTGGGCGGCGGTGACCGCGGTCGCGTCGTCCGCCGGACCGAGCCGAACCGCGTCCAGAATCGCGGTCCAGGACGTGGCCCCCGGCTCCAGCGCGGCCACGAAGGAGTAGGGCCAGCCCGGAATGAACTGCGAAGCCGTCTTCGCCCGGCCGTAGACGTGGCAGAACAGCCGCTCCGCCGAGCACGGCGCGTCCGAACGAAGCCACGGCGACACATCGACCGCCAGGACCAGGCGCCCGCCGTCGAAGCGCGGCAGCGACAGCCTGGCCAGCACCGTCCGCAGCCGGACGACGTCGATCCGGCCTTGGTTCAGGCCGCCGTACATCGCTCCGTGCCCACGCCGGTGCTCGGGCAGCAGTGTCAGGTCCACCGGGACTTCACCGCACCGTCCGCACACAGCACCGCGTCGGCGAGTTCGAACAACTCGTCACGCCGGGCGGTCAGACACTCGTAGAACTCTCCCCGGAAGCGTGACGCTTTCGCGAACGCTTCCCGCCGCACAGCATCAGGCAGCAGACTCACCCTCGCGGCCTTCGTCGTGGTCACGTGCACCTTGGTCGGAGCACAGGATCAGGCGAAGGCCGCCTTCATGTCCGGCGAATCCCCAAGTGAGCGACCCCGTTCGAGACGCCGTTCGAGGGCGGAAGAAAAAGAACAAGCTCATTGTCCGCCGAGATCTCCGAGCAGGCCCCGGGCGGTGCCTGGGGCCCCTGGCGCGACTGCCGCAACGGCGGCTGCGCCGGGGGCTGACCGCCGGCGGGCCCCGCGTGACGGAGCCGGGGAACGAGGCCCGGGGGCCGGACGCCGCCACCGTTGCCGCCGTCCGGCCGCCTGGCCACCGCCTCCGACCTGTCGGGGCACCGCTGGAAGGAGACCGGGGGGTACGCCCAGCCGCGCCGCCTCGGTGTGGTCGACGACTGCGCGGGCCGTCAGGTCGGGCGGGCCCGACGCCGGGCGATCGGCATGCGGGAGGACCGCACCGGTCCGTTCGCCGGCGGCCGGCCGGCCTGGGCACCGGATCCGTCCTGGCCGCTGCCGCCGCTGCCGCCCAGCGCCGACGGGGCGGTCCTGGCGGCGACCCCGTACCGGCCGTGACGAGCGCGCTCGCGAGCGGTGACCACCTGAGGAATCCCTTGGACCGGCGCGGGGGCGGCCGACGAGCCGAGCCGATCGGCCACGAGCTGAGCCGACGGCCGCGAGCCGTCGCCCGGCGGGTGGACACGTCGGTCCACCCGCCGGGCTCGCCGACCCCCGGTTCTGCGCCGGTCCGGGTGTCGTGGTCGATCGGGCCCGTGCGTGGACGGGGGCGGGGTGTGTGCTCAGCCGGCCGCGCGGTAGGCCGTACCCACCCGGTTGGGGGTCGCCCGGTTGTAGAGACCGGTGCCGCCACGGTCCGCGGAGAGGGTGAACCACGCGTAGCGCTCGACGAAGGGAAGTCCCTGGAGCATGGCGGTCGACTTCGTCACGAACGCGGCCTGCTGTTCCGGTGTCGGATACTTCGGGGTGCCGCTGGAGAAGTCGATCAGGGCGTACTCGGTGAGCCAGATCGGCTTCTTGTAGCGGTTGTACACGGCCTGGAGGTAGTTGCGCAGTTGACCGGTCGCGGCGTCGGCGCGGAAGTCCGAGCCGTACCAGTGCAGGGGGATGAAGTCGACCTTGTCGTGACGGGCGGCGGCGCCCTTCATGAACTGGTCGAGCCAGCCGCCCGCGACGTCGCCGCCGCCCGCCACCGCGGGTGCCCCCAGACGCATCCCGGTCGACTGGAGCCGGGGCCACAGGTCGAGGGCCCTGGCCACGCTCATGTTGGCCTGCGCCGACAGGTCGGGTTCGTTGAAGCCGAGCAGGGTCGTGCCCTCCTGCCTGGCCGTTCGCAGTTGTGCGTCGGTCACCGAGCCCGCACCCCAGATCATGGGGACGAACTCGACGCCGGCCGGCGGCTTGATCTGCTGGCGGTCCGAGGCCCAGGTGTAGAACCAGCCGGCCCTGGAGTCGGCCAGCGCCTTGGTGACGTCGGTGAAGTTCCAGGCGCTCACGCCCTTCTTCTTCGCCGGGGCGGCGGTCGCGTCGGCCGCACTGCCGACGGTGAGGCAGGTGAGCACCGCGAGCAGGGCGGTGAACAGGCGCATTCGACGTGGCAAGGCGTTCCTCTCTTCGGTCACGCGGTCGTGACGGGGGCCGCGGCGGTCCTGGAGTCCGGGGGCCGGGGTCCGGGGCGGGTGGCTCACGCGGTGGGGCCGAAGGTGACGGTGAAGCCGCTGCAGCGGCTGCACTGCTGCATCACCTTGTTGCCCGGCACCTGGTCCTGCTTGGACCACGTGTAGGCCTTGGGACACTTCGCGCTGAGCGCGCGGCTGTAGCTGCTGGGGGTGTCCCGGCTGGGGTTGGTGCACAGCATCGGCTTGCCGTCCGGCCCGCGCGTCAGGTCGGCGGGCGGGCAGTAGGGCAGCAGGTTCGCCGCGCAGCCCCGCGTGTCGCAGCCCCCGCCGGCCGGGATCGTGGCGTTCACCGGAGTGATCGTGATCGGCAGCGAGAACGCGTTCACGTAGCTCACGTCGTACCAGGGGGCGGCGCCGTCCTTGGCGTCGAAGTTGAACTCCGCGAGGCTGGCGGGTTGTTCGCCCGTCGTGCAGTGGTCGGCGGCCGGGCCGCAGTCGGCCACCCGGCAGTGGAAGGTGCTGCCAAGGGCCCCGCCGCATCCCTGGCGTGCGAAGAACTTCCCACGCCAGTGGAACGGGGCGGCCGTCTCGGGGATCGTCACCGTCGCCGACTGGCCGGGAGCCAGGACCGGCAGCCGGGTGAACTGCTTCGACCCGTCGGCGTTGACGCCGCTTCCGATCCACAGCTTCTGCGACGAGTGGTTCACGAACGTCACCGTGTGGTTGACCGCGGCGGCCGCAACCGGCGCGGTGCGGGTCGGCGCCGCCGCACCCGTGACGGTCGCACCCGTCGCCGCGCCCGCACCCGTGACGGTCGCACCCGTGACGGTCGCGCCCATCGCCGCGCCCGCGTTCGGCAGTACCACGGTCAGTGCGGCGGCGGCCGCCGCGACGAACAGCCTGGTCAGGAATCCGCGCATGACTTCTCCGTTCCGCTCAGCAGGTCAGGTTGGTGCCGGGGTAGGCGCTCATCGCGCCGACCAGTGCGTCGTAGGTGTAGAACCGGTCCCTGTTCGGGAACATCCGGTCGAACTGGGCCTTGCCCATGACGAAGCCGGCCCGGTCCGCCGCCGTCGCGTGTGCCGGTCCGGCCGTCGACAGGCCGGTGGCGTGGGCGGAGGCGGGCAGGGCGATCGCCGATACGGCCGCCGCCGCGGCGGCGATCCTCAAGGCCGTGCGTCGAAGGGACACGCGGGGCCTTCCTCCCGTTGCGGAATGCGGGACATCGGGTCCGCCGGTCTCCTGGTGCCACCGGCGGGTGTGGTCGGGCCGTTCGGGCCGGCCTGGCCAGCGCCGCGGTGGTGTGTCAGGAGCAGGTCTTGTCCGGGTGGTCATGGGTGATGGCGCAGATCATCGCCTTTGCCCGGCCGTTGTTCGGATACCTGCGCTGAAGCTCGTCCTCGAAGTCCTTCCACTGGCGTGCGATGTCCTTGACGGCGAGGTCGTAGGCGTGGTCGAAGTTGTGGGCGACGACCGAGCGCGGACTGTCCTTCGTGTCCTTGTTCAGGACCCCGTCATGAGTGACGCGACCCGTGCAGTTGGAAACCGTCCCGCTGTGGTCGCGGTCCGGATAGCAGCCCGTCGCCAGGTCGTGAGGGATGTGGCCAGTGGCGTCCTTGACCCAGTCCGCCCTGCTCATGGAGCTGTAACGACCGATGGAGAAGAACACGGGCAGGTCGGTGCGCCCCAGGCCGGGGGGGTTCTTGACGCCGATGGCTCCCGGGCCGGCCTGGTCGACCCAGTTGCTGTGGGCGTAGAAGTCCTCGATCTGATGCCAGCCGCGGCCCAGGTCCTCCAGCACCTCGCACTTCGCCCGTCCCGGTCGGTCGTTCCACGAGCAAGCCGGGGAGATGGAGGTCTGGGTGGCGATGACGCGCCCGTTCGCGTCGACCAGCCGGTCCGCGGCGGCGACGGCCCTCCTGACGTGGTCGATGGAGCTCTCGACGCAGTCGATGATCTCGGCGTTGGCCTGCTCGCGGGTGCGGGGGTAGCGGCTGTCGTACCTGGGGTCGAGGTAGTCGGCGTTGTCGCAGTGGAGCTTGCCGATGCCGAAGTACTCGCCGTGGTCGTTGGCGACGATCGCGCCCGAGTTCCCGTCCGCCATCGCCGTCAGCGAGTTCTGGTGCCAGCCCCCCGGCCCCAGGGCGGCCCGGGTGATCTTCTCGTGGTTCCCCCCGCTGAAGGCGTGCGCCGGTGTCGCGGCACCGAGGACGACGGCACACGCCATCGCGGCGCACGCGGCGCCGGAAGCGCGCAGGCGCTGCCGACGGGAAACGGAGAGGGGATTCATGAGGTCTCCAGTCGCACGATGGACGTCTTCGGCAGGTGTGCGTCCGGGCATGGAGTCCCGTCCGTACTGCGCAGGCCATGGCGGACCCATGGCGGCGCTTGGTGACGAAGCGTCACCGAGCCTGCACCCGTACGTTAGTCGCCGTGCCCGCAGCCCGACAGACCGCCAGTGCCCCACGGGCCTGCGGCCGCGCATCGCGGTGTCCCCGTGCCACGAGGCCCAGGCGCCCGGTCCCGTTCACGGGAACGGGCAGCACAGCCTCCCGGCCTCCTTCCGGCCCGGGCTTGTCCACCCGTGGGCCGCCCCCGCACCAAACAGAGCAAGGATTCTGCAGAGTCCCCTCTGCAAGCAGAACGTCAATTCTTCTTGACGGAGGGCGCGGTGCCACGGCTCACCGACGCACGCAAGGAACTCCGGCGCACCCAGATCACCGAGGCCGCCGTAGGCTGCTTCAGCCGCGACGGCCTGGAGCGGACCTCGATCGCCGACATCACGGCCGAGTCCGGCCTCTCGACCGGCTCGATCTACGCCCACTACCGCAGCAAGGACGACCTGGTCCGGGCCTCCGCCCACGCGCTGCTCGCCAAACGCGCTGAAGCCCTCGGCCAGTACGCCGCGAGCGACAGCCCGCCCGACCCCGACGAACTGCTCGCCCGCCTGATCGCCACGATCGACCCCGCCGAGGCCCGGGTCGGCGTGCAGACCTGGGGCGAGGCGACCACCAACCCGGCCATCCGCGCCATCGTCGCCGACACGGTCGACCGGATGCGCGCCATGGTGCTCGACTGCGTCACAGCCCACCCTGGCCAAGGCCGAAGACCCCGCCCCGGCCCGCGCCCGGGAGCACGCCATCCCGATCGCCGACTGCGTGATGGCGCTCTACCTGGCCGAACTGCTGCACACCGCCCTGCAGCCACCGACCGAGGAGACGGCGACATGACCTCCCCGACCGCACCCTTCACCGACCGCACCGTCCTGCGGGACGGCTACGGCGCCCGGCAACTCGAACGCCTCCACCATCGCCGCGGCGAAGCCGTCGCAGTGGCCGCGTCCCTGGGCGTCACACCTTCCCGGGTCGGCCTCGCCTGGCCGCTGCACCACGCCCCCAACGTGCTGCTCATCCCCGGCACCGCCAACGCCGCTCACCTCGAAGCCAACATCGCGGCCGGCGAGATCACCCTCGACGCCGCAGACCTCGCCGCCCTGGACGCGGTCGAGTCCCGCTCCAACGACGTCCCCATCGGCTGACCGACACCGGCCGGCACCGGCCGGGCCGGCTCGCGACCGCAGCCCGGGCACCCGGCCGCGGCGCACAGTCCATCTCCACCAAGGACCCGAGGACGGGGACCATAAAGGCCATCATCTACCGTGACAACGGCGGCCCGACGTTCTCCAGCTGGTCGACCGCGACCTCCCCGTGCCCGGCCCCGGCGAGGTCCGGGTCCGGGTCGCCGTGTCCGGGGTCAACCCGACCGACTGGCAGGCCCGTTCGGGCATCGCCCACGCCAAGCTGCTCGCCGAGGTCACCCCGCACCTGGACGGTGCCGGCGTGATCGACGCCGTGGGCGAGGGGGTCGACGGCAGCCGGGCCGGCCGGCGGGTCTGGCTGTAGATGGCCGCCGCCGGGCGGCCCGGACATGACCTGATAGGTCGTGAGAAGGGAGCCTCTGTCATGGCCGCACCAATGAAGTGCCCGACCGAGTTGCGGCAGCGAGCCGTTGCCGCGTACCGGGCTGCCGATCCGAAGCCCGTGATCCGGCAGATGGCCCGGGGCGTCGGAGTGCACCGCGAGGCCCTGCGCAACTGGATCCGTCAGGACGAGGCTGACCGGGGCGAGCGCGACGACCGGCTGACCAACCGCGGAGAAGGAGGAACTGCGGTCCGCCGCAGCGGTGACCGTGGTGACGGCGTTGAGGACTTCGGGGGCGGTGAGGTGGACGGTGTTGACCGGTCGGGTGGCGTGCTGGTCGAGCGGGGTGAGCCGGTAGGTGGTGGTGCCGGTGAACGGGCCGAAGTCGCCGTCCGCGGTCAGAAGGTTCGGGGGGGCGTACGCGGTGATGCGGAAGTGCTCCTCGGCCGGGCGCGGGAGCGTGCGGGTCCGGCGGTAGGTCGTGTCGGCCCCGATCGGTCCCGGGGAGGCCTGCTCGGTGGTGTCGAGTGCGTAGTCCCAGCGTCGGAGGTTTTCGGGCCGTGCGAGGTGGCCGTGCGAGGTGGCGGTGCGAGGTGGGCGTGCGGGGTGGGCGAAGACCTCGCTGACGGGCGCGTCGACGGTCGGGGTGTTCTCGAACCGCATGGTCGTTCCTTCCCCGGCGCGCGGTCGGCCGGTCCTGTGCGGCCGTGCGGTCCCGTGCGGGCCGTGGCGTCGGTCGGGGGCGGGGTGTCAGTCGAGGGCGAGGCGTTTGTTGAGGGCCTCGCCCGAGGGCAGGGGGTCGATGAAGTTGTGCAGGAACGTGAGCATCGCGTCGGTGTCCAGGCCCTGACAGACGGTGTCCATCGCGGCGTAGAGGGACTCCTCGATCCCGGCGACGGCGGTGGCCAGGCGTTCGCCCTCGGGGGTGAGGCTGAGCTGGAGGTAGCGGCGGTCCGCGGCGTCGGTGCGGCGCTCGACCAGCCCGGCCGCGACGACGCGTTCGACCAGCCGGCTGGGGTTGGTGCCGCTCTCGCACACCAGGAGTTGCCCGAGCCCGTTGAGGCTCAAGGTGCCGTGCTGCTGGAGCAGGCGCAGCACCTCGGCCTGTGACGGGGTGATGCCGTGCGGTTTGAGGGCCTGGATCAGCAGCCGGTTGCCTTCGCGCTGGGCCGCCAGGATCGCGAACCGCAGGTGTTCGGCCTTACGCATCGGCGTCTCGCCGGGTGGTCGGCACGGTGGCGAGGAAGTCGTTGACCGCGGCGGCGTAGGTGGCCGGGTGGGAGAAGCGGAACATGTGGCCGGTGCGCGGCAGCACGACCTCCCGGGCGTCGGGGATGCCCGCGAGCATGGCCTTGGAGGCGTTCTCGCCGATCAGTACGTCGTGGGAGGGGGTCAGGATCAGGGCCGGGACCTGGACCCGGCCCAGCGCGTCGACGTAGTCGGCGGTGAGGACGGCCCGCAGGCGGGCGCCGAAGGAGACGGCGGGGGTGTTGGCGAGGAACAGTTCGCGGCTGCGCGCCTGGCTCCAGGGCACCTGGCCCTCGCCGTCGAACGGGGAGGTGAGGCGGTGGGCGTGGGCGCGCAGTGTCAGCTGCCGGTAAAGCGGCCCGCGGGCCCTGCCGATCGCCTGCATCAGGGCCTTCCACGGCTTCGAGTCGACCGGGTTGGCCGCGAAGCCGCCGGACGCGACCAGGGCGCGCAGGCCCCGCGGGCGGCGGGTCGCCAGTGCGAGGGCGATGTTCGCGCCGAAGGAGTCGCCGACCAGCACGTAGTCGTCCAGGTCCGCGATCGCGCTCTCGACGTGGTCGGCGTAGCGCTCGATGTCGTCGACGCCCTCGGGCAGGCGCAGCGTCCGTTTGGGTGCCTCGCCGTAGGGGGCCAGTTGCTCGGCGCTCCACGGGGCGCCGGAGAAGCAGGGGATGAAGACGAGGGCCGGATTCTTCTCTGAAGTGCTCATATCGGACACATTACACGACACATGTGTCGTGGCATATGTGGTCCAGGTCATCTTCCTGGTCTGTTTTCCCTGGACTCGCCCGGCCTCGGGAGCGGTGCGAGCCTCCCTGGCATGCGGAAGGCGGTCACCAGACCGCGGGGCGCCTCGAAGGCATCGATCCAGCGTCCTTCGGTGCCGTCGCCGCGATCATCGCCACGGCCCCGGTCGGCTGCCCGCGCGGCACCACCCGCTCCCTGGTCTCTCGGGGGGTCTGACACCGGGACCACCGTGCCCGACCCGCCGGCCGCATCGTCCGGTCGGCCACCGGGGGTGCCGGGACACGGTCGCGGCGCGGACGGCGGCGGGACGGCGGTCTTCTTCCGATGGAGCCACTGGAGTTGCATGTCGGTCAGTTCTGCAGGGAGCACCACCGAGGGACAGGGGGGTGTCCGGGAACGCTGTCGGAGGCCTCGATCGCGCAGGGCCTGGCGTACGGGGGCTGGCGGACGGCGTCGTTCGTGGTCTGGCTCGTGGTCCTGGCCCTCGGCCGGATGTCACAGCCGCTGTACGAGGCGACGGCCGCGGTCCTGCGCTACCGGATGCGCCACACCATCTACCTGACGATGCTTTCGTCGGCCTACCCCGAGCGCCTGTTCGGCGAGGAGCCGGGCAGCGAACCGGAGGGCCCGGCGTCGGGCACCCGTCCGCTGGTCCTGGTCGGTGCCGGGCGCGGCCTGCTCGTCCTCTTCCTCCTGCTCGGCCTGGCCTCCTGGGCGACGGGGTCGGTCGCCGCCTCGGTGAACTCGGACGACGACGGCAACGACGAGTTCGTCAACCCCACCCAGCGCGTCCTCGCGCCCCTCGTCCCGGGCCCCGCCGACCGCGTGCCACGGGGCCCGCCCGCGACGGCTCCGCCGAGGGACGGCCCCCGTGGGGGGCCGGTCACAGGGGCACGGCCTCCTGTGACCGGCCGGTGGTTCAGTTGATGTGGAGCGTCGTGATGGTGCTGTAGTTCTTGGTGATGGCCTGGTTCTTGCCGAAGGTGTGGCGGTAGAGGGAGCCGTCGCCGGGCTCGTACTCGAAGTACCCGGCGTTGTTGCCGCTGCTGAAACTCGTGACCGACCTCTGGTCGATCCAGATGTCGCCGGCGTTCGCGAAGCACCTCCTGAAACCGGTGCCGTTGTCGTTGGTGATGCCGATGGTGAAGTAGTCGCTGGCGAACAGGCATTCGGCGAAGTTGACTTCGTTGGTCGCGTGGGCGGGCACGGTGCCGACGGCCAGAGCCATCATGGCGACCCCGGCGGCCACGGCGATTCGTCGCTTCAGCATGACGCAAACTCCCTGGTGTGTGAGGTGGGGCATGCGAGTCGAACTGAAGGGACACTAACAAGAGGTGTTCAGGTCACAACCTGGTGTAACGATTTTCGGACATCATTCCATTTCCCGGGACTTTTGCCGGACTTTGCTGAGCTGAATTCCGCACCTGTCGCACCTGTCGCACCTGTCACACCTGTCACCTGTCACGCGGACCCGCATGGCCGTCCGGGCCGCGCCGATCCCTCGGCGCGGGGTGCGGGTCGCGTGTCGGGGGCCTGGTCCTTTGTCTGGCCACCGGAGCTGATCCTGCCGACACCGGATGAAGGGGAGGACCCGCCCGCACGACCACCCGGTCGGACTCTCGCACCCTGCGGTGTCCCACCGTCGCCGGACGCCGCGCCGCCGCCACGCTTCCGGCCCGGACCGAACCCGCCGCGCTGCGCCCGGACCACCGGAGGACACCGGCGGCGTACTGCGAGCACGTGCTCGACGTCGCCGTCAGCGCTGGCCTCGTCCTGGCGGAGAACACGGGCGAGAAGGGCCCGGCCGAGGAGCAGACGGCCCGATGACCGTCGCGCTCGACAAAGCGGCCGCCCAGACCGGGCGTCTTCGTTCGGGCCGGCCGGGTAGGTGTCCCGCGTCGATGTGATCAGCTAGGTGGATGGGGGTGGCCTGCGGGGCCGTGCCGCTTTCGGCCGCTGGTTTTGTTCTGCTGTCGGAAGTTTCGGGCGCTGACCGGGGCGGCGCTGTTGCGGCTGTGCGGGCGGGAGCGCCCGCACGACCTGCTCCTCCAGGAAGGCGGCGGCGGGCCGTTGCGTATACGGACCTGCTCGCCGTGCTGCGCCCGGGCGCGTGGATCGTGAGCGATCGCCTGGTACACGCGGGTCGTGTGGCCCACCTGCCCGCGCACCGTCAGTCCCCTCTGACGTGCGGGGATCCCCCGTATGTTGACCGTGGAGCAGGGCTGGCTGGACGGGACCGACTCGGGGCTGTTCGTGCTGTGTCCCGAGACGGTCGCCGAGGGGTGGACGGGCTGCGACGAGGCCTTGTTGGAGGCCGCCGCGGACTACGCGGCCGCCTACCCGGTGCCCGGGCACGGGGACGTGCTGGTGTTGGGCGGGGAGCCGCTGCTGGTCGGGTGGCCGGCCGAGGAGCGGGTGTTCGTCAGGCCGCTCCACTTCGACTGCGCGGACGACGTCCGGCCGCTGGTGCGCGAGGCGCTGCGGTCGGGGGTGTGGGAGGACGGGCCGTTCCTCGACCTGACCGCCGGGCGGTACCTGCTCACGGACGTCTTCTACGACGGTGAGCCGTCCTCGAGCGCGGCGAGTACCTGACCGTCGAGCTCCCGCCCGGGCGCTACCTGGTCCAGTCGCTGAAGGCCGAGCCCGACAGGCGGGCGCAGTTCCATCTGGAGCGCCTGCTGCCACGGTGAGCGGACGTCCGGGGCCCTGTGCGGAGACGGGCGGCCCTGAAGTCCGGGGCCGGTGCGGGCACTGGGGCGGTGCCGCTCCCGGCCCACCGGGCGGTCGTCACCGGCCTGGAGGCGAAACTCGGTCCACCGCACGCCGGACGAGCTGATGGCCCGCGCCCTGGCCCTTGCCGGCCCCGAACACGACGACTGGTTCGCGTCGTTGTTCCGGGTCGCCGAGCCGCAGAGCCAGGACAGGTTCGACTGGGCCCGCGCGGTCGCGGAGGAGGCCGAGGACGGCGGCGAGCTCGATCGCCGGCGCTTCGCGTTCGACGTGATCAACTTCTTCGGCTTCGGCTTCGGCTTCGATGCCGACAACGACGACGAGTCGCCGTTCACCCGGGAGGCCGCATAGTTCCTCCGGCCCCGGCTGGACACCGAGCAGGACCCGTACGCCCTGCACACCGTCATCGCGGCCTTCACCGGCTACTGCTCCCGCGAGGAGCTCGCGGCCGTCCTGGCCCACGCCGACCACCCGGACCCGGGTGTTCGCCACTGCGTCGCTCTGGCGTTCCCCGCCCTCCTGGGCGACCGGCCCGACACGCTCGCCGTCCTTTTCTGCGCCTGGTCGACGACCCTGCTTCCGTCACCCGGTCCGCTTCACAGCTTCACTCACTTCCCCCTCGGCACCCGCGTCCTGCTGGACATCCCTGCTCTGCGCGCCGTGCTGGCGGCCCACCTCACCGACCCCCACTTCGACGCCCGCCTCGAAGCCGCCGCAGCCCTGGCCCTGCGCGGCGACGAACGCGGCACGCCGGTCCTCGACGAGATCCGCCGCGGCAGCGGTACCGCTGCTCCCGCCCGCGCGGGCCGCCTCGCCTGAAACCGACCATCACCGGCGCCCCGCTGGCTTTTCCTGGGGGAAACCTACCAACCGCAGGTCATCGGGCGGCGGTTTCCGCCCCCAGGGACCCACCGTGGGTCGGGGCACGGCACCTCCAGATCGGGCTTTAGGAGACTGGGGCCCGGGTAAAGGCTTTCCTGATGAGCGAGTTTCTCGGCGGACCGAGGTACACAGCACCTGCTCAGGGGGATGGCCATGGGATTTGATCCATGCATGGCGTATGCAAAAGCTTGTTTCGGACGCCAGGATGGCCTTTGACCGGGGCGATACCGACTTCGCCGCTGTTTTTGATATCGACGGCCCCGGCGTGACGATGAAGAAGATCCGCAAAGAGATCGACTTGAGCGTCAGAGCAGTGGAGGCAGCCGGCTGGCCGTGCATCGGGGTTCGGTCGTTCCTCGCGGAGATCCAGATCGGCTTCATCCGGGGAGACTGAGCGGCCAGCAGACGCCGACACGGTGCGGCCCGCTCGCCGGCCATCGCGGCCGATCAGGCCGACGCTCTCGCCCACGCCGCCCACGCGCCGGCATGCCGCTGAAGTCAAGGCCCGTACGGCCGAATTGAGGCCCGTTTCCCCGAAGCCGAGGGCACCGCGAAGCTGACGTCCCGGGAACCGGCCGCCCGTCAGGTCGCCCGGATGATCCTCGACGCCACCTCCTTGGGCCGGCCGGGAAGTCGCCGACTGTATCGGGGACCGACGCGCACGGCGGGTCTGTTCGTGATGCCCAGTCACCATTTCGCGGTGACGGAACCCGGGACCACCTGCCTGCCTGGCCGGTCGGGTCCGGGGTGTGGCGATCTCGCGGCCGGCGGTTACCGTCCGGGTTCCAAGGCCGCAGGGCCGGCCCGGTGCGGACGCAGGACGGTTGTGCGCGGGTGGATCGCTTCATGATCACCCGTCCCCGGGACGCCGGTACCAGCGGGCACCAGGTCCCGCCGGCGCCACCGGGCCGGAAATTCTTCGGCACGATCCCGTACTGCTAACCCTCCAGAGCCATCCATGACAGGAAGATTTCCCGTTCCGCGCGTCGATGCCGCCACCGCAAGGGGTTCCTGTGCGGCGAGACCTGCCCGACCGCGCCCGCATCGCGTGCGGGGCGGCGACCGCTTCTCCCACAGCGTCGCCCAGCCCTCCTCCTACTCCACCGGTTCCTCGGAGCGTCGCTTCCTCGTCCGACCAGCGGCAGTAGCTCATGAAGCAGGCGGTCCGTGAGGGACCAGAGGATGTGACCTGCGGATTTTCGGCGGGACCAGCCAGGGTGACCGGCGGCCCGGTACCCGTCCGCGTTCTCCCCTCGTCATATCTCGATCCGTCGTTTCCACCAGGGAAGGTCACCCGGTGCGAACGGGTCGTTGACTGTCCGGGCGAGGATGCGTTCGTCGAGAGGCCCGAGTTCTCTGCGCAGTTCTCGGCGGGCCCGGGTCCGCAGGGCCCGAACGGCCCGTTCCAGCAGGGTCCTGACGTGGTAGTACCCGCTTCGCAGGTCCGTATCGTCGTATCCGTACCACGCCGCCAGGTCGCGGCGCGGGCGCGTGCCGGCGGGAAAGGCCGGACACCGTCCGGTCGGCCTCGGCTGGCCGGTAATCCGTCACCGCGCAGCCGCGGAAGGAAGTCTGTCCGGTGGACGGGGGCTGGGTACTCCTCGACTCACCGTTGTGACGGCGCGTAGCGTGACAGACCATGAGATCGTTGATCCGCCGCGCGTGGTTCCTCCCGTTGACCGGCGCCCTGGCCGCACTGCTGGCGCTGGTTCTCAGCACGGTCGCGGCACTGTCGCAGTGGCGGACGGCGAGCCGCATCGACGCCGCACCGTTACGGGTGGACGCGACCATCACCGCTGCTGTGGCCATGAAGGGCGGAACGAGGTACACGCTCACCTACCGGGTTGCCGACCGCGACTACAGCACCGACTCCCTCACGCCGCACGGCGTCAGGTCACCGGGCATCGGTGCGACGGTCCTGCTGGAGGTCGCAGCCGACGACCCCGAGGCCTCACGCGTCACCGGCAGCCATTACCCCGACGACGCCCTCCAGCCCACGATGATCCTCGTGGCCACCGCCGCCGTTGCCGGCCTCGCCATCTCCCTGCGCTTCCTCCACACGGCCACCAGACGCAACCGCCCGAGCCCCTGAACCAACCCCGTCCTGGCTGTTCCGCGGCGGCTGCGTGGCCTGTCCCGGCTCGCTTTGTCCCCTGGGGCGGGGGCGCTTGTTCGCTGGTCTGGTCTGCCATCGGTGACCGC
Source organism: Kitasatospora sp. NPDC088160 (assembly GCF_044741445.1). NCBI lineage: Bacteria > Bacillati > Actinomycetota > Actinomycetes > Kitasatosporales > Streptomycetaceae > Kitasatospora > Kitasatospora sp. NPDC088160. Next base: position 14,470 of record NZ_JBIUSS010000037.1, on the reverse strand, counting down.
CCTGGCTGCCGTGGGCCGGCCCGGTAGGGACGCAGGACAGTCGTGCGCGGGTGGATCGCCTCATGACTGCCCATCCCCGGGTCGCCGATACCAGCGGCCATCAGCCCCGTCAGCGCTGCTGGACCGGAAATTCTTCGGCGTGCTCCCGCCCGGATGACCCCTTGAAGCCATCCACGACAGGAGGATTTCCCGTTTCGCGCGTCGCGCCATCGGGGCCGCCCGGTGCCGCGTGGCCTGCCCGGCTGCGCCCCGACCGACCGGGCCTTGTTCCCGCAGTCCTCCCGCCGTCCCCGGCCGTGCCCCCGTAGTTGTGGCAGGCGTCGGCCGTCCCATCCTGCTGCGCCCCGGGGATGACGTCGTCCCGATCGCTGCTCTCTTCGGCGCCGCCGCCCGCAGCCTGTTGTCGGGGTTCTCTTGTCGGTCGTCGTCACCGCCCCGCCTCGGGGGTGGTGAGAGCCTGTTCGCCGCCCCGGTCTGTCGTCGGTGACCGCCTGCCCCGGTCTGCCCCGCTCGGGCTCGCTCCCGGCCTGGCTGCCGCACTGTCGTCCCCCGGCCGGATGAGGCAAAAAGGGGGGGCTGCCCGGGGCCGAGCTGTTCGGGCCTGCTGTGCCCGCATGGTCGTCGTGCCCGTCATGGCCAGGATGGTGGCGAGCCCGGTGTCCCCGCCTGCCCGCCTGCCCGCCCTGCCGCCCCGCTGCCCTGCCGCCCCGCATCGCCGACTGTCGTCGCGGTCGCCTCCTCCCCGCCTCGTGCCCTCGCGGGCCGGGTTGACGGCCCGTCGGCGGGTGGTCGGATTGTTGGTGCGGTCAGGGGCTCGGGGGAGTGTGTTCCGGGCCCCGCCGGGGTGGAAGGCTGGGACGGCCTCGGGGCGCGGTGTCGGTGAGGTGGCGGTGGGCGGCGTGGAGGTGTTCAGCGGCTTGGCGCAGATGGTGGCAGGCCATGGAGGGAGAGACCGCGCTGTAGGGGCGGAGCCATCGTTCGGCGGCGTGGACGCGGGCGAGGGCGGCGGTGAGGGCCTGGTGGGCCGGCCGCATCGAGGGGATCTCGGCGACTTCGTCCGCGGTTCGGGCGAGCAGGACGGCGAGGTCCTCGGTGTCGGGCCACGCGCCGTCGGTGAAGTCGTGGCCCCACAAGGCCAGTCGGGCCGCGCATATCCCGACCCAGGCCTCCAGCCGGTCTTCCCAGGACGGCGGCCTGGCGGGCGGGGGCGGGGGCGGGTTCGCAATGATCGGCACCCGAACATGATCCGCCCACGGGCCACGGTTGCGTGGCCGTTTCACCGGAACCTGTTGACGACCTGTTGCACAACCCCACCCGGTACCGCCCAGGGCCGGGAGACGGTCAGGGAACTGTTCCCGGGTGCAGAGGGGGCGGGAGACGGGCCAGGAGTGCTTCCGGCGGCCGCCCGCCCGGGCCGCACACGGGCCAGGACGAGGTGGTCCCTCCCGTGGGCCGGGGATACGGCCGACGGGCGGCACAAGCACCTCCGCACAGGTACACCCGTCCTGGATCCGTACGGGAGTTCTCCGGCCCTCGGCGTGAACTGACCTGACAGGCAAGGGCATCCGGTGCGTAGGATCTCCTGTCGACCCGACCGCCCCTGCGGACGCACCGCACCGCACCGCACCTCGCCGATAGGCGCGCCGCACCCGCAGTGCACCGCAACCGCACCACATCGATCAGCGAGGAACGGGCCCGACGACAAGGCCTGGACCAGACCGTAACGGAGACGCCGGATGGAGACGCCGTGACTTCCGGAAGCTCGCAGCAACACCGCCTGACACAGGTACCCGAATCCCTTCGGGCCTTCGGCCGCTGGCAGCACGAGGGCGAAGCGGGCCGCCGGTGGCTGGCGGCCCTGCCGGACACCGTCGCCCAATGGTGCGACCGCTGGAACCTGAAGGTCGACGGGCCACCCATGCACGGCTACAACAGCCTCGTCGTGCCGGTCCGCCGGGGCGGCGAGCCACTGGCACTGAAAGTCACGTGGCCCGACCAGCAGATGCAGGAACAGGTACTCGCCCTGCGCCTGTGGAACGGCCACGGCGCGGTCCGCCTGCTCGACACCGACACCACGGCGGGCGTCATGCTGCTGCAACGCCTCGACCACACCCGTCCACTGCGCGACGCGCCACTGACACAGGCCGTCCCCGTGATCGGGACACTGCTACGGCGGCTGGCCATCGAGCCACCCGACGGCCTGCGCACGACGGCAGACATCGCTGCGGGCCACCGACGAGAACTCCCCGCCCAGTGGGAGGAACTCGGCCGCCCGATACCCCGACACACACTCGACCACGCACTGGACCTGGCCGAGGAACTGTCCCACGACGACTACACCGTCCTGGTCAACAACGACCTCCACTACGACCAGGTCCTGCGCACCCCCGACGGACACTGGTCGGTCGTCGACCCGCTGATCGTGCGCGGCGTCCTCGAATACCAGGTCGCACCCCTGCTGTGGAGCCGGTTCGACGAACTCGGCCCCTCGCGCGTCCAGTGGTGCATCGACGCCCTGACCGACGCCGCGGACCTCGACCCCGACCGCGCCCGCAAATGGGCACTACTGCGAGCCGTCGAGTACTGGATATGGGGCCTGCGCGCCGGCTTCACCGAGGACCCGGTGCGCTGCGCCCGGATCGTGGAAGCACTCACCTGACCCCCGCCCCGTCGCGCAGGACGGTAACGGTCAGCGTCAGTCGAGACCGGGCGCCGTGAACCGGCAAGCCTGCCGGACGGGCCCGGGGGAGTCCGGGTGCGGTGGTTTGCGTAGGCGGATCGGGGTGAGAAGAGGGCCGGCGGGGGGCCGCCCGTGCCCCGCCCCGCCCGCGCCCCGGTTCGCCACCGCCCCAACTGCTGTGAGGCAGTGGCGAGCCGGGTGAACTGGCCTGGTGACCGGCACGGCGGCCCCTTCGGCTGCCCGGACGCACTGATTCGGTTCAGTGCCGGACTCCAGGAACGCGGGTTGATCATCCATGACGGTGGCGCATCGGGCATCGCGGTCGGCTTCTGCCCTTGGCGCGGACAGGGCCTTCCCGAGTCGCAGCGGGATCGCCGGTCCGGCGAACTGGAGCGTCGCGGGGTCGATCCGTGGGAGGAGGAGGTTCCTGCCTAGTTCCAGCACGGGGGCTGGCTCGCTTCGCTACGTCAGGAGGGACGACAGCCGTTGATCCACTTCTGAAACAGGCCGGACTGTTGCCGGTGAGCAGGTTCTTGACGCCTTGCCCCAGCCGCAACGGGGTTCGTCGGCGACGGCGAACATGCCGGCCGCGAACGTGCCGGCCGCGACAGGGCCGCGTTCGCACGACAGGGCCGCCTTCGGACGGGAACCGCGTTCGTCGTCGCCGCAGGCCCGTTCGACCGGGCTAGCCGTGTTCGGTTTCGTCGTGGATGGTCAGTGCTCCGGCAAGGTCGAGGTCGGCGACAGTGCCGTGTGCCCCGGCGCGGACGAGCAGCACTGCGCCGAGCGCGGTGCTCCAGAACGTCCTGGCCTCCACGTCGAGCGGTCGACGGACCCTCCAGCCGCGACCGTCGACGAGCTGGCTCACGAAGCGCTGGGATTGCCGGAACAGCAACTGGAGGTGCCGGTCGACCACAGGGGCGAGTTCGGGCTTGGAGATCCCGGCGGCGAGTGCTCGCGCGACCGATGGGAGCGAGGGCATGGCCAGTACGGCGCGGGCGATGTTGCGCCGAAACGTCGCCGCATCGGGGGCTTGGCGACCGATGCGCTCGATCCGTCGGGCGTCGTGCAGCAAGCCGAGAAAGGCGGCGTGCACGAGCAGCGAGTCCTTGGAGCCGAAGTGGTAGGTGACCTGGTTGGGGAAGGCGCCTGCCGCGTTCGCGATCTCCGCGACGCTCACCTCGGCGCCGGGCCGCTCCTTGCAGAGCCGTGCGGTTGCCTCGATCAGCTGGCGTCTGGTCGCGCGACCGCGGTCACGCGACCGGGCCGGCGTTGGTCGGGCTTCGGTTCGCTTCTTCTCCACACCCGAATTGTATGTGATACAACTAGGCCCGTTCGCTTGTATCGCATACAAGAAAGGTTGAAGGGCATGCACAGGACTGAAGTCGTCGTCACCGGACTCGGCGCGATCACACCACTCGGCGCAGACGTGGAGTCCACCTGGAAAGCCCTGCTCGCCGGAGGGTCGGGCATCCGCGGCGGCGCCCTGCGCGGCCACAAGGACGCCGGCCTTCCCGACACCGCCGCAGGGACGATGGCGATCGACCCCGCCCAGTCGCTGCCGCCGGCGCAGGCCAGGCGGCTCGACCGCTCACAGCAGGCAGCCTTCACCGCAGCGGCCGAAGCCTGGGCCGACGCCGGCGCCCCGCAGGTCGACCCGGACCGGCTCGCATCAGCGATCGGCACGGGCATCGGGGGCGTCCGAACGCTACTGAAGGAAGACGACGTACTGGAGACGGCCGGGACACGGCGCGTCTCACCACGCACGGTACCGATGCTCATGCCCAACGCGGCAGCGGCGCTGATCAGCATCGAATACGGCGCACGGGCCGGGGCCTACACACCTGTCTCGGCATGCTCCTCCGGCGCCGAGGCGATCGCCCTGGGGGCCAGACTCATCCGTGCCGGCGAGGCGGACGTGGTCATCGCGGGCGGGACCGAGGCCGCGATCACCCCGATCACCGTCGCCGGCTTCGCCCAGGCGCAAGCACTGTCGCGGTACACCGCCGAACCCGCCTCGGCGTCCCGGCCGTTCGCCGCGGACCGCAGCGGATTCGTCCTCAGCGAAGGCGCCGCCGTCGTGGTACTCGAAAGCGCCGAGCATGCCAGCCGCCGACGCGCACACGTCCACGCCGTGCTCGCGGGAGCCGGCATCGCCGCCGACGCCCACCACATCACGGCACCCGCTCCCGACGGCTCCGGCCAGGTCTCCGCCATGCGCAAGGCCCTCGCCCAAGCCGGTTTGACTCCCGAGCAGATCAGCCACATCAACGCCCACGCCACCGGAACCCCGGCCGGCGACACCGCCGAGGCACACGCGATCAGAAAGGTCTTCGGCCGCGCCACCGTCACAGCCCCCAAGGCGGCACTCGGCCACCTCTTCGGCGCGGCCGGTGCGATAGAGGCGCTCATCGCCGTCCTCAGCGTGGAACACGGCGTCATCCCGCCGACCCGCAACCTCACCGCAGCCGGCATCGGACCCGACATCGACCTCGATGTCGCCACAGCACGACGAGACATCCCCCAGGAGGCCGTACTCAGCAACTCATTCGGCTTCGGCGGACAGAACGTCTCACTCATTGTCACCCGCGCACAACACCACACGTCCCGCACCGCCTCGACGACACCATGACCCACGCGAACCCACCACTGCCCCCACAGGGCCGCCACCGCGTGATCGAACATTGCAAGACCCGTCCGATCACACATATCACCCGCAGGGACGGGGACTTCCTGAGCAACGGCGCCGAAACGGGTGAACCGGCACCCGCGACACGCCGAACACGGGTTGACTGACCGAAGCTCGACGCCACACCATCAGCCGAACACGACACCAGCCGACGTGGTCACACACATTGAGGAGATGCGGCACGCCCACAAGCGGCCGGCCCCTCGCAACGCCCACGAGCGACGAGATTGTGACCTCGCGCCGCAAAGGCAAGAGCAAGCGCCGCGCAGCCCGGGCCCGTGGTGGGCGCGCTACACGATCCACCTGACGATCCTCGGCGGTGTCTTCCTCGCGGTGTTCCTGACCTGGATCACCGGGACCAGGCAGCGACCGACGGGCGTGGCGGGATACGTCCGGTGGGCGGTCGCGGTGGCCGTCGGGTTCGGCCTGGCAGGGACCAGCGCCGACTCGGTGTGGAAGACAACCGAACCCGTCCACGTGTCGGCGACGGAGATCGCGCCGCACTACTACACCGTGAACGAGACGATCGACCTGATGCGCCACCGCCGCAAGCAGCAGGACCAGGTCTGGCCGTGGAACACGTTCGGCCATGTGCGGAGCCTGCCCCACGGATCGGTCATCGCGATCACGGACCAGGGACCGGACATCCGGCTGCCGCTCATCGGCCTCAAGATGGAACGCAAGCTTGTCCAGGTCACGGCCACCGACGACCTCAACGCCCTCTACACCGACCTGCGACGCAGCGGTGCGCAGTACCTCGCGCTCGATCCGTCCAACTGGCGGGACGGCGAGATCGCCAAGGCGGTCAACACGGACCCCGCCCGGTTCCACCTGATCAGCGGGAAAGACCCGGTCCGCGTCTACGCCGTCAACGGCTAAATGTGCACCCGCCGAAGCCTCGTCGGGATCTTCTGCTTGAGCCGTTCATAGGGCGCCTGGCCGCCGAGAGCTCCGCGCGGGCGGTGGTAGTCGCCGGAGTCCTCCCGCTCTCGGAGATTGTTACGCCATTCCCCTCGTAGCTGGAGTCGCGACCAGCGGCGCCGTCGAAGGCGTTGTTGGCGCCTCCTGGAATCGGCCCTGCCCGCGCCTCCGTGAAAGCGGTCTGTGGGCGCTACTGCTGCCGCACCTCAGCGTGGGCTCCTGCCTCGAGGAGTTCACGTACGGCGCACCTGTAGCGCCACGATGCCCCGCCAGCCCGCGAGCCAGGTCTCCGTCCCTTCCCCTTCGGTCTTCCCCACCCCCGGCCGGGCGCGCCTGCTGCCCTCCCGCTCCGCCGGGTACGGTTGGCTACCGGGCCGCCGTCGCGGCCTGCCGCATCGCCCGGGTGGGCCGCGGAGTGCTCCGCCCCCGCAGGTCGCAGCCCTATTCCCGGGCGGGAGACAGGTCTAGCATTCCCGCCACGGTGGTCCCGTCACAGCACCACCAGGGCGCCGAGCAGAGCAGCCGCGCCGTGACCCCGGCGCTGCTGGCCTCCCACCGGCCGGGCCCGCACGGAACGCACCCCCGACGTTCCCGGGCGCGGCCGTGCTGCGCCTCGCCGCGACCCGGGGGCCGCCAGGTGGCAGGCGTGCGCTGGAGAGACCGGGTGGTTCAGCCGCCCAGCGCTAGCTAGTCCTGCTGGGCCCCCTCGGAACCACCCTCGCTCGCACCACCGACCTTGCCGCCGACGAAGACCACGCTCAGTGCGAGAGCGGCCGCACCGGCGGCTGCCACCACCTTCATCCCTGTCCCCAGGAACTGCTTGCTCTCGCTGTCCTTCTCAGACACTTGCCGCACGTTCCGGTCGAGACGGTCGTGGAGGGCCTCCCGCTGCTCCCAGCTGAGGTCGTCCCGACCGAGGTCGGCCCGCAGGGCGTCCCGCTGGTCCTGCGAAGCCCGGTAGAAGTGCTCCTGGCTGTTCTCGTTGGCCGCGAGCGTGGACTTGTGGGCCTCCTTGACCGCATCGATGTCGGCCTTGCCCAGGTCCTTGAAGGCGGGGAACTGCTCGATGAGCTTGAGCCGCACCCCGGTGGCCATCTCAGGCATCGCGGCCGCGAACTTGAGCACCCTGTTCTTGGACATGCTCCGCCAGGTCTCGATCCCCAACTTCCGTTTGACCGCTGCCTCGTCCGCGCCGCCCATGCCCTGACTCCGTCCGCCGTCCCCTGACGTCTCCCGGATCCTAGCGGTGCCCATCGCCAGGCAGCGGCGCGGTGCCAGGGGCGCCGGAGTACTGCCGGGCGACCCCTGGCGAGGCCTTGCCGTCCTTGGGGAACCCGGTTGTCGTCCACGGCCGACAACTCGGCCCGCACCGCCCGCCGCGCCAGGCGGGTCCGCATGTCCTAGACCGGCCAGGTCGAGGACAGAAAAGCAGCGTGCAGCGCTGCGCATCCGCTCGGCCAGCACCAGGACGGCGGTGCGCACCTGCTCCACCGACTCGCGCAGCGCACCGGTCAGCTGCCGCGCCCTACAGGTGCGGGCCGCCGACCCCCGCCACCCCGGCCTGCCACGGCGGGTGCCGGGCGTGGACGTCGTACGTCGACCTGGGTGCCAGCGCCTGGCGCCTGTTCTGGACCTACGACCACCTCGACGCCGACGGTCACCAGGGCGACGCCGAGAGGGATGGCACGGTCACCGTGTTGATGGTTGGTCCGCACCTGTAGCGCCAGGACGCCCCACCGACCCGGGCCCGGCGTGGCGCCGGGCACAGCCGACAGAGAGAAGGGGGAGTGGGGATGAGCGCCCAGCCCGCCGAACACGGGCCCGGCGGCGGCCGTCTCGGTCTGCCGCCGATGGACACGCTGCAGGAACTGCGCGCCGCGCTGCGAGCCAGCCACGGCTTCCCCGGCGACGCCGAGCGCCTGGACACCGAGCTCGCCGCCCAGTTGCTGCGCCGCGTGCCGGCTGACCGGCACGACCAGGTCCGAGCATGACGAACGCCCCGCACCAGACCGGTACGGGGCGTCGTGCTGCGAACGTCAGGCGGGGCGGATGTGCTCGGCCTGGGGGCCCTTCTGGCCCTGGGTGACGTCGAAGGTCACCTTCTGGCCCTCCTGGAGCTCACGGAAGCCCTGCGAGTCGATGTTGGAGTAGTGGGCGAAGACGTCCGGGCCGCCGCCGTCCTGCTCGATGAAACCGAAGCCCTTCTCGGCGTTGAACCACTTCACGGTGCCGGTGGCCATGCTGCTGCTCCCTGGTCGGGGACGAGATACGCGCTGGTGCGTACCCCTGGGGTTGAGGTGATCGCCCTGGTCCTCCGACTGCCGGTGCTGCGGTACTTCGGATCCACGACTGCTAACTCAGACGGTACCCACGACAGCAGAGATCATGCAGCTGCTCCCCCGGGCCGGCGCAGGGACGTGTTCTGGCTGCCGTCCTCGCCGACGAAGCCCGTCAGCGCGACGAGCTGCGTGCGTTCCTGGAACAGTGGTGAACCCGGCGCCGACGGGCTGGGACGGCTGGGGCTCATGCCTTCGGCGTGCAAGGCCACCCGGACCTGCGCAACGAGTTCTACGAGCACGTCCAGCAGCGCGGTGCCGTCCTGGACACCGAAGCCCGCTTGCGGGCCACGATCGCCAAGCTGAAGAAGACCGTCGCCGCGAAGAACAAGGAGCTCAGCCAGCTCCGGGTCGACGTTCCCGCCATGGTCCGCGTGGTCAACCAGCTCACTCTGGAGAACCAGAGCCTGCGCGACGAACTCACGACCGATGGCCCCAACGTCGTGCCGTTCAAACGGCGCCCGCCCCGGTAGCGAACACCTGGGTCCAGGGAGGCCGAACGCGGTGGGCGCCTTTCGGACGAGGAGAGGTCACGAGCCGAGCCGGCCGAACCCAGGAGCTATCCGCATCGCCTCATCGTGCGACGGACCCGCGAGCGTTACGCCGCCGTCCAGGACCTCCTGCGGCACCGCATCCTGCACACTCGCTGACGACATCACCATCCGTCCATATTCACGCTTCCGGAGGCAGGGCCCAAGTTCACGTCCTACTTCGGTCAGGGGGCCTTGCCGAGGAAGAGAACATTCGGGGCCATCTTTTGGGAACCCCATACCTGTGCGGGCAAGTAACCGCTGGTGTCCATGCCGATGCAGTCGTACGGCTTGAAAATGGAATAATTCTCCCCTTGAGCGCCGTCGAGATATCCGTGGACCAAGCGCCAGCCGAAGTCTCCGACGTCGAGGAGGGTGAACCAGTTGTGGGTGGGTGCCACCTTGGATTGGACCGCTGGCGCGCGATCACCGGCGCCCACCTGGTCGCCGTGGTCCGCGCCGGCGGCAGGTTCGAGAACAGCGCCCTGGTCGAGCGCACCGAGGTGGCGGCGTGACCGAGCTCCTCAGCCCTGGCAGCCACACAGCCGAGGTGGAACTGCAGATCGACCAGGTCACCATCGTGAACTCGGCTGAGGCCATGGCCACGGTGCGCTGCATCCTCGGCCCGGTCCGTCGCGGCGCCCGCTTCGACCACATCCGCGACTCGGCAGAAGCCATCGACCTGGAGCTGACGCAGATCCTCGCCTACTTCGGACGATCCGTCGACGAACTCGACCCCGTCCACACCGGGCTGGCGACTCTCCGGGGCACAGGAGTACAACTCCTGACCTCGGCTGCCCCGCACTCCGGCTGGCAGGCCATCCGGGGAACCAACCCGCGGCCATGACCAAGCCATCCACAGGTATTGACTATTGCTCGGGTTGAGCTCTGCCAACTCAGACGAGAGTTGAGACTCAGGCCCTGGTAGCGGCTGGCGGTGACCCGGCCGCCGTAATCGATGTACATCCCGCTGGGGGAATGGTCCAGGTAGGGTCCGTCAAACTGCCAGGTCAAGGTCGAACCGTCGTTCCAGGTCAGAATCTCGGTGCCCGACCCGAGGGAGTCCGACCCGTGAGGGCCGCCACAGGAGATGCCGGTGAAGCTGCCGGTGAACGAGGCCAGACCCTCGGCGGTGGACCCCGAACAGTTTCCGCCCACCTCGGCGTGGGTGACGACCTCGTCCTTCGGAACGTCATCCAGCCCGGGAAAGAACGTGCCGGTATCGACGCCGTCATCGCATGTCACCCCCGGTTCCGCGGCGTCCGCGCTGGTGGCGGCAGCGGGAAGAGTGAAGGCGACCGTGGCGAGAAGTACCGCAGCGACCGTGGCCCTACGCGCAGCAGGCATGAACGTCCATCCTTCGGGTGAGAGCGGCCGGCGCCACCTGCTGCCAGCCACGAAAGCACCGCGCCTACCGGACCACATCCGGCACGAACCATCCGGCCTACCCCCCTCCAAGCCCTCCCTGACGTGGGTCTCACCCGGTGAGCACACGCCCGCTCAAAGGACGTCTGGCCCTGCCGGTCGCGGTCCCGGGCTCGCACTGGGCGTTGGCGGAGTCTCGGCGAGCCTGGCCGGTGGCGAACCACTCTGTCCGGCGTCACTGGACCCTGACCGTTCGCCACTGAGCGTTGACGACCGGTAGTTTCCTGCCACTGGAGTTTGGCAGGGTGGGACTCGGCGGCTTGGAGGAGAGGGGACTCGCTATGAAGGCGGTAGATGATGACGAGGCCGCTGCGGCCCTGACGTACCTCGCTGTGATTCAGATTCGCGCTATGGCCCGGCGGCGACAGCCCTTCTACCAGTGGATGGGCGATGACTATGTCGTCTGCATCGGGTGGCTTGCCGACCTCGTGCACAACCTGGCAGGGCCTCGTGGGCGAACGAGGCTGTGGAGGCTCCGCCGGAAGCGGCGCCGCTGTATGGAATACACCTGGGCAGTGGCAGGGGAGACTGGCCGGAAGTGGATCATCGACAGTTTGGAGGCGGAAGGACTCGTGTGGGAACCGCCGTCGGACACGTGCCTCCCACGTGAGCGCGACAACCGCGCGTGAGAGCACGTCGTGCCCCAAACGGGATGCGGTCAAACTCACCCGGGGACGACACCGATGGCGCCAGTCAAGAAATGCCATGATCCCTGAGCTTGGCATCCCCGATCCGTCTCATGAAACCTGGCGAGCTGTTGAGCGGCGCGGAAGAGTGCAGTCGGCAGCCCGCTGACCTGCGGACTGCACTGTTTCGTGCGGTGGGCCGGGTGCCGTCGACCGCGCGGAAGGGCGCAAGCCGATGAGCAAGGTTCGACCCGCGCTGGCGGACGGGCGGTCCGCTGATGAGGCGGAAAGTCCGTTGACCAGCGGAGACGTTGGCGAAAGTCCAGCCGACTGCACTCTTCCGCGCGGCACTGAACTACCTACTGCACTGTTCCCTGCGGTACTGCACTCTTTGGTGCCGCTCGACACGAGCCTCAGCCCAGCACGAGCGCCACCGCCATGATCAGTGAGACTGGGCAGGCACGACCAGGCGACGGGACGCGCCATGCACGGACCCACGGCGCAGGTGAGGGCAGCAGCAGTCACACCCCACGGTCCCGAACCGGATAGAGCCTGACGTGCAAAACCCGCACCTCCCGCCACGGATCGTCCGGAGCGGACACCAACGCGGTCACCAGCTCCCGCTTGTTCGGAGCGGGCAGCACCAACAGACCCAGGTCCTTTGCGGTGCGGGCCTGCACGCACCCCGGGCGCTCCAGCCGGTCGGGGCCGGCCTTCTCCCGCAGCTCCAGCTTCGAGCCCTCCTTACCGCCGATCGAGCCCCGGCACGTCCAGCACGGGCGCAGCGCGGCGTTGGCCGTGCGGACGGCTTCCAGCTGCTCGAAGTCCGTCTGGTCTGTAGACGTCATGGAATCGCCCGATCAGCAGCGGAACGGCATCCTCCGGCTTGTTGCTGCTGACGCTGTGTCATGGCCCAGGGCAAGCCGTACCCCAGCGACCTGTCCGACACCCGATGGGCCCTGATAGAGCCGACTCTGACGGCCTGGAGAAAGGCCCGGCTCGACCGCAGGCCCACCGGACAGCCGGCGAAAGTCGACCTGCGCGACGTCTTCAACGCGATCCTCTACGTCAACCGAACCGGAATCCCCTGGAAATACCTTCCACACGACTTCCCCAACCACGGCACCGTCTACGCCTACTATGCCGCGTGGCGCGACGAGGGAATCTTCGCCCAGCTGAACTACGATCTCACCGGACTGGCCCGGGTGAAGGAAGGCCGCAAGCCCGAGCCGACTGCCTCGGTGATCGACACCCAGAGTGTGAAGACCTCCACCAATGTGCCCGTGACCAGCCAGGGAACCGACGCCGCGAAGAAGATCGTCGGTCGGAAGCGGGGGATCCTCACTGACACGATCGGCCTGATCCTCGCCGTGGTCGTCACTGCCGCGAGCCTGTCCGAGAACGCCGTGGGAATACAGCTCCTTGATCAGGCCAAGAAGACCTATCCGAGCATCTCCAAGAGTTGGGTCGACACCGGCTTCAAGAACGCCATGGTCGAGCATGGAGCCGGCCTCGGAATCGACGTCGAAGTCGTCCACCGGAAGTCCGACATCCCTGGATTCCATGTTGCGAAAAGGCGGTGGGTGGTCGAACGGAGTCTCGGGTGGATCATGCTGCGGCGGCGCCTCGCCCGCGACTACGAGACCCTCCCGGCCAGCTCCGAGGCCATGATCCACGTCGCCTCGATCGACAACCTCACCAAGCGCATAGCGGACGAAAGCACACCAACCTGGCGAGGAACCTACTAGGGCATAAGGTGCAATTAGCCCACACTAAACGCCCACTGAGGCCCGATCCGGTGTGCCGCCCGGAGACTACCGTCGTGCGGGTTCGCGCCGCCGTCTCCACCGCGTCGGCCCGCTGAATCCGGCGGCGGAACCGGAGAGCAGAACCTCCTCCGAGTCCCTGCGCCTGCCAGGGATTGCCCTGGCAGGTTAACGCGCGCCTCGGACAGCAGCCCGTCCGCGCGTCTTCTGGCTCCTGCCTCACGGCCGTGACCAGGAATCCGGCGGCCTCTCGGCCGTCCGCGCCAGCGATCGGCGCGAGGCAGGTTCGGGCGGCGAGGCGGCGGCCCGTCAGAGGGGAATGATGCGGGTGAGGTGTACGAGGTGGCTGTGAGTGTCGATGACGTACTCGGCCAGGCCGCGTCCGTGGGGGATCGGGAGTCGACGCCAGTCGCCGGCGCTGTCGCGGGCGCTGCTCTCCGGCAGCCATGGGTTCTCGGCGATCGCGACGATCGCGGAGAACAGGTCGACCGGCAGGCCGGGATCGGACAGGGCGTCCTGGACGGCTTCGGACGGCAGGACCGGCCACAGGCCGTCCGGCTCTTCGTCACTCACCCGGCAGGTCCCCGCCCCGCTCACGGCGCAGCCGTAGGACGTCGGCCATGGTGGTGGTGGGCAGGGTGGCGTTGCGGGCGGCGGCGATGATGCGGTCCTGGTCGGGGTCGGTGTCCATTTCGGCCTCGCACCACCAGCGGTTGAGGACCTGCTCGGCCTGGTCGATGGGGGCCTGGCCGAGTTCGCGGTAGAACTCAATCCGGCGCCCGCCCTGCAGGGCGGCGGTGATGCCGTCGGGGATGCGCGGCACTCGGGGCTGCGGTGGGTGGTGATGGTACATGGGTTGGAGGCTCATCGGGTTCCTCCTGCCTCTGCCTCTCGGCACCACGGTATCGGGTGCCGGCCGGTCGCAGGGCCGCGCCCGCCATGGCCACTCCCGATCTCCACCGGCTGCGTCCGGGAGTTGGCTGGTCCTGCGAGACTGTCATCATGACCGCCAACCGCCGCAGCCTCGGGCTGCCCGCATTCTCCGAGCCCGCCGCCGACGCTCCCGCGCCTGCCCAGTCCGGCGGGCGCCAGCTGCTGCCAGTGGAGCAGGGCGCGGACTTCCGCCAGCCGCCTGGCGAGACCGCGCCAGCGCCCGCCCCGGCGCGGCGCCCGCTCGCCGCCGGCCTGACCTTCTCCGACCCGGACCGGCAGATTTGACCCGCTCCGACCATTCCACACAGCTCTGACCTGCGCAGGTTTCATAAACCGGACCAAGGCCGAGCCGCCTCGAAGCGGTCGCGAATCTATCCAAGGTTGTCGTTCCGGTGACGAGCCAGGGGTGGCGTCCCACACCGGGTTGTCGCTGAGCGTGGTTCGTCCCGCGTGAGCTTGTCGTCCGGGATACTGAAGTTGAATTCGTGATGTCGCTCGGATGGGTGAAGCAGTAGCGTTCGCCTGCCGTTGGAGGGTTGGTCCCGGTAGTCGTGTGCTGTGAGG
>NZ_JBIUSS010000036.1:0-79937 GCF_044741445.1 Kitasatospora sp. NPDC088160 | reverse complement strand
GGGGGCCCCCCCGGGGGCCGGGGGCCCCCCCCGCCCCCCCCCCCCCGGCCCCCGGCCCCCGGCCCCCCCCGGGGGGCCCCGGGCCCCGGGGGGCCCCCGGCCCCACGGCCTGCGGGTCGTCGTACGGCGCGTCGTGCGGACGGCCGCGCGGGTCGTCGTGCGGCTGGGATCAGTCGGCCTCCGGGCCCGCCAGGTTCTTGGTGAGCCACTGCAGCGTGTCCGGGATCATCTTCTTGAAGTCCGAGGTCAGGTGCTTGCCACCGGGCTGCTCGTAGTACTCCAGCGACGCCGGCGGGGCGGCCTTGGCGACCCAGCCCTTGACCAGCTTGGTCTCGTACGGGTTGGCGCCGCCCGCGGTGACCAGCATCTTCACGTCGGCCTTGCCCTGGGCGACCAGCACGTCGGGGTTGTTGGCCTGCCGCTCGGCGTCGTGGCCCTTCCACAGCCCCGAGTCGGGAACGTAGTAGCCGTCGATCGGGACGGCGGCCTTGTAGACGTCCGGGTGCTGGAGGGCGAGCTTGGCGCTGCAGAAGCCGCCGGTGGAGGCGCCCATCACGCCCCAGCCGTCGCGGCCCTTCACGGTGCGGAAGTTGGCGCGGACGAAGTCCGGGAGGTCCTGGGACATCCAGGTGCCCATCTTGGGCTGGCCCGGGATGTCGGAGCAGTCCAGCGCGTTGTGCTCGTCGCTGTTGAAGTTCTGCACCGGCATGATCATGATGAACGGGTGGGACTTGCCCGCCTTGACCAGCTGCTCGTTCTCCTCCTGGATCGGCAGCTGGTTGTCGGTCCAGGTGTTGTAGCCGTTGCTCTGGCCGCCCGCGAAGAGGGTGAGCACCGGGAAACCGGTCTTGGCGAACTTGGGGTCGTTGTACTCGGGCGGCAGCCAGACCCAGACCTTGCCGGAGACGCCGGACTTCGCGCCGGTCACCGTGGTCACCATGATCGGACCGGCGGACGTGTCCCGGGCCTTGCTCAGGGTGGCGGCCGGACCGGTGGGCATCAGCACCTTCCCGGTGGCGGCCGCGGGCTCCGCGGTGGTGGGCGCGGGCGTACCGCCGCCACCGGCGCTGGGCGAACCCCCCGTGGCGCCGGTACCGGTCGCACCCGGGGTGCCGGCCGCCTTGGCGCTGTCCCCCTTCCCGCCACCGGAACTCCCGCAGGCCGCCAGCGAGGCGGCCAGGGCGAGCACGGCGGCGCCGGTCAGGACGGCGCGGGAACGGGACGACTGCCTAAGCACGGTGAGGACTCTCCGACCGATGACACGCCCGGTCCGTCTGACCGGGCTGTGGCCCCCCGGTGGGGCCGGACAGACCGGGGGCGCGGCGCTGGTGCGGTCCCCGGGGTGGCGGCGCGTCCTCCCTCGCGGTGGCGCGCCTTCCTGCGATCTTATGACGTGGACCGGGGTGGCCCGGTTGCGCGGTGGCCACCGGAAATCCAATGTTTGTTCGCGATCAGGTAAAGGCCTTCACCGCTCCCCCCGGTCGGCGGGGGCCGGACGGCGGGGAGCACGGTCCGAGACCTGTCCGGGGGTGCGAATTTTGGGGCCTTCGACCAGTGACGGCAGCCGCCGCATCCGCAACGATCGGCTCACGCCCCGACCGACCCGCGCCCAGCCTAAGCCGAAGCCGAAGCCCACCAGACCCGAGCAGACCCGAGCAGACCCAGGAGAACGCCATGCCCCAGCAGATCGCCGTCGTCACCGGAGCCGGGAGCGGAGTCGGCCGGGCCGTGGCGGCCGAACTGGCCGCGGCCGGCTGGCGGCTGGTGCTGGCCGGCCGGCGGGCCGAGCCGCTGCGGGAGACCGCCCGCCTGGGCGGCACCCCGACCGCGGTGGTGCCGACCGACGTCACCGACCCGGCGGCGGTGGACGCGCTGTTCGCCGGAGCCGTCGAGCGCTTCGGCCGGGTGGACCTGCTGTTCAACAACGCCGGCACCTTCGGCGCGGCCGTGCCGGTGGAGAACCTGGAGGTCGAGGCCTGGCGGGCGGTGGTCGACCTCAACCTGACCGGGGCGTTCCTCTGCGCCCGGGCCGCGTTCCGGCAGATGAAGGCGCAGGACCCGCAGGGCGGCCGGATCATCAACAACGGCTCGATCTCGGCGCACGTCCCGCGCCCGCACTCGATCGCCTACACCGCGACCAAGCACGCGGTCACGGGGCTGACCAAGTCGCTGTCGCTGGACGGCCGCCCGTACCGGATCGCCTGTGGGCAGATCGACATCGGCAACGCGGCGACCGACATGACCGCCGCGATGACCACCGGGGTGCGGCAGGCGGACGGGCGGATCGCGGTCGAGCCGACCATGGACGTGGCCGACGTGGCCCGCACCGTCCGACACATGGCCGAACTGCCGCTGGAGGCCAACGTGCAGTTCGCCACCGTGATGGCGACCGCCATGCCGTACGTCGGGCGGGGCTAGGGCTGCCTGCCGGAGGTCCGCCGTCGGGCTCCCGCCGTCAGTCCGCCACGGACTCGCGCAGTCGCTTCTTGTCCGGCTTGCCCACCGCCGTCAGCGGGATCGCGGCCACGACGTGCAGGGCCTCCGGCGCGTAGATCCGCCCCTTGTGGGCCGTGACGAACGCGCGGACCTCCTCCAGGTCCGGCCGCTGCCCCGACGCGGCGACGACGGCGACGTGGACGTGCTCCGCCTCCTGCGCGTCGCGCACCCCGAAGACCGCGCACTGCGCGATCGCCGGGTGGGTGAGCAGCAGGTCCTCGACCTCGGACGGGTAGACGTGCCCGCCGACCACGATGATCTTGTCCTTGAGCCGGTCGGCCAGGTAGAGGTAGCCGTCCGCGTCGAAGTAGCCGATGTCGCCGGTGTTCAGCCAGCCGTCGCGCAGCACCTCGGCGGTCAGGTCGGGCCTCTTCCAGTACCCGGCCATGACGGTGTCCGAGCGGACGTGGATCTCGCCCTGCTCCCCCGTGGGCAGCTCGGCGCCGTCGGCGGACCGGATCACCACCTCGATGCCCGGGAGGGGTCGGCCGACCGCGATCTGGCCGCCGTGCCCGACCCGGTCGTGCTCGTGCGGGGCGAGCATGCAGATGTTCTGCGCCTCCGACTGCCCGTAGCCGCTCCACAGGACCGGCCCGAACACCTTGAGCGCCTCGCGCACCCGGGTGGGCGAGGCCGCGCAGCCGCCGTACGAGACCCGGCGCAGGCTGGACAGGTCGGTGCGGCCGATCGCCGGGTGGTCGAGCAGCTGGTAGAGCAGCGGCGGCAGCACCCACAGGTCGGTGATGCGTTCGCGCTCGATCGCGGCCAGCACGTCTCCGGGGTCGAAGGAGCGCTGGAGGACCACCGTACCGCCGTTGTGGAGCGTCAGGTCGGAGAAGAGCCCGGCGAGGTGGGCGAGCGAGGTGGCGGCGAGGAAGCGGGGCGCGTCGCTCTCCATGCGGCCGGGGGTGTCGAAGACCTTCCGGTAGGCGCCGTGCAGGCTGCGGATGC
This sequence comes from Kitasatospora sp. NPDC088160, assembly GCF_044741445.1. NCBI lineage: Bacteria > Bacillati > Actinomycetota > Actinomycetes > Kitasatosporales > Streptomycetaceae > Kitasatospora > Kitasatospora sp. NPDC088160. Next base: position 76,490 of record NZ_JBIUSS010000036.1, on the reverse strand, counting down.
CCTTCGGGATTCCGGTGGTCCCGCCGGTGTGCCGGATGCCCCAGTCGTCGTCCGGGCCGACCCGGACGGCCGGCGGCTCGGCGGGCCGGTGGGCGGCGGCGGCGATCACGTCCTCGCCGATCGCATCCGGTCCGGGGCCGAGACGGAGGACGGTCGGCACGTCGATCAGGGGCAGCAACTCGGCGGCCACCGGGTACCGTTCGGCGTCGACGAGCAGGACGGCGGTGTCGACGCTCGTCGCGATCTCGGCCAGGGTCGAAGCGCTCATGCCGTCGTAGAGGTTCACCACCCGCGCACCCGCGAGGCCTGCCGCGTAACGGGCGCTCAGCGCCTCGGCGGTGTTGCCGGCGAGCAGGGTCACGGTGTCGCCGCGCACCACGCCCCGGGCGACGAGCTCGTGGGCGAGGCGGTAGGTGGCGGCGGCGAAGTCGCCGGCGGTGAGTTCGACGCCGTCGGCGGTGGCGATGGCCCGTCGGTCGGGGTCGGCGGCGAGGGACTGAAGAATCAGGGCGGGAGCGCTGACGAACTCCGGTTCGTTCACGGCCACTTCTTCCTCGCGGTTCGCAACCATGTCCCCACCCTAACCCAACCCCATTTCCAGGGCCGGGAGTTATACCCGATGGCGATCACTCGTCGTGCGAGTGGCGGTAGCGGAGCGAGCCGGCGCGGTCGCCGTCCAGCCGGTAGACGCTGGTGGTCGGCCAGTACTCGCCGCTCTCCGCGGCGGGCAGGCGGGCCCGGAGCAGCATCCGCAGTGCGGGCGGCGGGGCGGCGGCGTTGACGCGCTTGCGGTGGCCGTCCCAGCGGCCGCCGCACAGTTCGAGGTCGAGGACGAGGGGGGTGGTTCTCATCCCGCGATCGTGTCAGCGCCGCCTCGCCGGCCGAGGTTTGAACCGGCACGGCCACCCGCACGAGGGACCCCCGTCAGGCCAGGCTGACGGGGGTCCAGGGGCGGCCCGAGGGCGGCCCGGAGGTGTCACGGGCGCGCCGCCCGGGGCCCTACGGCCGCCAGGTGTCGTTCAGGGCGACCAGGCCCGAGGCCGGCGCGGTCGCCGTCCGGTTGGCCCCGGACTCCCAGGTCACCGCGCCGCTCGCGTCCTTGCGGACGTACTTGTACTGGAAGGCCGCGCCGGCCGGCAGCGCGAGCGACAGCGACCAGACCGGGTAGCCGGCCGAGGAGAGCGGCAGCGCCTTGGCCGGGTCCCAGCCGCCGAGCGCGGCGACGTCGCCGACCACGTAGACGTTCTGGCCGTTGACGGTGGTCGCGTTGACGTTGAACGAGGCGCCGGAGGTGCTGGCCGCCCCGCCCGGGACGTACAGCGCGATCGCGTCGCCCGCGCCGACCGTCGCGGTGAACTGCCCGTTGGCGCCCACCTGGTAGGTCGGGCCGGTGCAGCCGCCGCCCGGCTGCGGGTCGCCGTGCTGGACGTCGCAGTAGGTGCCGGCCGCGAGCCCGGTCTGGAAGGTCCGGGTGATCGGGCCGCTCTCGTGGTTGAGCGCGACGTAGCCCTTGTTGCCTCGGCCGAAGGCGATCGCGTTGTTGCCGTTGGACCACCAGTTGGTCACGCCGGTGCCCGCGACGGCGTTGCGGAAGCCGACCATGTTGGCGATCTGTCGCCAGGCGTGGGTGCAGTTCCAGCCGTCCTGGTAGCAGGCGTTGACGGTGCCGCCGTTGGGCGGGCCGTCGTCGTTGTTGGTGAAGGCGTAGCCGGAGTAGACGTTGGGCGCGCCGTACGGCGAGGCGAGCAGGAAGACGTTGGCCAGCGTGTAGGTGTTGCCGTAGGTGTAGTTGAGGGTGGAGCCGTTGCGCTCGGTGTCCCAGTTGTCGATGAAGGAGCGCGCCTGCCCGCTCGGCAGGTACCCCCAGGAGGCGCCCCAGCCGGACAGGTTGGCGAGCTTGTCGCTGGTGAACATCCGCTTGAGGTCGGTGCCGACGCGGAACTCGTCGATGTCGCCGGTGCCGGTGTACTCGGTGGGCTGGACCGGCTCGCCGGCGCCGTAGATGACCTCCTGCACCCAGTAGGCCTTGGGGTTGGCCGTCTTCGCCTTGATCGCGGCGAGGTCGCCGGCGGCGATGTGCTTGGCGGCGTCGATCCGGTAGCCGTCGACGCCGAGGGAGCCCAGGTCGTCCAGGTAGCGGGCGATGGTCTGCTGGACGTACGCGCTGCCGGTGTCGAGGTCCGCGAGGTTGACCAGCTCGCAGTTCTGCACGTTGGAGCGGTCCTGGTAGTTGGTGATCGGCTGGCGGCAGGAGTGGAAGTCCTGGTCCTGGTAGGTGCCGGGGTAGGTGTACTTGGTGTACGCGGTGCCGCCGGTGCCGGTGCCGGAGCCGGCCGTCATGTGGTTGACGACGGCGTCGGCGATGACCTTGACCCCGGCGGCGTGGCAGGTGTCGACCATGTTCTTGAAGGACGTCCGGTCGCCGAGCCGCCCGGCGATCCGGTAGCTGACGGGCTGGTAGGAGGTCCACCACTGCGGGCCCTGGATGTGCTCCTGGGGCGGCGAGACCTCGACGAAGCCGTAGCCCTTCGGGCCGAGCGTCGAGGTGCAGGCCTGGGCGACCGAGTCGAAGCGCCACTCGAAGAGGGTGGCGGTGACGTCCTTGCCGTTGTTGGCGGGTGGGGCGGCCTGGGCGGCGGGGGCGCCGAGGGAGGTGGCGAGCGAGAGCGCCAGGGCCGCCGAGGCGGCGAGGGCGCCGGCCGCGCGGGCGGTCCGGCGGGTGGGGGCGGTGGTGACCACGTCGTCTCCTGGGGGGTGGCTGGGGTGGGGGCAGCCGGGGATGAGCTGTGCAGGAAGAGCTATGCAGGAAGTTTCTGTAACTTGCCGGAAACTTGCAGCGCTGAACCTAGGGCCGCCGGGAGAGAGCGTCAAGGGCCTGGGAGGAACGTTTCTGCACCATCTGGGCCCGGACGCACGACAAGGGCCCGGCAGCCGTAGCCGCCGGGCCCCTCACCTGTCCTGGTTCACCGGGCCCGCGGGGGCCCGGTCCGGACTCAGCCGGTCTGGATGGAGGTGTCGTCGATCACGAAGCTCGTCTGCAGCGAGGCGTCCTCGGTGCCGGTGAACTTCAGGGTGACGCTCTGGCCCGCGTAGGACGAGAGGTCGAAGGTCCGCTGCTGGTAACCCGCCGCGGCGTCCGCGTTGGAGTACGTCTTCAGCGTGGTCCCGTTCACCGACACGGCCAGCTTGTCGTACGCGGTGCTGCCCGACTCAGCGGTGTCGATGTGCAGCCAGAAGCTCAGCGTCGCCTTGCAGCCCGCCGGGATCGTCACCGTCTGCGCCAGCGTGTCGGTGTGCGAGGAACCGTAGCCGTTCAGCCACGACTTCCACGAACCACCGTGCGCCGCCTGCGAGGAGCTGTTGTCCACCACGCCGGAGCTGGTCGTCCACGGCGCCGCCGAGCCCGTCTCGAAGCCCGCGTTGCCCAGCAGCTGCGCCGGCGTGCAGGTGCCGCCACCGCCACCGGTCACCGTCCACGTGAAGCTCGCGGTACCGGACTTGCCCGCCGAGTCCTTCACCGTCACCGTCACGTTCGACGAACCCGCCGTGGTGGCGGTACCGGTGATCGCACCGGTGGAGGCGTTGATCGCCAGCCCGGCCGGCAGACCCGTCGCGCTGTACGACAGCGGCGCGGTACCACCGGAGGCCTTGATCTGGAGGTTCACCGCACCGCCGACCGCGGTCGACTGGTTGCCCGGGCTGGTGACGGTGATGCCGCCGGGGTTGGGCAGCGAGCCGACGTTGACGGCGGCCCAGGCCGTGGCGACCGCGTTGTACTCGGCGCTGTTCGCGCCGTACAGGTCGGTGGCCGCGTTCAGGGTCGCGGTGCGGGCGGCGGCGTAGTTGGTGGTGGAGGTCATGTACGCGGTCAGCGCCTTGTACCAGACCTGCTGGGCCTTGTCCCGGCCGATGCCGCCGACGGTGATGTTGTTGACCGTCGGGCTGTTGTAGCTGACGCCGTTGATCACCTTGGCGCCGCTGCCCTCGGCCAGCAGGTAGAAGAAGTGGTTGGCGACACCGGACGAGTAGTGCACGTCCAGGTTGCCGACGCCCGAGTACCAGGAGTCGGCGGAGGTGCCGTCCTTGGAGGGCTTGTCCATGTAGCGCAGCGGCGTGCCGTTGCCGTTGATGTCGATCAGCTCGCCGATCAGGTAGTCCGGGTTGTCGGCGGGCAGGTTGGCGTAGAACTCGACCATCGAACCGAAGATGTCCGAGGTGGCCTCGTTGAGGCCGCCGGACTCGCCCGAGTAGTTCAGGTTGGCGGTGGCCGAGGTGACGCCGTGGCTCATCTCGTGGCCGGAGACGTCGAGTTCGGTCAGCGGGTGGGTGTCGCCCGAGCCGTCGCCGTAGGTCATGCAGAAGCAGCTGTCGTCCCAGAACGCGTTGACGTAGCCGGTGTCGTAGTGGGCCCGGCTCATCGCGCCGACGCCGTCGTTGCGGATGCCGTTGCGGCCGAAGGTGTTCTTGTAGAAGTCCCAGGTGGCGGCCGCGCCGAACTGGGCGTCCACGGCGGCGGACTCGCGGTTGCTGGCCTGGCCGTTGCCCCAGGTGTCGCTCGACTTGCTGAACAGCGTGCCGTTGCCGGAGGTGCCGTTCTTCATGTCGGTGGTGTACTGGCCGCCGCGGGTGGCGTCCTTCAGCGAGTACGTCGAGCCGCTCTGGGTGGTGGTCAGCGGCACGTTGCCGACGAACACGCCGTTGCCGGAGCCGCGCTTGATGCCGTCGGCCTTGCTGAGCACGTCGCCGGTCGCGGCGTCGGTGACCACGTGCAGCTTGCTCGGGGTGCCGTCGGACTCGCGGCCGGAGACGACGGTCTCCCAGGCGAGCTTCGGGGTGCCGTCGGCGGCCCAGACGACCAGGCGCGGCGCGGTGTCGACGGCGGCGCCCTGCTCGGCGGCGAGCGCGGCGGCCTGGGCCTTCGGCGCGGCCTGGGCCGGCGTGGTGCTGACACCGGCGAGGTTGGCCTCGCTGGCCTTGGTCACGCTCTTGGTGGCGCCCGCAGCGTCCTGGTGGACGATCAGGTCGCCTCCGAGCACCGGGAGTCCGGCGTAGGTGCGCTCGTAGCGCAGGTGGCGGCCGCCGTTGGTGTCCAGGACGACGTCCTTGGTGACCAGCTTCTCCTGGCTGCTCAGGCCCAGGGCCTGGACGAAGGACGCGGACTGCTGGTTCGCGGAGGCGATCAGCGCGGCCCGGTCCGACTGCTGGGCGGCGACGGCGGACGGGGCGTCGGGCGTCGCGGCCTGCGCGATGACCGGTATGCCGGTCACCAGCAGCGCGGTGGTTGCGGCCATGACAACCGCGGCCTTCCGGGCGTGAGCGTAACGGGACATGCGGACTCCTTTTCCGACCGGCGCGGGTTCGCGCCGGTGGAGAGAAACCTGGGCCGCAGGGTTGCGGCGCAGTGGGGGCCCCCGCCCGGGGTGCGCGACGGGGGTGCGATTGCGGTGCTCACAAGTCGTGGCAGGTTTGGGACGCGCTGCACCTGAACTGGTCAGCCGCACCGGGGGGTGGGGCCCCCTCGTCTGCAGCCGCAGGAATCGTGGCAGCAAACGAGTCGTTAATGACAGATGCATGCCACGGAATGGCCGATTCATTACCGAAACCGTATGCATGACTGTTCATCAGTTGTGTTACCCCTTTGAGAACTCATGAACACGGTTTTCATGATCCGGGGAATGTTCGATCACTTCCGGAAGTCACTGACCAGCACTCAGGGCCCCCGCCCGCACCACCCGGTGGCCGACGGCGCCGGGCGGGCGCGGCACATCACGCTTCCGGCCGTGCCATCGGTGCTTTCCGGCCACCGGGCGGCCAAAACGAAACGGGTCCCGCACCGCCACAACGGCGGTGCGGGACCCGGGGGTTCCGGCGTTCGTCGATCAGCCCTGGACGAACACCGCCACGGTACGGCCCGGCACGGTGAAGGTGCCGGTCACGGCGTCGAAGCCGGACTGCTTCACCACCGCGTCCGCGCCGCCCGCCTGGACCGGGTGCAGGGCCTGGCCCGTCCCCTTCAGGGCCGCCACGGTCTGCGCCTGCGCGGTGGGCGTGGCGTTGAACACCACGGTGACGCCCTTCTCGGCGCCCTTCAGCCCGGTGCCGTCCAGGTGCAGGGTGATCACCCCGGGCGTCTCACCGGGCGTGCCGGAGAGCGGGTAGGACAGCCGCTGCTGGACGGCGGCCAGGGTGGGCAGCGAGAACAGCGGCGAGGACCGCTTGATCCGCAGGAACTCCTGGTACTGCGCGGAGGTCGCGCGGATCTCGGCCGCCCCCACGGTCAGCCGCGGGTTCGCCAGCAGGGACTGCGCGGTCGGCCACATCTCCTTGTTGTCGGCCGCCGGCGGCAGGCCGCGGCCCCAGCCGTTGCCCTGCGACGGGTCCCAGTGGATGGCGTTGAACCAGTCGCCCGAGTCGTAGGAGTTGGCGTCCAGCGACTTGGAGCGCAGCAGGTCGCTGCCGGCCTGGGCGAAGCCCGCGCCCTGGGTGAGCGCGGTGAGCGAGAGCCCGAGCGCCTGCATCCGGGCCCGGTCGGCGGGCGTGGTGCCGGTCGGCAGCTTGTACGCGAGCGCGTCGAACAGGTCGGTGTTGTCGTGGGCGTCCACGTACTCCACCGCCTCGCCCGGCTTGGCCGCGTACCCGGTCGGGGCTCCGTTGTAGTCGACCTGCGCGCCGGTGACGGCCCGGCCCGAGCTGTCGGTGAAGGAGTAGCCGGCCAGGTTGCCGGCCAGTCCGACCTTCAGCTGGTCCATCTGGTGCAGCAGCCGGTCCTTCTGCTCCTGCGGGGTGCCGTTGGCGGGCGAGCCGTTGGGGTCGGTGTACAGGCCCGAGGCGAAGCCCTGCTGCGGGGCGGAGTTCAGCATGAAGTTGCCGCCGCGGGCGGCGTCGCGGAGCCGGTCGTCGAAGGTGGCGATGCCGGTGCCGGCCAGGTTGAGCTGGGTGGCCTGCTCGAACCGGGCGTTGTTCGCGACGACGCCGAAGTTCCAGCCCTCGCCGTAGAGGAAGACGTTCTTCCCGTCGACGCCGTCCGAGGCGGGCGTCATCTTCCGCAGCGCGGCCTGCACGTCCAGCATGGTGGACTTCGGGTCCAGGCCCATCAGGTCGAAGCGGAAGCCGTCGACCTTGTACTCGCGGGCCCAGGTGGTCACCGAGTCGACCACGAGCCGGTTCATCATGGCGTGCTCGGGCGCGGTGTCGGCGCAGCAGCTGTCCGCGGTGACCTTGCCGTTGTCGTCCAGCCGCTGGTAGTAGCCGGGGACGACCTTGTCCAGTACCGAGTGCTCGGCCTGGCCGCTGGCGGCGGTGTGGTTGTAGACCACGTCCAGCACCACCCGCAGCCCGGCCTCGTGCATCGCCTGCACCATCCGCCGGAATTCGACGGTGCGCGCCACCCCGGTCGGCTCAGTGGCGTACGACCCCTCCGGCACGGTGTAGTGCAACGGGTCGTAGCCCCAGTTGTACGCGTCGTCGGCGGCGACGGCCGCCACGCATTCCTGCTGCTTCGGGCCGTCCGGGGGCAGGGACTTGAGGTCGCAGGCCGGCAGCTTCTGGTCGGCCCGGTTCTCCCGGATGGTGGCGATGTCGAAGGTCGGCAGCAGGTGGACGGTGGTCACCCCGGCCTGGGCGAGCTCCCGCAGGTGCCGCATGCCGGCCGACTGCGACTCGGTGAACGCCAGGTAGGTGCCGCGCTCGGCGGCCGGGACGGTGGTGTCCTCCACCGAGAAGTCCCGGACGTGCAGTTCCTGGATCTGCTGCCGCGCCGGCGGGACGGCCTCGGGGACGTTCTGCTCCTCCCAGCCCGCGGGCTTGAGCTCCTTGGCGGCGAGGTCGGCGACCAGGCTGCGCCTGGAATCGGTGGACAGCGCGACCGAGTACGGGTCGGTGACGGTGTTGACCACCACCTGCTGGACGGAGGGCGCCCAGACCTTCACCTGGTAAAGGTAGTACTTGCCGTCCAACTCGCCCTTGTCGCGGACGACTTCCCAGACGCCGGTCTCGTCGTCCAGCTTCAGCGGCAGCGTCTTCGGGGTGCCGCCGGTCGCGCCGTCGAAGACCTGGACGGACACCTCCTGCGCGGTCGGCGCCCACACCGACAGCGCCACCTTGCCGTTGTAGTAGGCCGGGCCGAAGTCCACCCGGCCGGTGCGGCGCGCGTAGAGGTCGTCCAGCACGCCGGGGGTCTGCACGCCGGTGGCGGCCAGCACGGCGCCGCTGGGCAGGTGTTCGGTGAACAGCAGCTGGCTGCGCAGCGCGGCCGGGACGCGCGCGGTGTCCCGGGCGTCCACGGTGAAGGCCCGGTAGCCCGCCAGGTGCGGGAACGCGGCCTTCTGCGCGGCGGTCAGGCCGCCCTGGGCGGCGTTGAGCCGGATCCAACGGCCGGGCTTGGTCAGCACGCCCTTGTCGGCGCGGATGCCGCCCTCCGGGTCGTACACCAGCTGGGCGCTGGTGCCGCCGGCCAGGGCCGCGTCGCCCGCGCCGTAGGCCGCCGGGACGACGACGGTCCTGGCGTCGATCCACTGGGCCTTGGCGGTGCCGAGGTCCACCTGCGCGGAGGCGGCGGCGTTCTGCGGCAGCAGGTGGCCCTCGCGGCCACCGAGCAGCCACACCTCGCGGCCGTCGACGGCGAGGTCCAGGGACTGGTCGGTGGGCAGGTCCTTGTCGTTGCCCTTGTGCAGGATGTAGCTGAGGCTGGTCGCGCCGGGGGCCAGCGGCACCTCGAAGACGGCGCCGAAGGCGTCGCGGCGCACCGGCATCAGCGGCTTGCCCCAGTCGGTGGGGGTGGCGGCGCCGGTCCAGTCGTGCAGGCCCCAGCCGTCGTAGTCGCCGTCGGCCCGGTTGTAGTGGAGGACGGCGGTGTTGGCGGGCGGAGTGTTCACCGGGCCCGGGTCGGCGGTGCGCACGGCCGGGTCGCCCTGCCGGAGCCAGACCTCGCCGGTGGCGCCGACGTCGACGTGGCGGTCGGCGTCGACGTCCTTGACGCCGTTCTTCTCGACGACGAACCCGACGTCCGAGGCGCCGGGCTTGAGCTTCACGTAGGCGAAGGCGCCGTACGCGTCCCGGCCGGTGAAGGCGTGCCCGGCGGGCCACGGGGTGGCCTCGCCGTCGGCGAGGTCGCCCCAGGCGTAGAGGTTCCAGCCGTCGTAGTCGCCGTCCGGACGGTTGTAGTGCACGACGGCGTACGGGCGGGCGCCGGCGGTGGGCACCGGCTTGGGCGCGGGGGCGCCGGTGGTGAAGCTCGCGGTGGCGGAGCGCAGCCGGCCGCTGGAGTCCTGGACGACGGCCTTGTAGCGGACGACCGTGCCGGGGGCGGTGGCACTCAGGTCCTGGGTGACCAGGTTCCGCCCGGTGTCGGCGGTGCCCAGGGTCTGCCAGGGCCCGGTGCCGATCTGGGCGGCGAAGGTGACGCGGTTGAAGCCGCCGCCGGTCGTGGCGCCGACGGTGACGGTGCCGCTCGAACCGTCGGCCGGGGGCTGCACGGAGAGCCGCGGCGCCGCCGTGGTGGGTGCGAGGACTGCGCCCGCCTTGAACACCACCGAGGAGAGCGCCGGCACGGTCACGGTGACCTTGCGGTCGGCGCCGGAGGTCGCTTTCCCGCCCGTTGCCGGGTAGATCCGGTCGAAGCCCATCCCGGCGGAGAAGGTGTCGAGGGTGACGGTCTTCGCCTCGGCGGCGTTGTTGACCGCCACCAGGTACTCGGTCCGCTGCCCGGCGTCGATCCGGGAGAAGGCGTACACGCCCGCGCCGTCGGCGGCGTAGCGCTCGATCTGGGCGCCGTCGGCGAGCGCCGGGTTGTCGCGGCGCAGCTTGGCCAGCGCGGCGACGTCCTGGTAGAGCGCGCCGCCCTGCCCGTACCGGTCGGCCGGGCCGGAGGGGCCGCCGAGCACCCGGTCGCCGTTGTAGGAGGGCGTCTTCGAGGCGAACATGTCCTGCCGGGCGTCCTGGTCGCCGCCCGCACCGGTGAAGCCCTGCTCGTCGCCGTAGTAGACGACGGGCTGGCCGCGGGTGAGGAACTGGAGCTCGTTGCCGAGCCGGTCCTTCTTCAGCAGGGTGGCCTCGTCGGCGCCCGGGTTGTCGGCGAGCAGGAAGGAGCCGAACCGGCCCATGTCGTGGTTGCCGAGGAAGGTCGGCAGCTCGTACGCGTCGGTGTCGGCGGTGGTGTAGCGGTAGTCCTGGCCGTAGACGTCGGCGAGGTTCTTCGCCGAGCCGCCCTGGGAGACGTAGCTGCGGGCGGCGCCCTGGAACGGGAAGTCCAGGGTGGCCTGGAGCTTGCCCTTGGTGACGTACGGCGAGGTGATCGCCGGGTCGCCGGAGTAGACCTCGCCGAACATGAAGAACTTCTTGTTGCCCTGCTTGGCGGCGAAGTCCTTGAGCGCGGGCGCCCACTGCTGCCAGAACGCCATGTTGACGTGCTTGACGGTGTCGATCCGGAAGCCGTCCACGCCGGCGTCCTTGACCCACTGCTGGTAGACCTTCTCGAAGCCCTTCACCACCCGGGGGTTCTGGGTGTCGAGGTCGTCCAGGCCGCTGAAGTCGCCCTCGGTGGCGGACTCGCCGACGAAGGTCGAGTCACCGCGGTTGTGGTAGAGCGCGGGATCGTTGAGCCAGGACGGGGTCTTGGCCGTGGCGTCGGCGGGCTTGCGGAAGACCGGGGTGTAGGGGAAGGAGTCCTTGGTGAGCCGCGGCCAGGGCGCGCCCGCGTCGGCGATCGCGGTCTCGTCGACGGGGTTGCCGTCGGCGTCGAGGGTCGGGTAGGCGCCGACGGAGCGGTAGCCGTGCTGCTGTTCGGCGGCGTCGATGACGTCGGCGGTGTGGTTGGTGATGACGTCGAAGAAGACCTTGATGCCGCGGGCGTGGGCCTTGGCTATCAGGTCCTTGAGCTGGTCGTTGGTGCCGAAGTGCGGGTCGACCTGGGTGAAGTCGGTGATCCAGTAGCCGTGGTAGCCGGCCGAGGCCTGGTCGCCGCTGCCCTGGACCGGCTTGTTCCTGAAGATCGGGGCCATCCAGATCGCGGTGGTGCCGAGGTTCTGGATGTAGTCGAGCCGCTGGATCAGGCCGGCCAGGTCGCCGCCGTGGTAGAAGCCCTTGTCGGCCGGGTCGAAGCCGTGGTCCAGCCGGCCTCCGGTGATGCCCCCCGTGTCGTTGGCGGGGTCGCCGTCGGCGAAGCGGTCGGGCAGGACGAAGTAGAACTGCTCGCGGGTGAGGTCGTGCCGCCCTGCGGTGGCCGCCAGGGTGGCGTCCGAGGGCGGGGCCGGCGGGGCGGCGGCGAGGGCCGCGGGCGCGCTGCCGAGGGTGGCGGCGGTCAGTGCGGCGGCCAGCAGGACGGCCGTGCGGCCGGGTCTGCGTCGGGGGGTGCTCCGCCGGGGGCGGAGCCGGACATCGGCCACTGAGGGTCTCCCTTAGGGGAAGGGGTGAGCGAGTTCCCTGGAAGCTAGCGGCCTGCAATATGTTTCAGCAAGATGCAGAAACCGTTTCGTTCCGGGAAACTCCAGGCCAGGACCGTTGCCGCCACCCCGATTACGCCCTTCGAGCGGTCGGCGTAACAATGGGACGTATGCCTGTCCCGCCGGTAAGCACCAGACCCGACCGCACCCCCTACCCCGGTGGGAGCCGCCCCCTAGCCCTCAAGGGGGACAGCCGGTGAAGAATCCACTGCCAGGGGATGACTGGACGGCGACGGGACGTCTGGCAGACTTCTCGTCCATGGGGGAACCGACCAAGATCCAGCACGGCCGCGAACAGCGCGCCGAAGCGGCGCGTGGTGACGGTTCCGGAGCACGGCCGGCCTCCTCGGGACGCCTGCCCGACGGAGCCGCCCGCGCCACTCAGTCCCGTATCGCCGCACTGCGCGGCCGCATCCGCGACCAGCGGCGCTCACCGGCCCGGCCGAAGATCTGGTTCGAACTGGCCCTGATCGGGATCAGCTACTGGATCTACTCGATCATCCGCAACGCCGTCCCGGAACAGGCCTCGATAGCCCAGAAGCACGCGCGCTGGATCTGGGACCTGGAGCAGTCGCTGGGCATCGCCGTCGAGCGTTCGATCAACCACGCCGCGAACAGCGTCGGGTGGCTCATCACCGGGATGAACTACTACTACGCGACCCTGCACTTCGTCGTGACGATCGGCGTGCTGGTCTGGCTCTACCGCCGCCACCCCGGCCGCTACGTCGCCGCCCGCACCGTGCTGTTCGCCACCACCGCGATCGCCCTGATCGGCTTCTTCTTCTTCCCGCTCGCACCGCCCCGGCTGATGACCGACGGCGGCTTCATCGACACCGTGAAGGTGCACGGCACCTGGGGCTCGATGGCCTCCGGGCCCGCCGCGCACGTGTCCAACCAGTACGCGGCGATGCCCTCGATGCACATCGGCTGGTCGATGTGGTGCGGGCTGGCCATCTTCTACCTGGCCCGCCGGACGTGGGTCCGGGTGCTCGGCCTGCTCTACCCGCTGGCCACCCTGGCGGTGATCGTCTCGACCGCCAACCACTTCTGGATGGACGCCGTCGGCGGCGAGCTCTGCCTGGCCGTGGGCTTCCTCACCGCCCGCTGGCTGTACCACTCCTGGGTCTACAAACTGCCCCAGGTGCCCGCCCGGGAGGCGGCGGAGGAGCCGATCACCGTCCCCGAGCAGTGGAGCGAACCCGCGGCGACCGGCGCCCGCCGGTAGAGCTGCCGGACCCGGACGAACCGAAGGGGCCCCACCCGGGGCCCCTTTCGCGTGCCCGAGCCTCGGCCGCCGGCCTCAGCCCCCGTAGAACAGCCGCTCCACCACCGCCCGGGCCCGCCGGGTGGTCCGCCGGTAGTCGTCCACCAGCTCGCCGCTGTGCCCGGCGCCGTACCCGAGGTAGCGGGCCACCCCGGCCAGCTCCCGGGCCTCCCCGGGGAAGCTGTCGCCGGGCCGGCCGCGCACCAGCATCACCGCCGAGCGCACCCGGGAGGCCAGTACCCAGGCCGCGTCCAGCACCTGCGCGTCCGAGCGCCCGACCAGCCCGGCTTCGGCGGCGGCCGCCAGCGCGGCCCTGGTCCGGGTGGTGCGCAGGGCCGGCAGCTCGTGCCCGTGCTGGAGCTGGAGCAGTTGCACCGTCCACTCCACGTCGGCCAGCCCGCCGCGGCCGATCTTGGTGTGCGTGGTCGGGTCGGCGCCGCGCGGCAGCCGCTCGGCCTCGATCCGCGCCTTGATCCGGCGGATCTCCACCAGGTCCCGCTCCGGCACCCCGACGCCGGGGTAGCGCAGCGGGTCGATCAGCTGCCGGAACCGCGCGCCCAGCTCCTCGTCCCCGGCCACCGGCTCGGCGCGCAGCAGCGCCTGGCTCTCCCAGGCGTGCGACCAGCGCCGGTAGTACGCCGCGTACGAGGCGAGGGTGCGCACCAGCGGGCCGCTGCGCCCCTCCGGCCGCAGGTCGGCGTCGACCAGCAGCGGCGGCTCGGTGGACGGCGCACCGAGCAGGGTCCGCAGCTCGTTGCAGACCGCCTGGGCGGCCCGGGCGGCGTCCTGCTCCAGCGAGCCGAGCAGCGGCTCGTGGACGAAGAGCACATCGGCGTCCGAGCCGTAGCCCAGCTCGTGGCCGCCGAACCGGCCCATCGCGATCACCGCGATCCGGGTCGGCAGGTCGCCGTGCTCGGCCTCCCAGCCGGCCGTGCAGGCGCGCAGCGCGCCCTGGAGGGTGGCGGCGTTGATCGCGGTCAGCGCCTCCCCGGCGGTGTCCAGCGCCTCGGCCGGGTCATCGCCGAGGCGGCCGAGGACGTCCGCGGCGGCGGTCCGGAACAGCTCCCGGCGGCGCACCGAGCGGGCGGCGGCGACGGCCGCGGCGGTGGATCCGGCCCGGCCGACGGCGGCCAGTATCTCCTGCTCCAGGGCGGCCCGGCCGCGCGGCGCCAGGCCCTGCGGGTCGCCCAGCATGGCGACCGCCTCGGGGGCGCGCAGCAGCAGGTCGGGGGCGAGCCGGCCGGCCGACAGCACCCGGGCCAGCTGCTCGGCGGCGGCGCTCTCGTCGCGCAGCAGCCGCAGGTACCAGGGGGTGCGGCCGAGCGCGTCGGAGACCTGGCGGAAGTTGAGCAGCCCGGCGTCCGGATCGGCCGAGTCGGCGAACCAGCCGAGCAGCACCGGCAGCAGGGTGCGCTGGATCGCGGCCTTGCGGCTCACCCCGGAGGCGAGCGCGCTGAGGTGGCGCAGCGCGGCGGCCGGGTCCGCGTAGCCCAGCGCCTCCAGCCGGGCCCGGGCCGCGTCCGGGGTCAACCCGGCCGCGCCCGGCGGCAGTTCGGCGACGGCGTCGAGCAGCGGCCGGTAGAACAGCTTCTCGTGCAGCCGCCGGACCTCGACCGCGTGCCGCTTCCACTCGCGCTGCAGCGCGGCCACCGGGTCGGAGCGGGTGTCGTCGTTGATCAGCGCGGCCAGCGAGCGGGCCAGCCGGCGCAGGTCCTCCGCGCCGGTGGGCATCAGGTGGGTGCGGCGCAGCCGGTAGAGCTGGATCCGGTGCTCCAGGGAGCGCAGGAAGCGGTAGGCGGTGTCCAGCGAGACGGCGTCCGCCCGGCCGACGTACCCGCCGCGGGAGAGCGCGGCCAGCGCCTCCAGGGTGTTGCCGCTGCGCAGCGCCGGGTCGGTGCGGCCGTGCACCAGCTGGAGCAGCTGGACGGAGAACTCGACGTCGCGCAGCCCGCCGGGGCCGAGCTTGAGCTGGCGGTCCAGTTCGGTGGCGGGGATCGAGTCGATCACCCGGCGGCGCATCTGCTGCACGTCGGTGACGAAGTTGTCCCGGGCGGCGGCCTGCCAGACCATCGGGGCCAGCGCCTCCAGGTAGGCGGCGCCGAGTTCGGCGTCCCCGGCGACCGGGCGGGCCTTGAGCAGCGCCTGGAACTCCCAGGTCTTGGCCCAGCGCTGGTAGTAGGCGAGGTGGCTGGCCAGGGTGCGCACCAGCGGGCCGTTGCGGCCCTCGGGGCGCAGGTTGGCGTCCACCGGCCAGATGGTGCCCTCGCCGGTGGTGTCCGCGCAGAGCCGGGTGAGGGCGGCGGCGAGCCGGGTGGCGGCCTTGACGGCCTCGTGCTCGTCCACGCCCTCGCGCGGCTCGGCGACGAAGATGACGTCCACGTCGGAGACGTAGTTGAGTTCGCGGCCGCCGCACTTGCCCATGCCGATCACGGCGAGCCGGCAGGCCCGGGCGGCGTCCTGGTCCTGCTCGGCGGCGAGGTCCAGGGCGGTCTGCAGGGTGGCGCCGGCCAGGTCGGCGAGTTCGGCGGCGGTCTGCGCGAGGTCGGTGGTGCCGGTGAGGTCGCGGGCGGCGATGGCGAGCAGGCAGCGGCGGTAGGCGACGCGCAGCGCGTCCGCCGGGCTGCGGCCGCCCTCCCGGCCGCGCCGGACGCCCTCGGCGAGCGCGCGGCGGAAGTCCTCCGGGCCGGGGTGCATGTCGCGCAGCTCGAAGGTGACCAGCATGTGCCAGTCGTGCGGGTGCCGGGCCAGGTGGTCGGCGAGCGCGGTGGAGACGCCGAGCACGCCGAGCAGCCGGTCGCGCAGCGGCTTGGAGGTGGTGAGGGTGTCGCGCAGGGTGCGCCGTTCGGCCTCGTCGGCGGCCTCCAGCAGCCGGGCCAGGCCGAGCAGGGCGAGGTCGGGGTCGGCGGTGGCGCCGAGCGCGTCCAGCAGCACGGGGTCGTCGGCCAGGCCTTCCAGGCCGGGGCCCGCCAGCAGCCGCACCGCCTGCGCCGGGTCGGTGAACCCGCGCCTGACCAGCCTGATCTCCGGCCGGCTGACCCGGCTCCCGGCCCGCTGCTCGTCCACCGCCATGGCCCCTCCATCCGTCCGCCCCAGCAGGTTACGCGCCCTGACGGCCCGGCGCCGGACACGACCGCCGGACACGACCGCCGGGCGGCCCGGCGCCGCGCGCCGCGCCGCCCGTCCGTGACCTCGGGCCCGCCGCGCTCGTTCTCCCGGCGCCGACCGTCCCACCCCGTTCCGGAGCGCCGATGCCCAGCCGCCTGCCCTCGCTCACCGGGCTGCGCTTCTGGGCGGCCCTGCTGGTGGTGCTCTACCACTTGTCCCGCAAGGTCGGCGGGCTGCCGGTGCTCGATCCGCTCGCCTGGTACGGGCGCTCGGGGGTGACGTTCTTCTTCGTCCTGTCCGGTTTCGTCCTGGCCTGGACGTACGGCGGTTCGCCCGTCCCCGCCGGGGCGTTCGCCCGCCGCCGGTTCGCCCGGATCTGGCCGTTGCACGTGCTGAGCACCGTGCTGTCGCTGGGCGCGGACGCCGCGATCGGCACGGCGCTGCCGGTGGCGGCCGCGCTCTGGTCGCTGCTGCTGGTGCACCCGTGGGCGCAGGCGACGGTGTACGGCGGCAATCCGGCGTCCTGGTCGCTGGGCGCCGAGGCCTGGTTCTACCTGCTGTTCCCGCTGCTGCTGCGGTTGCTGGCGCCGCGCCGCCGTGCCTGGCTGCCGGTGGCGGCGGTGTGCGCGGTGCTCGGCCCGGCGCTGTGGGCGGCGGGCCCGCTGCTGCCGGCCGATCCGACGGTGCGCGGCTGGCTGCTGGACTACCTGCCGCTGGCCCGTACCCCGCAGTTCGTGCTCGGGGTGGCGGTCGGGCTGGCGGTGCGGCACGGGCTGCTCCCCCGGGTGCGGCTCGGCGTGGCGGCCGCGGCGGTGGCGGGCTGGCACCTGCTGCTGGCGCCCTGGCACGCGGCCGTCCCGGACGCGCTGTGGTGGGGCCCGTACAGCGCCTCCCAGCTGGTGCCGGCGGCCCTGTTCGCGGCGCTGCTGGTGGCGGCGGCCCAGCGGGACGCGGCCGGTGCGGCCCCCCGGCCGCCGGGCGAACGGGGACCGGCCGGACGAGGTCTGGCCGGACGGGCAGCGGTGCGGCTCGGCGAGTGGTCCTACGCCTGGTACCTGGTGCACGAGATCGGCATCCGCTGCTGGCTCGCCGAGTTGGGCCGCCCGGCGCCCGGGGCGGCGGCGCTCGGGGTCTGGCTGCTGCTGGCCGGGGGGTCCCTGGCGGTGGCGGCGGGCCTGTACCGCTGGGTGGAGCGGCCGTGCGAGCGGCTGCTGCGCGGCTCGCCGCGCCGGCCCGGCGGGAACGCGGCGGCGCCGCTGCCGGCCCGCGCGGTGCGGGTGGGTCGGCAGCGGCGCCGGGCGGCGGCCGGTCAGGCGTCGGTGGAGCCGTCCAGGTTGACGTAGGCGTAGAAGACGCCGATGTCGTAGCCGTCCTTCTGGGTGTTGAAGGTGGTGGTGAGGTCGGTGTCCCCGTTGCGCAGGTACGGCGAGATGTCCCAGCGGTTGGAGTCGTAGCCGAAGTTGTTGCGGTTGTACGGGTTGC
The DNA here is from genome assembly GCF_044741445.1 of Kitasatospora sp. NPDC088160. Lineage (NCBI taxonomy): Bacteria > Bacillati > Actinomycetota > Actinomycetes > Kitasatosporales > Streptomycetaceae > Kitasatospora > Kitasatospora sp. NPDC088160. The sequence goes on along the minus strand of NZ_JBIUSS010000036.1, from coordinate 59,201 downwards.
GGGCGAACTGGTCCTCCGGGGTCAGCTCCTCGATGGTGGAGTTGAAGGCGTCGTCCGGCGCGTGGTTGATGTCGGAGAACAGCGCCTCGGGCCCGTTGGTGGACTTGACCGACAGGGTGTCACCGGTCCACTTGAGGTCGCCGTCGTAGACCACCCAGCCGAGCTTGCCGTGGAGCTGACCGCTCTGCGGCGTCTGCAGCCCCGTGAGCTTGATCTGCCGCGTCGGGCTGTCCGGCAGCTCGACCTGGAAGCCGTCCCACAGGTGGATGTGCCGCATCGGCTTGCAGTCGTTCTCGTACGCGACGACGATCGTCCAGCCGCCCCAGCTGTGCGGCTTCACCACCGAGTCCATGTCGGCGACGGTGTAGGTGCCGTTGCCGGCGTTCCTGACCAGGTCGGTGATGTCGGCGGAGGCCTGGTAGCTGCTCTCCACGTCGGTGGTGATGTAGCCGATGGACGGCTGGTCGTTGGCGATGTCCCGGTACTGCTTCTCGCCCGGGACCTTGAGGTACACCTCGTCGATCTGGTTCTCCGGCAGCACGGTGTCGCCGATGCCGCGGGTGCCGCCCCAGTACAGCCGGGCGTACTTGACCTTGGAGCCGTCGATCAGGCCGAGGTCGGCGGAGCTGGCGGAGTAGATCGGGTCACCGAGCGGGCCGATGGAGCCCGGGTCGATGTTGATGTACTTCATCTCGTACTTGTTGTTGATCGGCATGCTGCCGAGGCCCTTGCGGGCGTCCTCGCAGGGCGGCTGCGCCGGGTCGACCGGCGGCTTGGTCTCGTCACAGGTCATCAGCGAGTTGCTGATCCTGGTGACGGAGCCGTGGAAGTCGCCCTGGAAGCGGGTGGTGAACGGCAGCGGGTTCTCGGAGATGGTCTCGGCGCGCGGGCGCGGGTTCGACGAACCGGAGCCGGAGCCACGGGCGTCGGCGACCGGGGTGGCCAGCAGCTGGCTCGCGACGGCGGCGAGGGCGGCGCCCGCGACGACGGCCCGGCGGGCGAGCAGGCGGGCCGCGGCGGCGCGGCTGACAGCGGAGGAGGGCATGGGATCCTCTCGGGACGGAACGGACGAGCACGCCCATCGGATCACAACCGTCCGTCACAGGATCTTCACATACCGCCATTGGGGAAGCGATCCCACCCCAGCGGACGGCCCGCTGTCATCCGATCGAACGACAGCGGGCCCGGAGGTGTTTGGGAGCCTCAGGTGCTCACAGCACCTGGAGGTTCTTGCGCAGCTCGAACGGCGTCACCTCGGAGCGGTACTCCTCCCACTCCTGCCGCTTGTTGCGCAGGAAGAAGTCGAAGACGTGCTCGCCGAGGGTCTCGGCGACGAGCTCGCTGCGCTGCATCAGGTCGATCGCCTCGCCGAGGTTCTGCGGCATCGGCTGGATGCCGAGGGCGCGGCGCTCGGAGTCGGACAGCGCCCAGACGTCGTCGTCGGCGCCCGGCGGGAGCTCGTAGCCCTCCTCGATGCCCTTGAGGCCGGCCGCGAGGGTGACGGCGTAGGCGAGGTACGGGTTGCAGCCGGTGTCCAGGGAGCGGACCTCGATCCGGGTGGAGCCCTGCTTGCCGGGCTTGTACATCGGCACCCGGATCAGCGCCGAGCGGTTGTTGTGGCCCCAGCAGATGTAGGACGGGGCCTCGCCGCCGGCGCCGGCGGTGCGCTGGGAGCCGCCCCAGATCCGCTTGTAGGAGTTCACCCACTGGTTGGTGACGGCGGCGGTCTCGGCGGCGTGCTTGAGCAGGCCGGCGATGAAGGAGCGCCCGACCTTGGAGAGCTGGTACTCGGCGCCGGTCTCGTGGAAGGCGTTGCGGTCGCCCTCGAACAGCGACAGGTGGGTGTGCATGCCCGAGCCGGGGTGGTCGGAGAACGGCTTGGGCATGAAGCTGGCGTGCACGCCCTGCTCCAGCGCGACCTCCTTCATGACCAGACGGAAGGTCATGATGTTGTCGGCGGTGGACAGCGCGTCGGCGTAGCGCAGGTCGATCTCCTGCTGGCCGGGGGCGCCCTCGTGGTGGGAGAACTCCACCGAGATGCCCATCGACTCCAGCATGGTGATGGCCTGTCGGCGGAAGTCGTGGCCGACCCCGCGCGGGGTGTGGTCGAAGTAGCCGGACTGGTCGGCGGGGATCGGCGGGGTGCCGTCGCCGGGCAGGTTCTTCAGCAGGAAGAACTCGATCTCGGGGTGGGTGTAGAAGGTGAAGCCCTGGGCGGAGGCCTTCTCCAGGGTGCGCTTGAGCACGAACCGGGGGTCGGCGTAGGACGGCGAGCCGTCGGGCATCAGGATGTCGCAGAACATCCGGGCGGTACCGGGGGTCTCCGAGCGCCACGGCAGGATCTGGAAGGTGGTCGGGTCCGGCTTGGCGATCATGTCGGACTCGTAGACCCGGGCGAAGCCCTCGATCGCCGAGCCGTCGAAGCCGATGCCCTCCTCGAAGGCCTGCTCCAGTTCGGCCGGAGCCACCGCGACCGACTTCAGGAACCCGAGCACGTCGGTGAACCACAGCCGGACGAACCGGATGTCACGCTCCTCAAGCGTCCGAAGCACGAACTGCTGCTGCTTGCCCATGGGGACAGTCTCACCTCTGCTCTTTACGCTCGTGTTACGCCCGGAAGACCCCCGGACGCGACTGCCCCCATCATGGCCGATCACCGCGCGGGACGGCAGTCCGGACCCCGGTCCGACCCCCCGGGCAGCACATTGCGTCAGATCGACGATTACACTCGGAGGCATGCCCAATCTCCGTCTCGCCCTGAGCCAGATCGACCCCTGGGTCGGTGACATCGCCCGCAACAGCGATGAGGTGGTGCGCTGGACCAGGCAGGCCGTGGAGGCCGGCGCCCAGTTGGTCGCCTTCCCCGAGATGGCCCTGACCGGCTACCCCGTCGAGGACCTCGCCCTGCGCAGTTCCTTCGTCGAGGCGTCCCGGGGCGCGCTGGTCGAGCTGGCCGGGCGGCTGGCCGCCGACGGGCTGGGCGAGGTGCCGGTGGTGGTCGGCTACCTCGGGCGCTCCGAACACGCCTCGCCGAGGTTCGGCCGCCCGGCCGGCTCCCCGCAGAACTGCGCCGCCGTGTTGCACCGGGGCGAGGTGGTGACCCGCTTCGCCAAGCACCACCTGCCCAACTACGGCGTGTTCGACGAGTACCGCTGGTTCGTCCCGGGCGAGCAGCTGCCGGTGCTGCGGCTGCACGGAGTCGACGTCGCACTGGCCATCTGCGAGGACATCTGGCAGGACGGCGGCCGGGTCACCGCGGCCCGCGAGGCCGGGGCCGGGCTGCTGCTGGTGGTCAACGGCTCGCCGTACGAGCGGAACAAGGACGACCAGCGGCTGGAGCTGGTCCGGCGCCGGGCCGCCGAGGCGGGCTGCCCGCTGGCCTACGTCAACATGGTCGGCGGCCAGGACGAGCTGGTCTTCGACGGCGACTCGATCGTGGTCGGCGCGGACGGCGAGGTGCTGGCCCGCTCCCCGCAGTTCGAGGAGCACCTGCTGGTGCTGGACCTCGACCTGCCGGCCGCCGGCGGCGACCACACCGACGGCCTGCTGCTGAGCGACGGCCTGCACCTCGTCCGCACCGAGCTGGGCGGCGAGCCGCAGGCCGCGCCCGCGGACACCCCGACCCCCGAGGTGGCGCCGCGGCTGTCCGACGAGGCGGAGATCTGGGCCGCGCTGGTCTCCGGCACCCGGGCGTACGTCACCAAGAACGGCTTCCGTTCGGTGCTGATCGGCCTCTCCGGCGGCATCGACTCGGCACTGGTGGCCGCCATCGCGGTGGACGCGATCGGCGCCGAGAACGTGTACTGCGTCTCGATGCCCAGCCGCTACTCCTCGCAGCACTCCCGGGACGACGCGGCCGAGCTGGTCCGCCGGACCGGGCTGCACTACCGCACCGTCTCCATCGCCCCGATGTTCGATGCCTACCTGGGCGCGACCGAGCTGACCGGCCTGGCCGAGGAGAACCTGCAGTCCCGGCTGCGCGGCACCCTGCTGATGGCGATCTCCAACCAGGAGGGGCACATCGTGCTCGCGCCCGGGAACAAGAGCGAGCTGGCCGTCGGCTACTCGACCCTGTACGGCGACTCGGTGGGCGCGTTCGGGCCGATCAAGGACGTCTACAAGTCGCTGGTCTTCCGGCTGGCCCACTGGCGCAACGAGGAGGCCGAGCGGCGCGGCGAGGTGCCGCCGATCCCGGAGAACACCATCTCCAAGCCGCCGTCCGCCGAACTTCGGCCGGACCAGAAGGACAGCGACTCGCTGCCCGACTACGACCTGCTGGACAGCGTGCTGGCCCGCTACATCGAGGGCGACGAGGGGCGGGACGCGATCGTCGCGGCCGGCTTCGACCCGGCCGTGGTGGACCGGGTGGTCCGGCTGGTCGACACCGCCGAGTACAAGCGGCGGCAGTACCCGCCGGGCCCCAAGATCTCGGTCAAGAACTTCGGCCGGGACCGCCGCCTGCCGATCACCAACCGCTGGCGGCGGGGCTGACCTAGCTAGTTGAACCGGTAGGTGGCGGCCACCGCGAGGTGGTCGCTGCCGTCCCGGGGCAGGGTGCGGGAGTCGACCGGCGCGAGGCCGCCCTTGCTCATGATCTGGTCGATCCGGGCCATCGGGAAGGACGCCGGCCAGCTGAAGCCGAAGCCGTCCCCGGCGGCGCCCTGGGCCGAGCGCATCTGCGAGGTGACCGGCGCCAGGCTGCGGTCGTTCATGGTGCCGTTGAGGTCGCCGAGCAGCAGCACCTTCTTCACCGGCTCGGCCTGGATCGCGTCGCCGAGCGCCTGCGCGCTGACGTCCCGCTGGTCGACGGTGAAGCCGCCCTCGGCCTTCAGCCGCACCGACGGCAGGTGCGCGACGTACACCGCGACCGGGCCCTGCGGGGTGGCGACCTGGGCCCGGAACGCCCTGGTCCAGCCCATCTTGAGGTCCACCGGCGAGACTCCGCTGATCGGGTACTTCGACCAGAGGCCGACCGTCCCCTCCACCTCGTGGTACGGGTACGCCTCGGCGAGCCCGCTCTCGTAGTCGCGCAGCGGCTTGCCGGCCAGTTCCTGGAGGGCGACGATCTGGGCGCCGGAGGCCACCAGGCCGCGGACGGTGCCCGGCACGTCGGGGTTGGCGGCGGCGACGTTGTGGCTGACCACCGTCCAGTCGCCGGTGCCGCCGCTCTTGTCGCTGAGCAGGCCGCCGAACAGGTTGAGCCAGATCGCGACGGGCAGCAGCAGCGCGATCAGCGCGGTGGCGGAGCGGCGCAGCAGCGCGGGGACCAGCAGCACCGGGACGGCCAGGCCGATCCAGGGCAGGAAGGTCTCCAGCAGGCTGCCGAGGTTGCCGGCGCTGTTGGGGACGTCGGCGTGGAGGGCCATCAGCAGGGCGGTGAGCACGGCCAGCACCGCGACCGCCAGGCCGCGCCGCCAGGTGGTGGCGCCGCGGCCGTCCCGGCCCCAGTGCCGCAGGCCCAGGAACCCTCCGGGACGGCCCGCGGGGGCCGGGGCGCCCGCCTCGCCCCAGGGCCCGGCCGTGCTCCGGTCGGTCCTGTCCGCCTGCGTCATCCGTGGCTCCCGTTGTTCGTGCCGTCGCCGGTCCGGTGTCCGGCCCGTGCGGTACGGGCGGGTGCCGGACTGGTGCCGGTTTGATCGGATACCCGGCTCAGCCTATGCCGGGACAGACGCGGGGCCGTCGGAGCGGGTTCCGGCGTGGCCCGGTTTGGTGAGCCAGGCCACGCCGGACGCAGGTCGGTGCAGGTCGGTGCAGGTCGGTGCAGGTCGGACGCAGGTCGGTGCCGGTCGCTGCGGGTACGGGACCGGGGCGCGGGGTCCGGGGCGCGGGAGCGCGTTCAGCCGCGGGAGCCGGAGGCCGCGTGCGGCGCCAGGCCTTCGAGCAGCGAGTCGACCATCCGGCGGGCCAGGTCCGGGTCCTCCAGGTCGGAGTCGTCCCAGAGGATGCTGCGGTACAGGATCGGGCCCATCAGCATGTCGCCGAGCAGTTCGACGTCGAGGTCGGACCGCAGCACGCCCTCGTCCATGGCGCGGCGGATCAGGGTGAGCCCCGCCTCCCGGCGCGGCTTGATCACCCGGTCGCGGTACGCGCTGTACAGGTCGGGCAGGCCCTGCATCTGGCCGAGGGCGGCCTTGAGCACCCAGCGGGAGCGCTTGGCGAGGCCGCGCCGGCGCATGTAGTCGATCATCTCGATCAGGTGGTCCCGGGCGGTGCCGTCGGTCGGCGCGGGCATCGGGACTTCCAGCCGGCTGACCACGTCGACCAGCAGGGCCTCCTTGTTGGGCCAGCGCCGGTAGATGGTGGCCTTGCCGACGCCGGCCGCGGCGGCGATGCCCTCGATGGTGAGTTCGGACAGCGCGGTGCCGCCGGCCATCAGGTCCTCGACGGCGGCGAAGATGGCCTGCTCGGCGGCCTCGCTGCGCGGGCGGCCGCGGCGTACGGCGGCGCAGGGCTGTCCGGCCCCGGCGGCCGGGGTGTCCGTCTTCATCCCCGCTGTACTCCCTCGCTGTCCGCGTGGCGCACGGGCGCCGTTCCGTTTCCGATGGTGGTCCGTGGACCGGGCCGGGTGGCGGCCGCCGTCCTGGACCTCGGCCCTGCCGCCCGGGGGTTCACCCGGGTGACAGGGCCATTGTCGCTCAGTGCGGTCGAGGGTCAGGCGTCCGCGGCCACGGCCTTGCGACTCTGGTCGGGCTGCTCGGCGGCCTTCCCGGCCGGGCCGCCGGGGGCGGCCGACCGGCGCGGCAGCAGGAACCAGGCGATCAGCGCACCGACCACCGTGATGCCCGCGGAGAGCGAGGCCACCACGTGCATGGCGCTGACGAAGGCGTCGTCGGCCGGGCCGATCAGCGCGGCGCCCTTGGGGCCCATCCGCTCGGCGATGGCCAGGGTGGCCTCCAGCGACTCGCCAGCCTTGCCGCGCAGGTCGTCGGGCAGCTGGTTGAGCGTGTCGGTCATGCCGTCGCGGTAGACGGTGGAGAGCACCGCGCCGAGCACGGCGACGCCGAGCGAGCCGCCGACCTGGCGGAAGGTGTTGTTGACGGCCGAGCCCGCGCCGGCCTTCTCGCGGGGCAGCGAGGCCATGATCGCGACGGTGACCGGCGGCATGACGTGCGCCATGCCGGTACCCATCAACAGGCCGAGCACGATCAGCACCCAGATCGGCGTGTCGACGCCCAGCAGGGTGTAGCCGACGAAGCCGACCGCGATCAGCAGCATGCCGACGGCGGCGGTGGCGGCGACGCCGAAGCGGTCGACCACCAGCCGGGCCCGCGGCGCGAACAGCAGCTGGGCGACGGCCAGCGGCAGCATCAGCAGGCCGGCCTGGAGCGCGCTGTAGCCGCGCACGCTCTGGATGTAGAAGACGCCGAAGAAGGAGACACCCATCAGCGCGAAGAAGACCACGCCGACGACCACGACGGAGGCGCTGAACACCTTGTTGCGGAACCACGTGACGTCCAGCGCGGGGAAGCGGGTGCGGCCCTCGAACCAGACGAAGGCGGCCAGCGCCAGCACGCCGACCAGCGTCGGCACCCAGGCCTCGGCGGCGGTGAAGTCGGCCAGCTCGCCGCCCTTGATGATGCCGTAGATCAGCGCGACCAGGCCGATGATCGACAGCAGCACGCCTATCGGGTCGAGCTTGCCGGGGTTCGGGTCCTTGGACTCGGGCACCAGGACGATCATCGCGATCACCGCGACGATCACGATCGGGACGTTGACCAGGAAGACCGAGCCCCACCAGAAGTGCTCGATCAGCAGGCCGCCGGTGATCGGGCCGATGGCGATGGCCAGGCCGACCGCGCCGGCCCAGATGCCGATCGCCTTGGGCTGCTCGGAGCGCTCGAACACGTTCATGATGATGGCCAGCGTGGCGGGCATCGCGAGCGCGGCGCCGACGCCCATCAGGGCGCGGTAGCCCACGAGTTCACCGGGCGAGGCGGCCAGCGCGGAGAGCAGCGAGGCGATGCCGAAGACCACCATGCCGCCGAGCAGCGCGCGCTTGCGGCCGAAGCGGTCGCCGAGCAGGCCGGAGGTGAAGAGCAGCCCGGCGAACACCAGGGTGTAGGAGTTGATCGACCACTCCAGGTCGCTCTGGCTGGCGCCGAGGCCGACCGGCGCGGGGGTCGCGATGGTCTTCATCGCGACGTTGAGGATCGAGTTGTCGAGGACGACGACGAGCAGGGCGAGCACCAGGGTGCAGAGGATCGCCCAGCGTCGGCGGTGGATGGCTTCCGGCACGCGGGGTGGCGCGGCTGCGGTGGTCATTGGTCTTCCCGTCCGTGGTGGTGTGGCACTGGCGGGCAATTCCGAGCCATGGTCGTCTCGTAACCCCCCGGCACCAGGGTAGCGGCCATTACGATACGAGACGACTCCGTTTCGTAAAAACGCGGCAAAGCCCGGGGCCGCCCGCGCTCGCCGGTGTGCCGCAGATCGCACCCGACCGCCCGCACGCCCCTTTGCGCGCACGCCGGGGCGTGCAAGCATGGAGGTGATCCGGGGACGCCGCACGGCGCCACGAGACGACAACCCTTCAGGAGTCCGTTCGATGAACGCTTCTTCGCCTTCGCCTGCCCAGAACCAGGCGGCGACCGCCACCCTCTACGGCGGGGTCACCAACCGCCGCATCACCGTCCGCGACCTCGCCACCGCCAAACAGCGCGGCGAGAAGTGGTCGATGCTCACCGCCTACGACGCCCTCACCGCCGGGGTGTTCGACGAGGCCGGCATCCCCGTCCTGCTGGTCGGCGACTCCGCCGGCAACTGCCACCTCGGCTACGAGACCACCGTGCCGGTGACCATGGATCAGATGGTGATGCTCTCCGCCGCCGTCGTCCGTGGCACCAAGCGCGCGATGATCGTCGCCGACCTGCCGTTCGGCTCCTACCAGGAGTCCCCCGCGCAGGCCATGCGCAACGCGGCCCGGCTGATGAAGGAGGCCGGGGTCGGCGCGGTCAAGCTGGAGGGCGGGGAGCGCAGCGCCCGCTCGATCGAGCTGCTGGTCGAGGCCGGCGTCCCGGTGATGGCGCACATCGGCCTCACCCCGCAGTCCGTGCACGCCTTCGGCGGCTACCCCGTCCAGGGCCGCGGCGACGAGGCGGCGCACCAGCTGCTGCGCGACGCCAAGGCCGTCCAGCAGTCGGGCGCCTTCGCGGTCGTACTGGAGGCGGTGCCGGCCGAGCTGGCCGCCCAGGTCACCGAGCAGCTGACCATCCCGACCGTCGGCATCGGCGGCGGGCCCGACACCGACGCCCAGGTCCTGGTCTGGACCGACATGGCCGGCATGACGGCGGGCCGGGTGCCCAAGTTCGTCAAGCAGTACGCCGACCTGCGGACCGTCCTCGGCGACGCCGCCCGCGCCTTCGCCGAGGACGTCCGCGGCGGCGCCTTCCCGGCGGCGGAGCACAGCTTCCGCTAGGGCGTGAACCGCCGACGGCCCCGCTCCCCCGCCCGGGAGCGGGGCCGCTGCCGTGTGCCCGCGCCCCCCGGTGACAGCGGTCTGACAGCGCAGCGCCGGGCCCGCCCCCCTCATGACAGCCCGCTGACAGCCGGGCCGGACAACCTAGGGGCATGACACGAATCGCCACCGCCCCGAACGACCGGGGGACCGCCGCGGGCAACGCCGTCGAGGTCCGCGGCATCGTCAAGCACTACGGCACCACCAAGGCCCTCGACGGGGTCGACCTCACCGTCCGCGAGGGCACCGTGCTCGGCGTGCTCGGCCCCAACGGCGCCGGCAAGACCACCCTGGTCCGGGTCCTCTCCACCCTGATCAAGCCCGACGCCGGCACCGCGTTCGTCGGCGGCTACGACGTCCTGCGCCAGCCCAAGCAGCTGCGCCGCACCATCGGCCTCACCGGGCAGTACGCCTCCGTCGACGAACTCCTCTCCGGGTACGAGAACCTCTACCTGATCGGCCGGCTGCTCGACCTCCCCAGCCGCGAGGCCAAGGCCCGGGCCGCCGAACTGCTGGAGCGCTTCTCGCTCACCGAGGCCGCCAAGCGGACCGCCAAGACCTACTCCGGCGGCATGCGCCGCCGCCTCGACCTGGCCGCCAGCATGATCGGCCGCCCCAAGGTGCTCTACCTGGACGAACCCACCACCGGCCTCGACCCGCGCACCCGCAACGAGGTCTGGGACGAGGTCCAGCGGATGGTCGCCGAGGGCAGCACCGTGCTGCTCACCACCCAGTACATGGAGGAGGCGGAGCAGCTCGCCGACGAGCTGACCGTCATCGACCGCGGCCGGGTGATCGCCAACGGCGGCGTGGCCGAGCTCAAGGCCAAGGTCGGCGGCCAGACCCTCCAGATCCGCGCCGTCCACCCGGCCGAGCTGCCCGAGATGGCCCGCTGCCTGCACGACCGCGGCATCACCAGCGCCACCGTCTCCACCGACACCGGGCTGCTCGCGGTGCCGATCACCAACGACGAGCAGCTGACCGCCGTCATCGGGGTGCTCGGCGGCCGCGGCTTCGCGATAGCCGGCATCGACACCAAGGTGCCCAGCCTCGACGAGGTCTTCCTCGCCATCACCGGCAAGCCCGCCGACACCGCGGACGCCGCCCCCAGCCTCGCCAAGGAGCCCGTCGCATGACCACCGCCACCGTCGCCCCCACCCGGGTGGAGGACCCCCGGATCGGCCTGTCCGGCACCTTCCGCCACGTCGGCGCACTGACCCGGCGCAACCTGATGCGGATCAAGGCCGACCCGGAGTCGATGTTCGACGCCGTGCTGATGCCGGTCATCTTCACGGTGCTGTTCGTCTACGTCTTCGGCGGCGCCGTCTCCGGCAACCAGGACTCCTACAAGCAGTACATGATCCCCGGCCTGCTCGGGCAGACCGGCCTCACCCTCGCGATGGCCGTCGGCACCGGCCTGAACAGCGACTTCCAGACCGGCGTGATGGACCGCTTCCGGACCCTGCCGATCGGCCGGGCCTCCGTCCTGCTCTCCAAGATGGCCGCCGAGACCTGCCGGGCGCTGCTCTCCTTCGTGATCCTGATCGGCTTCGCGATGTGCATCGGCTTCGAGGTGAAGACCGGTCCGCTGGAGGTCGTGGCCGCGGTCGGCCTGTCGCTGGTGTTCGGCATGTCGATCGTCTGGGTCTCGATGCTGCTGGGCATGGCGCTGCGCAGCGCCCAGGCCGTCCAGGGCGTGGCCATGCTGGTCCTGATGCCGATGCAGTTCGGCAGCTCGATCTTCGCGCCGACCGACACCATGCCGGGCTGGCTCCAGGCCTTCACCAAGGTCAACCCGCTGTCGGCGCTCGCCGACGCCTCCCGCTCCCTGCTCAACGGCCAGGGGCCGCTGGCCCACCCGGTGATGGTCGTGCTGATCTGGTCGGTGGCCACCACCGCGATCTTCGCGCCGCTCGCCGTCGCCCGCTTCCGCAAGCGGACCTGAGAACGGCCGCCGACCCTCCGCGGGGGAGGGCCGGGGGGCGACCGACCGGCACCAGGGGACGGGGCCGGCCGGCGGAACGGCTGACCGACGGCCGGGGACGGGCGTCGGTCAGCCGATCCACTCCTGTCGGCTGACCGGTGACCAGGGACGGACGCCGGTCAGCCGATCCACTCGTACATCCGCTCCCGGATCTGTTCCGGGGTCAGGCCCTCGCCGGCGGCGTGGGCGGCCTCGAACGCGGCGTCGCCCAGCTGGGCCCGCAGGTCGGTCGCCGCCCGGCCGCGCTCGACGCGGTCCAGGTAGCCGCCCTTCGGGCCGTTCAGCACGTGGTGCGCGCCGTGCAGCACGGTGGCCTGCCGGGCCCGCTCCAGGTCGCCGTCGCGCTCGGCGAAGGCGCGCAGCACCCCCACCACCGCGGGGACCACCATGACCGTCATCTGCTCGCCGAAGCCGCTCGTGCGCGACGTCTCGCGCAGCAGCGTCCGCCCCTCGCGCAGCATCGCGAGCCCCTCGTCCGGCAGGCCCGCCCGGGCGGTGATCCAGCCCCGGGTGGTGGTCAGCATCCCGGTCACGATCCCCGGGGCGAAGCTGCCGACGCTGGTCGCCTCCATCCGGTCCAGCTCGGCCAGCGCCTGCTCGTACTCGCCGCGCAGCATGTGGACGCCGCAGAGCGTGAGGCCGCCGAACAGCAGCGCGCCGGTGGAGGAGTGGTCCGCGCTGTGGTGGTCCAGCCCGGCCAGCGTCTCCCGGATGATCCGCTCGCCGCGCTCCATGTCCTGCTCCAGCAGGGCGGAGCCGAGGTTCACCCTCAGCATCGGCACCTCGTGCGGCGTCCCCAGCTCCTCGGCCAGCTCGATCGCCCGCTCGTACGCGACGGCGGCCGCCTCCGGATCACCCCGGTTGGCCAGCGACTCGCCCTGGGCGGACAGGGCCTGGGAGACCCCCCAGAGGTTGCCGGCCTGCTCGAACAGTTCCAGGGAGCGCTGGCCGTCCAGGATTCCCTGGTCGGCCCCGCCCGGCCAGTCGTTCAGCATCTTGGCCCGGAGCTGCAGGATGAACGCGAGGTCGTTCGGCCCGCCGTGCTCCTCGCAGCCGCGGACGGCGTCGTCCAGCAGGCTCCTCATCATTTCCAGCCGGCCGGCCAGGAACGCCCCGAACACCCGTATCAGGCCCGGGAACCGGTAGGCCTGCGGCAGCTCCGGGGTGTAGGCCTCCAGCAGTTGCTCCGCGACGGCGATCGCCACCGGGTTGCCGAGCACGTCCAGGTTCCCCTCGAACATACCCATCAGCCGGTACATCGCGAGCAGTCGGCGGGCCTCCTCGACGACCCCTTCGGGCATCGGCAGGCCGTAGGAGAGCACGTCCCGCTCCAGTGGTACGGGCGGCTTCGGGCCGAACGGATCCGGCCCGAGCGCCGCGACGGCGTCGTACCAGCCGCGGGCCTCCATGCTGTAGCCGCGCAGCGACCAGTACCAGCTCATGCCGAGGGTGAGGACCAGCGACTGCTCCTCGTCCCCGAGGTCGATGGCGCGCCTCAGCGCGGCCCGGATGTTGTCCAGCTCGCGCTCCAGCACCGTCAGCCAGTGCAGCTGCTGGGGGCCGTGGATGTTCAGGAAGGCGGTGGCGGCGATGGTACGGAAGTGCGTCAGGTGGCGGGCCCCGGTCGCGTCGCGCTCCTCCTCGGACTCGGCGAGGCGCTCGGTCGCGTACTCGTGGATGGTCTCCAGCATCCGGTAGCGCGGCAGGCTGCCGTCGTCCAGGTCGGCCACCAGCAGGGACTTGTCGACCAGCGACAGCAGCAGGTCGGCGACCTCCCCGCCGACCACCTCGACGCCGTCGGCGCAGATCGCCTCGGCGTCCTCCAGCTGCCAGCCGCCGGCGAACACCGAGAGCCGGCGCAGCACCGCCCGTTCGCGCTTGCCCAGCAGGTCCCAGCTCCAGTCGACCACCGCGCGCAGGGTCTGCTGACGCGGCAGCAGGGTGCGGCTGCCCGCGGTGAGCAGGGCGAACCGGCCGTCCAGGCGGTCGGCGATCTGGCGCGCCGTCATCACCCGCAGCCGGGCGGCGGCGAGTTCGATGGCCAGCGGCAGGCCGTCCAGGCGGCGGCAGATCTCGGCGCAGGCCGCCGGGTCGGTGTCCGGGTCGAAGCCGGGTCGGGCGGCGGTGGCACGCTCGGTGAGCAGGCGCAGCGCCACCGGGTCGGGCAGCGGCTCGACCGGCAGCACGGTCTCGCCGGGCACGCCGAGCGGCTCCCGGCTGGTGGCGAGCACGGTCAGCTCGGGGCACTCGGTGAGCAGGATGTCGGCGAGGTCGGCGGCGGCCTGGATCAGGTGCTCGCAGTTGTCCAGGACGAGCAGCATCCGGCGGTGGCCGCAGTGCTCGACCAGCCGGCGCACCGGGTCCTCGGCGCGCTTCTCGATCACCTCGGCGACCATGCCGCCGCTGTGCAGCACGATCTCGCGCAGGCCGAGCGCGGAGACCACGGCGGCGGGCACCGCGTCCGGGGTCTCCAGCGGGGCGAGTTCGGCCACCCAGACGCCGTCCGGCCAGTGCCCGGCGGACTGCTCGGCGCGGCCGGCCTCGATCGAGAGCCTGGTCTTGCCGGAGCCGCCGGGGCCGGTCAGGGTGACCATCCGATGCTCCGTCAACGTCCCGCGCAGTGCGGCGAGATCGCCCTCACGGCCGACGAAGCTGGTCAGCCGGCCGCGCAGGTTGCCGCCGACGCGCGGGAGTTGGGGCGCTCCGGACCGCCCGGCGGCCGGCGGGGTCGGCGGGGCCGGTATGGACTCCGGCGCGGGCGTGGTCGGCGCGGCGGCGGGCGCCGGTTCGACCTCGGCCGGGGTCAGCAACGTGGCGTACAGGGACTGGAGTTGGCGCCCCGGGTCGACGCCGAGCTCCTCGGCGAGGGCGCGCCTGGTCCGCTCGTAGTGGCGCAGCGCCTCGGCGGTGCGACCGCTCTCGTGCAGCGCCCGGATCATCAGCTGCTGCAACGGCTCGTCCAGCGGCTGCCGTTCGCAGAGCTCGGTGAGCTCGGCGACCAGTTCGGCGGCCCGGCCGAGCCCGAGCTCGGCGGTGATCCGGTGGCGGCGGGCCTCCTCGCGCTGGGTCTCCAGCCGGGCGGCCGGGCCGCTGCGGTCCGGCAGGTCGGCCAGGGCGGGGCCGCGCCACAGCGCCAGGGCGGCGCGCAGCCGCTCGGCGGCGAGCGCGTGGTCCCCGGTGTCCAGGGCGCGGCGGCCTTCGGCGCCGAGCCGCTGGAACTCGGCGAGGTCGGTGGCCGGGTCGGTCAGCCAGTACCCGGCCGGGCCGGAGCCGATCTCGTCCCGGCCGACGGTCCGGCGCAGCCGGCCGACCAGGGTCTGGAGCGCGGCGGAGGAGTCCTGGGGCGGCTCGGCCTCCCACACCTCGTCCACCAGCAGGTCGGCGGGCACCGGGCGGCCCTGCCGGAGGGCGAGCGCGGTGAGCAGTGCCCGCAGCCGGGCGCCGCCTAGCGGCACCGGGGTGCCGTCGTCGTGGTGGGCCGTCGTGGTCCCGAGGATGCCGTAGTACACCGGTCCATTCTGGTCGATGGGCGGCGATCGGGGCGCACAATTGTCCAGGGGCCCCTCACCGGCGGCGGAACCCGGACGGGGCCCTCGGACGTTCACCCGGGACGGCTTGTCCGGTCACCGGCCCGCCCGGCATGATCGATCCCCTGCCCGCTTTTCCTCGGACACCCGGAGCACCCACACCATGACCTTCGCCGCCACGCAGCGCTCACGCAGCGAGGACCGCCGGATCAGCCCGGTGTTCTGGGTGCTCCTCGCCGTCCTCGCCACCTCCGGCTGGGCGGTGTACTCGGGCTACGGGAACGCCTCGTTCGGGGTGTTCCTGTTCGTGGTGGCGGGCTGGATGGTCTCGCTGTGCCTGCACGAGTACGCGCACGCGCGCACCGCCCTGCACGGTGGCGACATCAGCGTCGGCGCCAAGGGCTACCTCACGCTCAACCCGCTGAAGTACACCAACGTGCTGCTCAGCTTCGTGCTGCCGATCGTGTTCGTGATCCTGGGCGGCATCGGCCTGCCCGGCGGCTCGGTCTGGATCGAGCGGGACCGGATCCGGGGCCGGCTCAAGCACAGCCTGATCTCGGCGGCCGGGCCGCTGGTGAACGTGGTGTGCGCGGCCCTGCTGCTGATCCCGATCGGCGCCGGCTGGCTGGACGACCCGACGGTGCACGCGGTCTGGAACGGCTACGAGCTGAACGTCTCGCCGTTCGCGGGCGCGCTCGGCTTCCTCGGCCTGCTCCAGCTCAGCGCCGCCCTGCTGAACCTGCTGCCGGTGCCCGGGCTGGACGGCTACGGGATCGTCGAGCCCTGGCTGTCGTACAAGACCCGGCGCGCGGTCGAGCCGTTCGCGCCGTACGGGCTGCTGGCCGTGTTCGCGCTGCTGTGGCAGCCCTCGGTGAACTCGTTCTTCTTCGGGGTCATCCACGACCTGATGAGCCTGTTCGGCGTGGACCAGGACTACGCGACGCTCGGCCGGTACCTGTTCAGCTTCTGGAAGAACTAGCCGACTAGCCCTGCTCGGCTGCCGCGGCGGCGGCCGTGGCCTCGGCGATCTTCGCGCGGCGGCGGTTCATCCAGAGCACGTTGCTCGCCACACCGGCCATCGGGAGCCAGATCAGGCCCAGCCAGAAGCCCTGGGTCAGCGAGACCACGGCGGCCGCCAGCGCGAGGACGACGACGATCAGGGCGAAGAGGGACGTGCGGGGCATGGCGGGAGGCTCCTAGGGCCGGGTGCGGTCGGCCGGGTTGCGGCCGCACCCATTGTCGCCGACCTCACCTCCGGAGCTGGTCCAGGGGTGAGGCCGACACGGCTCCACCGGATCTCAGACGTCCGTCACCCGCAGGCCCGCGTGGGCCTTGTAGCGGCGGTTGACCGAGATCAGGTTGGCCACCAGCGACTCCACCTGGTGCGCGTTGCGCAACCGGCCCGCGAAGATCCCCCGCATGCCGGGGATCCGGCCGGCCAGCGCCTGCACGATGTCGGTGGCGGCCCGCTCCTCGCCGAGCACCATGACGTCGGTGTCGATCTGCTCCACCGACTCGTCCTGGAGCAGCACCGCCGAGAGGTGGTGGAAGGCGGCGGTGACCCGGGAGTCCGGCAGCAGCGCGGCGGCCTGCTGGGCGGCGCTGCCCTCCTCCGGCTTCAGCGCGTACGCGCCCTGCTTGTCGAAGCCGAGCGGGTTGACGCAGTCGACCACGATCTTGCCGGCCAGTTCCTCGCGCAGCGCGGTCAGGGTCGAGGCGTGCCCGTCCCAGGGCACCGCGACGATCACCACGTCGCTCTCCCGGGCGGTGGTGGCGTTGTCGGCGCCACGCACGCCGAGGCCCAGTTCGGCGGCGGAGGCCTCGGCCCGGGCCGCGTCGCGCGAGCCGATGATCACCTGCTGGCCGGCCTTGGCCAGCCGCAGGGCCAGGCCGCGCCCCTGGTCGCCGGTGCCGCCGAGGACACCGATCACCAGCTGTGAGACGTCCGGCAGTTCGTGGGCCGGGTTTGTCGCTGAATCGAGGGAAGTCATGGGCCGATCCTGTCAAACCCCCGGCCGGACGCGACATTCTGGGCCGCATGGACGCGGTGAGAGTTTCGGCACTCCGGCAGCACCTGGCGGGCACCGGCTGGCTGGAGGCGGTCGGCGGCTTCGCCGGGTCGCTGCGGCGCTCGGTGTCGCGGCGCGGGGCCGGCGAGCTGCTGCTGATCGGAACCGAGGCGTACGAGCCCTGGCATCTGGCCGCGCACCTGGCCGACGAGGCCGCCTGGTCGGCCGTCCCCCGGCTGGCGCCCACCCTGCTGCGGCACGCTCCGCCGGTCGGCGCCCCGGCGCACCTCGCGCACGGCCTGAGTCGGCTCACCGGGGCCGGGCGCGGCGCCACCGTCCTGGTGGTGGCGCCGGAGACGGCCGGCGCGCCGCTGCTGGAACGGGTGCAGGACGCCCGCCGGCACGGCGCGACCGTGCTTGCGCTGGACGGCGCCGCCCCCGCCGAGCCGGGCGACCTCGGCGGGCTCGCGCACGAGCGGCTCGCCGTCGGCACCGCCGACGAGGAGCCCTTCGACCTCGCCCAGCACCTGGTCAGCGCCGCCGCCGGGCGGCCCCCGGCCCGCCGCACCGCGCTGGACCGGCTCGCCGAACTCG
The DNA here is from genome assembly GCF_044741445.1 of Kitasatospora sp. NPDC088160. Classification (NCBI taxonomy): domain Bacteria; kingdom Bacillati; phylum Actinomycetota; class Actinomycetes; order Kitasatosporales; family Streptomycetaceae; genus Kitasatospora; species Kitasatospora sp. NPDC088160. The sequence goes on along the minus strand of NZ_JBIUSS010000036.1, from coordinate 41,636 downwards.
CCGGCCGGCTGACCGCACCGCCCGCGATCAGCCGCTGGTAGCCCGGGCCCGACCCGGCCGTTGTCAGCGAGGTGTCGGGCTGACGGTCGTGTGTCGGGCTGAAAAACCCTTTGCGAACCCGGCAGCCCGCGTTCGAGGATGCTGGTTCGTGAACGACGACGAACCCCCGCATCCCCCTGGCACCTCCGGACGGTTGCGCACGCTGCTGCGCTCGCTCGCGCCCGACCTCTCGCCCTGGCGCGCCTCCCGCGACTTCCGCTTCCTCTGGCTCTCCGGCTGCGTCACCAGCTTCGGCAGCTACCTGACCTACGTCGCCGTGCCGATGCAGATCAAGGAGCTGACCGGCTCCTCCTTCGCGGTCGGCCTGATCGGCGCCTTCGAGCTCGTCCCGCTGATCGTCTTCGGCCTGTGGGGCGGCGCCCTCGCCGACGCCCTGGACCGCCGGAAGCTGGTGCTGCGGGCCGAGGCCGGGCTGGGTCTGCTCGCCGGCCTGCTGCTGCTCAACGCGCTGCTGCCGTCCCCGCTGCTCTGGCCGATCTACCTGGTCGCCGCGCTGGTCGCGGCCTGCGACGGGTTGCAGCGCCCGGCCCTGGACTCGCTCACCCCGCGGATCGTCCCGCACCAGCACCTGACCGCCGCGTTCGCCCTCAACTCCCTGTACCGCAACGCCGCTTCGGTGGCCGGGCCGGCGCTGGCCGGCGTCGTGGTGGCGTTCTCCGGGGTGGGGACGGCGTACGCGCTGGACGTGCTCACCTTCGCCGCATCGCTGCTGCTGCTCGTCCGGATCCGGGCGGTGCCGCCGGCCACCGGCGCCGAGCGGCCGTCGGTGCGGGCGGTGCTCACCGGCGTCCGGTACGCGTGGAGCCGCAAGGACCTGCTCGGCACCTACACGATCGACCTCTGCGCGATGCTGTTCGCCTTCCCGGTGGCCGTCTTCCCCTTCCTGGCCTCCGAGTTGGGCGCGGACTGGGCGCTCGGCCCGATGTACGCGGCCTCCGCGGCCGGCGCCCTGCTGGTCGGGGCGACCAGCGGCTGGACGTCCCGGATCCACCGGCACGGCCGGCTGCTGGTGGTCGCCGCCGTCGGCTGGGGCGCGGCCATGGCCCTGGCCGGCCTGTCCGGGAGCATCTGGCTGGTGCTGCTCGGCCTGGCGCTGGCCGGCGGCGCCGACGAGATCAGCGGGCTGGCCCGCTCGACCATGTGGAACCAGTCCATCCCGGACGAGGTGCGCGGCCGGATGGCCGGCGTCGAACTGCTCAGCTACTCCGTCGGGCCCCAGCTCGGCCAGGTCCGGGCCGGCACCATGGCCGGGCTGGTCGGCGTCCGCGCCGCCGTCTGGAGCGGCGGCCTGATCTGCGTCGTCGCCGTCCTCGCGGTGGCCGCCGCGCTGCCCAAGCTGCTCGCCTACGACGACCGCACCGACCCGCACACCGCCGCCGTCCGCGCCGGGCACGAGCGCGCGGAGCGCGAGCGGGAGCAGCAGCGGGAGCGGGAGGCCGCCGCGGCGACGGACTGACGGCGGACGGACGGACGGCGGCGACGGCTTGACGGCAGAAGCCGTCCGCCGGACGCCGCCCCGGCCGCTACTCGCCGCCGCCGTCCTTCGGCGTGTCGTTCCAGCGCTCGTCCCCCTGCCGCCACTCCCGGTTGCGCTCGTCGGCGAGTTGCAGGGCGTGCGAGGCCTCCTCCGGGCTGTCGTACGGGCCGAGGCGGTCCTTGGCGGGGCACTCCGGCCCCTCCTCGACCTTGCCGTGCTTGATGCAGTAGAACCACTCGCCGGGCTTGCCGGTCGGCTTGCGGTGGAATCCCAGGGGCATGGTGCCCTCCCGTCGAAGCGATGGGGTCGTACCGATCATTCCCCGGCCGGGGCCGCCGCGCACACCGCCCGGGCGCGCCGGGGGCGGCCGATAGACTCGCGGCCATGGCTCTCGTACCCGGCATCCAGTCCCCCACCCGCAAGGTCCCGGCGCACATCGCGCGCCCCGAGTACGTCGGGCGGCCCGCCCCGACGCCGTACACCGGGCCCGAGGTGCAGACCGCCGAGACGATCGAGAAGATGCGGATCGCGAGCCGGATCGCCGCCCAGGCGATGGCGGAGGCCGCCAAGCTGATCGCCCCCGGCGTCACCACCGACGCGCTGGACGCCGTCGCCCACACCTACATGTGCGACCACGACGCGTACCCGTCCGACCTCGGCTACCGCGGCTTCCCCAAGTCGGTCTGCACCTCGATCAACGAGGTGATCTGCCACGGCATCCCGGACTCGACCGTGCTCCAGGACGGCGACATCGTCAACATCGACGCCACCGCGTACATCCACGGAGTGCACGGCGACCTCAACGCCACCTACCTGGTCGGCGACGTCGACGAGGAGTCCCGGCTGCTGGTCGAGCGGACCCGCGAATCCCTCAACCGGGCGATCAAGGCCGTCAAGCCCGGCCGTCAGATCAACGTGATCGGGCGGGTCATCGAGTCCTACGCCAAGCGCTTCGACTACGGCGTGGTGCGGGACTTCACCGGGCACGGCATCAACACGTCGTTCCACTCCGGCCTGATCATCCCGCACTACGACAGCGAGCGGGCCACCGAGGTGATCAAGCCGGGGATGACCTTCACCATCGAGCCGATGCTCACCCTGGGCACCTACGACTACGAGATCTGGCCGGACGGCTGGACGGTCGTCACCAAGGACCGCAAGCGCACCGCCCAGTTCGAGCACACCCTGGTGGTCACGGCGGACGGCGCGGAGGTCCTCACCCTGCCGTGACCCCCGGCCGGGCGCCGGTTCAGCCGATGAGCCACTGCTCCTCGGCGACGGCGCCCACCTCGGTGCAGGCGTCGGTGAGCACGTCCAGGACGCGCAGCGGGTCCGGCAGCGGCTGCTCGGGCCCGCGCAGCCACCGCACCTGCGAGCCGTCCGGCAGCGCGGCCGGCGGCAGCAGGGTGTACGAGCCGCGGCAGTGCCAGCGCAGGCCGGGGTGCTCGGACATGGTGTCCGGGGTGGAGTCGAGGACGCTCGGCCACCACTCGTCCTCGTCCTGCGGGGTGCCCCGGGTGGCGGTGAAGAACAGGTAGCGGTCCTCGCCGACGGCGGCGACCGGGCCCTCGACGCCCCGCTCGGTCAGCCGCTCCAGAGCCAGCCGGCCGGCCTCGACCGGGACGTCCAGGACGTCGTGGGCGCGGCCGGTGGCGGTGATGAAGTTGGTCTGCGGATCGCGGGCGAGCCAGCGGGCGAGCTGCTCGGGGTCGGTCGTGGCCTGGGTCTGCCAGGCGAAGGAGACCGGGTGCTGGGCGGGCGCCGGACAGGCCACCCGGTCGCAGGAGCAGCGGTAGCTGGCCGGATGCGCGGCCGGCGCGAGCGGGAATCCGGCGCGCACCGCGCCGAGCAGCTGATCGAGCCGGGCGGCGGGGCCGTCCACCTCACCCGACCTGGCCCGCTGACGCTCACGCTTCTGCCACCAGGTCGTCCACCTGCCGCCGGCTTCCATCGGGCCCCTTCCGCGCACTGCCGTACCTGGTGCGGCACAGCGTTCGACGTACCACTCCGACGCAACGCACAGCGCCCCCCGCTGCTTCCCGGGACGGTGCTCGGCCCTGCTGTCCACGCCCTGCCGACCGGGAACCGGGGTCACCGGAGGGCCGACGCCCGGGTCACGGTACGCAGTCGCGGCAGCACGCTGTCCGCGCCAGGTCGGCCGGAGGGCGCGCGGATCCGCGCCCCGCCCGGCCCGTACGGGGCCCGCTGACCCGGGTGAACCCCGGGGGCGTAACAGGAAGGATAAGGGTGCGCGGGGCCTCCGGATGACCGGGGGCGGTGCCTCTCCGGTCACACTCCCCGCACCCGGCCGGAGGGCTCGGGCGGGTGCGCCGGTCACCCGTGCGGAGGTGAGACCCTGGTGGGGTGAAGAGCGCGGACACCGAATTCGTCGGCGGCCCCCTGGACGGCCGCATCCTCCCCATCCCGCTGGGGCCGATGTTCGGCGTGCCGAAGACCTACAAGGTGCCGGTCCCCGCGCACGGCGACTCCCCCGCGCGCACACTGGTGTACGTCCGGTCCAAGCAGGTGCGGGGCATCAGCTGGCACTGGCGCTACGAGTTCGACGAGGCGGCCACCGCCCGCGCGTCCGGCTGACGGCCGCGCCGCCCGCACCGGCCGCCGCCCCCAGCCTCCCCGGGAGGACGGCATGGCGAGAACGGCACGGCACCCCCGCAGCCGCCCCCAGGCGGTCGCGCACCACAACCGGCAGGTCGCCGGCGTCACCGGGGCGCTGCTGGTGGCGGTGTGCGTCTACACCGTGGTGATCGGCCCGAACGGCTGGCTCTGGTTCGGCTGGGCGGTGCTGCTGCTCGCCTGCATGGCCCTGTTCACGGTCCACCCCTGAACAGCCGCACCGCCTGTGCCCAGCCCCCCACGGCGGTCAGTCCTCGTCGGCGAGGATCAGGTACAGCTTCTTGCGCGCCTCGGTGAGCACCACCAGGCCCTTGGCCCGCTGCGCCTCGGTGCCCGTCGCCATCACCTGGCGGATCGCCTGGTCGACCGCGGCCAGCGCCTGGCCGACCTCCTGGACGGCCTCCCAGTCGACCTCCCGGCCGGCCTCCGCCCACGGCTCGGCGGGCCCCGCCTCGGCCTCGGCCCGGCCCGCCTCGGTGAGCGATACCAGCCGCTTGCCGCCGACCTCCTCCGCGGTGATCAGGCCCTCCTCCTCCAGCAGTTGGAGGTTGGGGTAGATCGAGCCCGGGCTCGGCCGCCAGGCCCCACCCGTCCGCTCGGAGATCTCGGCGATCATCTCGTAGCCGTGCATCGGCCGCTCCTTGAGCAGCGCCAGCAGCGAGGCCCTGACGTCCCCGCGCCGCGCCCGGCCGCCGCGGCGCCCGTGCGGGCCGCCCCGGCGCCCGCCGTGCCCGCCGAAGCCGTGCCCGAACGGGCCGCCCATCGGCCGCCCGGGCCCACCGCCGCCGAACGGCGGCGGGCCGAAGCCGCCGAAGGCCTCCCGGACCTCGAACTCCCGCCCTTCGAAGTCCGGCCCCGGCCCGCGGCGCCAGCCACCGCGCGAACCCTCGCCGCTGAACCGCATTCCCGGATTTCCTCGGTTTCCTGAGCGCATGGCGCTCACCTCCTCGTTCACCGAGCCAGTCGAGTTACTGTCTCGATAGCTCGACGATATATCGGCGACTGTCGCTCGTCAACGGATTCCGACACGAACGGCGCATCGGCACCCCACCCCGCCACCCAGGCCCCGTCCGCCCGCTACGGTGACGGGCATGGCCGGTGAACGAGACCTCGCGAAGCTGCTGCACGGGATGCGCCCGCTGCTCAACCCGGGGCGGTACGTCTACTGCACGCTGCCCGCCAAGGTGCCCGCGGGCATGCGGCCGGTGGTGACCGTCGCCGAACCCGAAGGGGTCACGGTCGTCGTCACCCAGGAGGAGGCCGACGCGCTCGGGCTGCGCTACGAGTACGTGGCGGCCTGGATCACCCTGCAGATCCACTCCGCCCTGGAGGCCGTCGGCCTCACCGCGGCCGTCGCCGGGCGCCTCGCCGAGGAGGGGATCAGCTGCAACGTGGTGGCCGGCTTCCACCACGACCACCTGTTCGTCACCGCCGACGACGCCGACCGCGCCGTCCGGGCCCTGGAGGAACTGGCCGCCCGGCCCGCCTGACGACGCCGTCGAGTGGCCGCCCCCGCAGGGCCCTCCGACACTGGGAACGGCTGCCCGGCCACCCCGGCCGGCCCCCACCGGAAGGAGACGGCCGCCATGGCCACCTGCGTCACCTGCGGCAACGACTACTGGCTCGCCTTCGAGATCAAGACCATCACCGGCGACACCTACACCTTCGACAGCTTCGAGTGCGCGATGGAGAAGCTCGCGCCGCGCTGCGAGCAGTGCCAGGTCCGCATCGTCGGCCACGGCGTCGAAGTGGCCGGCCGCTTCTTCTGCTGCGCCAACTGCGCCCGCGTCAACGGCGGTCTCGGCGACCAGATCCGCGACGCCGTCGGCGCCCGCCCCGCGTAACGGCGGGCGAGCGGAACAGTCGGCCGGTACCCCCGGTTCCGTCTCCCCAGGTGCTCGCACGACTGGGGCGGCCTCACGAAAAAGGCCCCCTGACCTGCGGTTTCGCAGATCATGGGGCCTCAGTCGAGCTGGGGCGGCGGAAGAGTCGGCCTGTACGCCGGGTTCTGTCTCCCGGGGTGCTCGCGCGGCCCGGGGAGGCGGCCATCCATCTAGGACTGCCGTTGCCGACAGCCTCGTGCGGTCTACCCGCGGACTCGGGCGAGCAGCCCTCGGTCATCCGCGCACGGCGCCCGAGGGCACCGATCTTGACCTTGCTCCAGGTGGGGTTTACCGAGCCGGCCGAGTCACCCCGGTCGCTGGTGGTCTCTTACACCACCGTTTCACCCTTACCCGCCGCCGAAGCGGTGGGCGGTCTGTTTTCTGTGGCACTGTCCCGCGGGTCACCCCGGGTGGGCGTTACCCACCACCCTGCTCTGTGGAGCCCGGACGTTCCTCGGCGGGTCAGGGACCCGTCGCGACCGCCCGGCCGGCTCTTCCGCCGTAGTGGTCATCGTAGCCGCTCGGGTGGGGCCTCCCGCACACCGGAGCGGACCGCGGGCGGCTCGCCGCCGAGGCGGGCGGCCACCCGGACGGCGGTCGCGGTCGCCCACGGGGTGGTGGTGGCCAGGCCGAGGAGGAGGATCGCGCCGCCCAGGCCCACCAGGATCCACCAGCCGGCGTGGCTGGCCGGGGCGAAGCCCGTCGCCACCGGGCCGACCACGGCCGAGGTGACGACCGTGCCGATCACCGCCACCCCCAGCGACTGGCCGATCTGGCGGCTCGTCGAGGCGACCGCCGCGGCCACCCCCGCCTGGGCGCGCGGCATGCCGGAGACGGCCGCGTTGGTGATCGGCGCGTTGACCATGCCGAAGCCGAAGCCGAACAGCGCGTACGCCGCCAGCAGCAGCGCCGCCGGGGAGTCGGCGGCCAGCCTGGTCAGCAGCAGCCCGCTCGCGACCAGGCCCAGCCCGGCCGCGACCAGCGGCCCGCGCGGGCCCCGGCTGCCGACGATCCGGCCGGACAGCGGCGCGCAGACCAGCATCATCGCGGCCATCGGCAGCGTCCACAGGCCCGCCTCGAACGGGTCGTAGTGCCGGACGTTCTGCAGGTAGAGCGTGTTGAGGAAGAGGAAGCCGCCCAGGGCCGAGAAGGCGCAGACCGCGGTGACGGTGGCGCCGGTGAACGGCGCGCTGGCGAAGAACCGCGGGTCCACCAGCGGTTCGGCCACCCTCCGCTCCCACAGCGGGAAGGCGACCAGCGCGGCCACGGCGACGGCCACCAGGCCGAGGATCAGCGGGGACGTCCAGCCGCTGCCCGGGCCCTCGATGATGGCCGCGGTGCCGCACCCCAGCAGGACGATCATCAGCAGCTGCCCGACCGGGTCCAGCCGGCGCGGCCGGGGCGAGCGCGACTCCGGGACGTAACGGGCGGTCAGGAGCATCGCGACCACGGCGACCGGAACGTTGATCAGGAAGATCGACGGCCAGCCCGCGCCCTCCACCAGGAAGCCGCCCAGCAGCGGGCCGAGCGCCATCGAGATGCCGACCACGCCGCCCCAGACGCCGATCGCCCGGGCCCGCTCCTTCGGGTCGGTGAAGGTGTTGGTGATGATCGACATCGCCACCGGGTTCAGCATCGAACCGCCGACCGCCTGCAACGCCCGGAACGCCACCAGCCACTCCAGGCTCGGCGCCAGACTGCACAGCAGCGAGCCGAGCGCGAAGCACAACAGCCCGGTCTGGAACACCCGGCGGCGGCCGAAGCGGTCGGCCACCGAGCCGAACAGCATCAGCAGCGAGGCCAAGACCAGGGTGTAGGCGTCGATGATCCACTGCAGCCCGGACGCCGGGGCGTCCAGGTCCCGCTGGATCGCCGGCAGGGCGATGTTCACCACGGTGTTGTCCAGGCCGACGATGAACAGGCTCAGGCAGCAGATCGCCAGGACGAGCAGTCGGCGGCGGCGCCCCGGGGCGCCGGAGGGCTGGGCTTCGGGCACGGGACCGATCCTCCCACCTGGACGGTGCCCGGGGGCCATGTGACGGACCGTCCGGGTGGCGGCGCCGGGGGGAGCGCCGGGGGCGCGTGGAAGCCCGGGGGTCAGACGGCGGCGAAGCGGACGGTGCGGGTGACCGGGTCGGCCTGCGTCAGCCGGACCCGGATCAGCCCGCCGAGCGGCAGCACCACCCCGGGATCGGCGCCGTCGCAGCGGGCCCGGACGGCGGGCCGGCGCAGCTGCACGGTGCCGGCCGCGGGCCGCCGCTCGTCCACGTCGATCACCACGGCGGTGAAGTCCTCGCCCTCCCGGCCGGCCAGCAGCTCCGCCTCCACCAGGTCCACGCAGGCCCGCTCGACCTCGGCCGCGCGGCGGTCCCCGCTCGCCATCAGGCCCGGCACAGCGGGCAGCGCCTCGCGCGCCCAGTCCGGCACCTCCTCCCCCGCCGCCACCGCCGCGCACACCTCCTGCGCGAAGCGGTCCCCGAGCCGGCGCAGCGGCGCGGTGCAGTGCGCGTACGGCGCGGCGAGCGCGGCGTGGCCCGGGTCGGCCGGGGCGGGCAGGCCCCGGGACTCGTCGAAGGCGTGGTAGCCGGCGCCGCGCAGCAGGCCGGTGCACGCGTTGAGGAAGGCGGCGTCCATCGGCGCGTCCGGGTCCAGGGAGCGGATCAGCTCCGGGTACGGGAGCGTCCGCGGCCAGTCCACGTCCAGCGCGGAGGCGATCCGGCGCAGCCGCTCGTACGCGGCGGCGGGCGCGGCGGGCAGGGTGCGCAGCAGGCCGACGCCCGCGTCGAGCATCAGGTCGGCTGCGGCCAGGCCGGTGAGCAGCGAGATCTGCGCGTTCCAGCCGTCGGCGGGGCCGGGCGCGCGGTAGCCGAGGACGTAGCCGTGCAGGGTCTCCTCGACCTCCTGCTCGGGCACCGGGAGGCTGGTCCCGCCCCGCGCGCGCTCCTGCTCCTCGCGCAGCCGGCCGACGGTGGCGAGCAGGGCGAGCTGCTCGTCGGCGCCGCCGAGGTCCACCGCGCGCTGGACGGCCTCGTAGTCGAGGCGGCGGTGCGAGCGGACCAGGGCGCGGCGCAGGTCGGCGAGCACCACGGCGCCGTCGGCGTCCAGGTCCAGCTGCCAGAGCAGGGCGGGCCGGGGCTCGCCGGGCAGCAGGCTGGCGGCGTCCTCGGAGATCCGGGTGGGGTGCAGCGGGACGCGGTGGTCCGGGAAATACAGGGTCTCGACCCGGCGGCGGGCCTCGGCGTCGATGGCGCCGCCCGGGCGGACGAAGGCGGCGACGTCCGCGATGGCGTAGTACACCCGGTAGCCGCCGCCGGGGCGGTGGAGCAGGTGCATGGCCTGGTCGAGGTCGCGCGAGCCGGGCGGGTCGACGGTGAACAGCGGCAGGTCGGTGGCGTCGTGCTCGGGCAGCCGGGGGCGCTCGGCCGCTTCCTCCGCCTCGGCCAGCACCGGCTCCGGCCACTCGGTGTGGATCTCCAGGCGGGCGCGGAGTTCGGTCAGTTCGGTGTTGATCCGGGCGGAGTCGGCGGCCTTGACGCGCAGTTTTCGGCGAGGCATGCAGGCAGCGTAGGGCGAATCGGGTGATTCCGGACGGATCACCCCGCCGGACGCGCCGGGCCGCCGGTGGCACTGGACTGCCGGTGCTGTTGGGCTCAGCGCCCCAGCAGCGACTTCAGGTCCTTGCCCGCGAGCACGACGGCGTCGTCGTAGCCGCCGGTGGCCAGCCGGAGCATGAAGGCCACCGCGTCGTCCGGGTGCGGGTCGGTGTACGGCTCGCCGTTGTAGTCCAGGAACAGCAGCATCGCCTCGAAGGCGGTGCGCTTGTTCCGGTCGATCAGCGGGTGGTTGCGGGACAGGCTCTGGCCGAGGGCGGCGGCCTTGGTCCACCGGGCCCGGGCGGGGTGGGGCACGGGTGTGAGCGCTCGTAGGGTGGGGTCGAGTGGTCGTTCACGAAGGGGGTTCGGGCGATGGGTGTGGTGAAGGCGACCGGGGCGGCGGTGTCCGGGGTGTTGGCGGCGACGGGGGCGCTGCACGCGGTGTGGGCGGTGACGCCGTGGCCGCTGCGGACGCCGGAGGAGTTCGCGGACACCGTGGTCGGCGCGGGCGACGGAGCGCCGTCCCCGGCGGCCTGCGTCGCGGTGGCGGGGCTGCTCGGGACGGCCGCGTACCTGGTGGGGGCGGAGGCCGGGGTGCTGCCGGCGGTGGGGCCGCGGCGGCTGCGGCGGGCCGGGGTGCGGGCGGTGGCCGGGGTGATGCTGGCGCGCGGCGCCGGCGGCCTGGTGCTGTTCGGGAGGGTCGTCGAGCGGTCGGAGCGGTTCAAGCGGCTGGACACCCGGTACTACTCGCCGCTCTGCCTGGCGCTCGCGGCCGGGGCGGCCGTGGTCGCGGGGGCCGGTGGCGCCGAGTAGCCGCGGCCGGACGGGCCGCCCGGGGCGGACCGGTTTTGCGTAGGGTGGCGGGGTTCATCCGCCACAGAGTGTTGAGGAGTCCGCTGTGCTGGTGCTGTTGCCGCCTTCGGAGGGCAAGGCCGCGTCCGGGGACGGGGTGCCGGTGGCGCTCGACCGGCTGTCGCTGCCCGGGCTGACGGCCGCGCGCGGCGAGGTGCTGGACGCACTGGTCGGTCTCTGCCGGGGTGACGAGGACACCGCCGCGGAGGTGCTGGGGCTCAGCCCCGGGCTGCGCGGCGAGATCGCCCGCAATGCCGGGCTGCCGGCGGCGGGTGCCCGTCCGGCGGGCGAGGTGTACACCGGGGTGCTGTTCGACAACCTGGGTCTGGCCACGCTGGACGCGGCCGCGTACGGCCGGGCCGAGCGGTCGCTGCTGGTCTTCTCCGGTCTGTGGGGAGCCGTGCGGATCTCCGACCGGATTCCGCCCTACCGCTGCTCGATGGGCGTGAAACTGCCCGGCCCGGGGGCGCTCGGCGCGTACTGGCGGGGCGCGATGGCGTCCGTGCTGCCGGAGGTGGCGGACGGGCTGGTGCTGGACCTGCGCAGTTCGGCGTACGCGGCGGCGTGGAAGCCGGCCGGCGAGGTGGCCTCCCGGACGGCGACCGTCCGGGTGCTCCAGGAGCGCAACGGCAAGCGCACGGTCGTCAGCCACTTCAACAAGGCGACCAAGGGGCGCCTGGTGCGGGACCTGCTGGTCGCGGGGATCGAGCCGAAGACGCCGGGCGAGCTGCTGGACGCGCTGCGGGGCCTGGGGCACCGGGTGGAGCTCGCCGCCGAAGGCACGGCGCGCAAGCCGTGGCAGCTGGACGTGGTGGTCACCGAGGTGCACTGAGCCCGGCTCCGGGGGGGCGCCCCCCCGGAGCCGGGCGTTCAGCCCCGGGCGTTCAGCGCAGGTGCGAGGTGTCGTTGAGCAGCCGCAGCGAGGCGTTGCCGTCCGCGTAGTACTGGACGGCGCAGAACGAGGCGGCGGACAGCTCCATCCGGTACAGCGCGTCCGGCGGGGCGCCGAGCGCCAGCCGGACCAGCGTCTTGATCGGGCTGACGTGGGAGACCACCAGCACCGTCCTGCCGGGGTGCCGGGCGATGATCTTGTCCCGGGCGACGCCGGCCCGGTGGGTGAGCGTGGTGAAGCTCTCCGTGCTGCCGGTGGGCTTGGCCTTCGCCGAGCCGAGCCAGGCCGCCAGGTCCTCCGGGTGGCGCTCCTGCACCTCGGCGAAGGTCAGGCCCTCCCAGTCGCCGAAGTCGACCTCGCGCAGCCCGTCCTCGTACCGGACCTCCAGGCCGAGCCGGGCGGCGACGATCTCGGCGGTCTCCCGGGTGCGGCGCATCGGCGAGGCCACCACGGCCTGGATGCTGCCGCGGGCGGCCAGTTCCTCGGCGGCCCGCGCGGCCTGCCAGCGGCCCTTGTCGGACAGTTCCGGGTCGCTGCCGCCGCTGCCGGAGAAGCGCTTCTGCGGGGTCAGCGCGGTCTCGCCGTGGCGGAGCAGGACGAAGGTGGTCGGGGTGCCGAGGTCGGCGGGGGCGGCCCAGCCGGCCTTGGGGGCGGCGGTCTCCAGCGGTGGCTCGTCCACCACCGCGGCGGCCCGCGGCCGGGGCTCCCACTGGCGGCCGGCCTTGCCCGCGTCCATCGCCTCGTTGGCGAGCCGGTCGGCGTCCTTGTTCCGCTCGCGCGGGATCCAGGTGTACGTCACCCGGGCGCGCGGGAGGATCGTGCGGGCCTCGGCGGCGAGCGGCTGCATGTCGGGGTGCTTGATCTTCCAGCGCCCGGACATCTGCTCGACGACCAGCTTGGAGTCCATCCGGACGTCCACCGAGGCGTCCGGGTCGAGCTCCCGGGCCGCCTTGAGGCCGGCGATCAGGCCCTTGTACTCGGCCACGTTGTTGGTGGCGTGGCCGATGAACTCGGCGGCCTCGGCGATGATCTGCCCGGTGTCGCCGTCCCGGACCACCGCGCCGTAGCCGGCCGGCCCCGGGTTGCCCCGGGACCCGCCGTCCGCCTCGACGATGAAGCGAGCCGCCACCGGGTCAGGCGCCCGAATCGGCGGTGCGGACCAGGATCCGCGAGCAGTTCTCGCAGCGGACCACCTTGTCGGCCGGCTCGGCCTTGATGGCGTTGAACTCGGTGATGGAGAACTCGGTGCGGCAGCCCTCGCAGCGGCGCTGGTAGAGGCGGGCCGCGCCGACGCCGCCCTGCGTCTGGCGCAGCTTGGTGTAGACCTTCAGCAGGTCGGCGGGGACGACGGCGGCGACGGTCTCGCGGTCCCGCTTGACCTTGTCGGCCTCGGTGTCGATCTCGGCGAAGGCGGCGTCCCGGCGGGTCTCGGCCTCGGTGAGGACGACGGTGGAGTGCTGGAGGCGCGCGGTCAGCTCGGTGACCCGGGTCTGGGCGCTCTCCAGCCGCTCCATGACCTCCAGCACGATCTCCTCCAGGTCGCCCTGGCGCTTGGCCAGCGAACCGATCTCGTGCTGGAGGTTCTCCAGGTCCTTCGGCGAGGTGATCGCGCCGGAGTCCAGGCGCTGCTGGTTGCGGGCGGCCCGGGCGCGGACCTGCTCCACGTCCTGCTCGGCCTTGGTCAGCTCGCGCGTGGTGTCGCCCTGCTGGGCCTCGGCGGCGACCACCAGGTCCTTGAGCGCGGTGTGGTCGGCGGAGGCCTTCTCGATCTCGGCGTGCTCGGGCAGGCTCCGGCGCCGGTGGGCCAGCTGGTCGAGCTTCGAGTCGAAGGCCTGGAGGTCGAGCAGGCGGATCTGGTCGGCGGGCGCGGCGTTCAAGGGGAAGGCTCCTGTGAATCGGGTCAGGCGGTGAAGGACATGGGGGCGTGCGCGGTCCACGGGTCGGTGACCCGGTGGGAGACCTTGGTCTCCACGGCCCAGCCGCGCTGGTCGGCGGCGGCGTGCAGGGCCCGCTCGGCCAGGGCGAGCCAGGGCCACTCGGTGGCCCAGTGCGCGGCGTCGACCAGGGCGACCGGCGCCGCCTCGGCGGCCTCGGACGCGGGGTGGTGGCGCAGGTCGGCGGTGAGGTAGGCGTCCACCCCGGCCGCCCGCACCTCGGCGAAGAAGCTGTCGCCCGAGCCGCCGCACACCGCGACCCGGCTCACCAGCCGGTCCGGGTCGCCGGAGACCCGGACGCCCGTGGCGGTGGCCGGCAGGCCCTCGGCCACCTGCGCGGCGAAGGCCGACAGGGGCAGCGGGGGCTCCAGCAGGCCGATCCGGCCGGTGCCGCGACGGCCCAGCGGGTCGGTCGGGTCCGGCACCAGCGGGCCGGTCACCCGCAGGCCCACGGCCTCGGCGAGCGCGTCCGAGACGCCGGGGTCGGCGTGATCGGCGTTGGTGTGCGCGACGTGCAGGGCGATGCCGTTGCTGATCAGCGTGTGCACCACCCGGCCCTTGAAGGTGGTCGCGGCGACGCTGGTGGTGCCGCGCAGATAGAGGGGGTGGTGGGTGACCACCAGGTCGGCGCCCCACTCGACGGCCTCGTCGACGACCGCCTGCACGGGGTCGACGGCGAACAGCACGCGGCCGACCTCGGCCTGGGGGTCTCCGCAGACCAGGCCGACGGCGTCCCAGGCCTCCGCCCACTGCGGCGGGTAGACCTCTTCGAGCGCGGTGATGACGTCGGACAGTTTCGGCACCTGTCGAGACTACCGTGCGCGCGGGGGCGGTCGGGCCTCGGCCGTTCGGCGACCTGGACGGCGGCGGGGCGGCAGTGCGGCGGGGATGGCGGCGGGTGTGCGGCGGCGGCGAGGTGGCGGCGCGGCTCGGACACGGGTGCCGATGGCGTACGGACGCGCGTCAACCTGCGGCGGGGGCGCCCGGGAGGGGCCAGCGCCGGTCGCACGCGCCCGTGCGCCCGGCGCCCACTGCTCACACGGGAGCCCTCGCACGAATTCGAAACCGCCTCCTGATCACCCTTACGAGTGAAGTGACCGGCTCTACGTTGAGCCACTCCCGCCTCGAAAGTAACTTCAGTCCTGCGAACGGGAGTTGCCCCGACAGTTGCCCCGACCGGGGGTCGGGAAGGCGCTCCGCCGGACACGGGCCCTGGCGAGACCGGGCCCGGGGCGGGCGCGGCCGGGGCTCCTGCCCCAGGCGCGGCACCGCCGTACCAGGGCGGTGCGCCGCACCGGGGCGGCACTCCCGCTCCTTCCGAGGAAGCCGATCAGGCCGGGCCGCACGCCCGGGTGCCGGAGCAGTGGGCACCCGCGGGCGGCGGACGAGACGAAGGGATGTGGTGGCGAATGGCGGCGGGCACATCGCTGCGTACGGCCGGGGGCGGGGAATCGGCGGGCCACGGGCCGGATGCGGCCGGACCGTGGCCGGAGACGACGCGGGCGGCGCTGGCGGACGCCGGCGGCCGGGGAGGCGGCGGCGACTGGGAGGTCACCGCCGGGGGCTTCTGGTGCACGGCCAGGCCGCCCGCGTCGGCTCCACTCCCGGAGCAGGGCTGGAAGCTCCACGTCAGCGCGGCCTCGGCGGTCGGCGAAGCGGTGCTCGCGGCCGTCGTACGGGCCCTCGCCGACGACCCGTGCCCGTTCAAGTTCGCCGCCGGGGAGCAGCGGCTGCGCGAACTCAACTCCCGTAACAGCGATCGGGGTTCGGCGGGCAAGTTCATCACCGTCTACCCGGCCGACGACGCCCAGTTCCGGCGCCTGGCCGCCGGACTCGACCGGGCCACCGCCGGACTGCCCGGGCCCGTCGTGCTCTCCGACCGCCCCTACCGGCCCGGCAGCCTGGTCCACTACCGGTACGGCGCCTTCGCGGCCCGCGCCGAGCTCGGCCACGACGGGGAGTACCGCTCCGTCCTGCACGGGCCGGACGGCGAACGGGCCGAGGACGTGCGCGGCGCCTCCTACCGGGCGCCGTCCTGGGCCCGGGACCCGCTGGCGACCGGTGCGGCCCGGCCGGGGGCGAAGCGCGGCGCGGGCGTGCTGCTCGCCGAGCGGTACGCGATCACCGCCGCCGTACGGCACAGCACCAAGGGCGGGGTCTTCCTCGGCCGGGAGGCCGCGAGCGGCGCCGAGGTCGTGGTCAAGCAGGCCCGCGCGCACATCGAGATCGACCGGGCCGGCACCGACGCCCGCGACGCCCTGCGGCACGAGGCCGCCCTGCTGACCCGGCTGGACGGGCAGGGCCTGGCACCCCACCCGATCGAACTGATCGAACGGGACGACTCCGTCTTCCTCGTGCAGGAACGAATCGCCGGACAGCCGCTCGGCGCGTGGGTCGCCGCCCGGCTGCGGCGCGACGGCAGCCCCGACGTCGACTGGGCCGAAGCCGGACCGGTCGCGCACGCCCTCCTCGACCTCGTCGAGCAGGTGCACGCCCAAGGGCTCGTCCTGCGCGACCTCTCCCCCGGCAACGTGATGGTCCGCCCCGACGGCCGCCTCCGGCTCGTCGACCTCGAACTCGCCGCCGAAACCGGCCGCCCCGCCGGCTCCGCCGGCACCCCCGGCTACCGCGCCCCCGAACAGGGGCCCGGCCGGCTCGGCCTCGTCCACGACGGCACCTGCGTCGCCGACCCGGCCGTCGACCTGTACGCCCTCGGCGGCCTGCTCTTCCTCCTCGCCACCGGCCACGACCCGCTGCTCCCGGACGACCTCCCCCGGGCCCGCCCGGTCACCGAGCGCCTCGGCCGCTGGCTCGCCCTCGCCGCCCGCACCGGTACCACCGCCCGCCGCCTCGCCCCCGCCGTCCTCGGCCTCCGGGCCGAACAGCCGGGGCAGCGCTGGAGCCTCGCCCAGGTCAGGGTGGAACTCGCGGGCGGAGCCACCGCGGGCGCCCGGCGCAGCGGCGACACGCACCCGGACCCGGCCGACGGCGGCGGAACCCCTGGTGCCGTGCACGGCCACGAGACCACCGCCGCCGTCACTCCCCTGTGGCAGGCACCGAACCGGCGGAACACGCACACCGGGCGCCCCGACGGCCCGCATGCCGCCGGCCCGACCGGCGCCGCCGCCACCGCACCCCCGCAGCGAGCCGCCGACAGCAGTGCCGCGCCCGCCAGGGCCGGTGCCATCCGGGCCGCCACCGCTCCGCCGTGGCGCGCCGCGGCCCACCGGGCCACGCCCGCCGAGCACTCCGGCGACGCCCACGACGACCGTTCCGCGACCGATGCGACCGCCACGACCGGCGGCCCCCGGGCTACCGTCCGACCCGACGGCGCCGCCCCGGACGCCGCCTGCCGCGCGTCGGCCGGCCTCCTCGACCGGGTGCTGTGCGACGGCCTGCGGCAGCTGGCCGTCACGGCCACGCCGCTGCGGCGGGACCGGTTGTGGCCGGTCGTGCCCGCCGGGGAGCGGACGGATCCGTGCAATGTGCAGCACGGCGCCGCCGGGGTGCTGGCGGTGCTGGCGCGGGCGGTGGCGGCGGAGGGCCTGCCGGGCGGGGTGCGCGCGGAGGCCGCGCGGACGGCCCGGACGGCCGCCGGGTGGATCGAACGGCGCCTGGCCGCCGAGCCGGTGGTGCTGCCCGGGCTGCACTTCGGGCGGTCGGGGACGGCCTGGGCGCTGTTGGACGCCGCCCGGGCGCTGGGCGACGAGGGGCTGGCCGTTCGGGCCGCCGCGCTCGCCCGGCGGATCCCCGTCGAGTGGCCCAACCCCGACGTCTGCCACGGCGCGGCCGGCTCAGGGTTCACCCAACTCCGCTTTGCTGCCGAAGGCTTCACCGCCGAAGCCGCCGGTGACCCGGCCTTCCTCGACCGCGCCGCCCACTGCGGCCACGCCCTGCTCGCCGCCGCCCGGCGCGAGCCGTACGGGCGGGTGTGGCCGGTGCCGGCGGACTTCGACTCGGCGCTCGCCGGGATCACCCATCTCGGCTTCGCGCACGGCGTGGCCGGTGTGGGCGCCTTCCTGCTGGCCGCCGCCGAGGCGACCGGCGACCGCGACCTGCTGGCCGGCGCCGTCGAGGCCGGGCACACGCTCGCCGCGACCGTCCGCTGGGACGCGCCGCGCGAGAGCGCCTGGTGGCCGCAGAGCGCGGGCGATCCGGACCGCGTCCGGCTGGCGCACTGGTGCAGCGGCTCGTCCGGCGTGGGCACCTTCCTGCTGCGCCTCTGGCGGGCCACCGGCGACGCCACCGCGCACGGGCTGGCGCTGGCCGCCGGGCGGGCCGTACTGGCCGGGCGCTGGCACGGCGGGGTGAGCGCCTGCCACGGCCTGGCCGGCGACGGCGAGTACCTGCTCGACCTTGCCGAGGTCGCCGACGAGCCGGAATTCCGTTCCGGCGCCGAGGAGTTGGCGCAACTGATCGCTGCCCGGTCGGCGCTGCGGGGCGGCCTGCTGGTGCTGCCGGACGAGACCGGGACGGGCTGCGCGGCCGGCTACGGCACCGGCGCGGCGGGCGCGCTGGCCTTCCTGCTGCGGCTTCGGCACGGCGGCCCCCGACTCTGGGTGGATCCGGCTCCGCCCGCCGTACGCCGGCTCCAGGGCACAGGCAGCGGGGTGAGCGGGGCATGAACGTGGCCACCCGGACCGTCGCGCAGGCGCTGCGCCGACTGAGCTTCACCTTCTCCGCCGACGGCGGTCACGCCGCCTGCCTCGCCTCGGCCGCCGACGGCGGCTGGTACGTGGAGAGTTGGCGGCTGCCCTCGGACGGCGGGCCGGCCACCCCGCTGGCGTTGCCGCTGTCCGGCAACCGGTCGGAGAGCCTGCGTTCGCAACTGGTCGCGCTGCCGGACGGCTCGGTGCTGGTCTGCCGGCACGACGGCGAGCGGCACGACCTGGTCCGCCTCTCGTACGGCGAGAACGGCGCCGTGGAGCAGCAGATGGCCACGATCCGGATGCCCGGGCTGCGGCTGCTGCCGGTCCCGACGCCCCACGGCGCCGGTCCTCGGACGCCGGTGGCGCTCGCCCTCGGGACGGACACCCGCCCGGCGACCACCGTCTGGCTGGTGCGGACGGACGGCAGCGAGCCCGAACGGGTCGCCGAGATCCCGGGGTTGCACGGCGGCGGCGCCTGGCTGGACAGCGCCGGGGCGCTGCTGGCGCTGGACCGGGTGAACGCGGGGCTCGTCCGCACCGTGGTGCTGGACCTGCGCAGCGGCACGACCACCCCGCTGCTGGAGATCGGCGAGCGCAGCAACGACCGGCTGGTGCTGTTCGACCCGGACAGCCGGTTCGCGATGGTGCGCAGCGACGCGCCGGGCACCGACCGGCTCGGCTGGGGTGTGCTGGGCGGCGGCGAACCGCTGCGGTTCCCGGAGTGCCTGCACGTCGCGGGCATGTTCCTGCGGCCGGTCGCGCTGCGGCGGACGGCGGACGGCCCGCAGGTGGCGGTGCAGGTCGACCACGGCGCCGGCTCCGCGCTCGCCCTGTGGCGGGCCGCCGCCGGCCGGCTGGACCAGCTGCCGGTGCCGCCCGGCCGACTCGGCGCGGTCGGCCACTGGGGCGGGGCGGCGCTGCGGCTTCCGTACTCCTCGCCCGACCACCCGGCGGCGCTGGCCGCCCTGGACGTGGACGCGCTGCTGGCGCACGGCCCGGCGAAGGCCGGGTCCGGCCCGATGCCGATGCCGCTGCCGCTGCAACTGGCGCCGCTGGGCTCCGGCCTGCCCGGCCCGTGGCGGGACACCGTGCTGCCCTGGCAGCCCGGCGGTCCGCGCACCCCCCGCACCCAGCCGCCGGGTTGGCGGGTGGACGGCAGCACCGCCCCCGGGGACGGCGGCCGCTGGCAGCCCGCACAGAGCCTCGAACTCGCCGGTCCAGCCGGGCCGTTGGAGGCCGTGGTGTACGGCGGGGACACCTGGCTGAGCAGCCCGCACCTGGTGCTGGCGCTCCACGGTGGCCCGGCGGACGCCTGGCGGCTGGAGTTCGACCCGGCCCTTCAGCGGATGGCCGCCGAGGGCCTGGCCGTGATCGCACCGAACCAGCGCGGCTCCACCGGCTACGGGGTGGCGCACGCGATGGCCATCCGGGGCGCCTGGGGCGGGCCCGACCTGGACGACGTGCTGTACCTGCTGGACGGCATCGCCGGCCAGCGCGCGGCACTCGGGCTGGAGCCGCCGGCCCTGTTCGGGGTCAGCTACGGCGCGTTCCTGGCGCTGCTGGCGGCCGCGCACGCGCCGTCCGAGCAGGTGTCCCGCTGCGCGGTGGTCGCACCGTTCCTGTCCGGTGCCCGGCTGCTGGCCGAAGCGGCACCCCCCGTACGGGCGTTGACCACCCGGCTGGCCGGCGACGAACCGATCACCGACGCCCGCGGCCCGCGCGACGTCCTCCAGCTGGCGCACCGGCTGAGCGCCCCGCTGCTGGTGGTGCACGGCAACCGGGACGAGGTCGTGCCGGTGAGCCAGTCCCGTTCGCTGCGGCACGAGTTGCTGCGGATCGGCCGGGTCGAGGGCGCGGACTTCCGGTACGTCGAGGCGGCCGGATCGGGCCACGAGGTGCTCGCCGAGGAGGGCGCGGCCGTGCTGCACGAGCTGCTGGCCGCGTTCCTGCGGACCGGCCGACCGGGCTGACCGGAGCCCCGGCACCTCGGTACGTCGACTCCTCGACACCTCATCAGGACGTCGACACCTCACCACACAGACTCCCGGGCCCGACGCGGCCCGGGGCACCACCCCGGCGCGGCGGACCGAGCCGCCCGGGGGCGACACCCGATGCCCGCAGGCAGATCGCGGCGGGCGTAGTTCCAGGGGAGGAACCCGATCATGGAGAACATGGTGGACTTCGAGACCGACCTCGCGGCGCTGCAGGACCTGCCGGAGACCGAGTCCGTCGAGCTGACCGGCCACGGCGCCGGCTGCCAGTACACCTGTCTCATCCTCACCTGCCTGATCTTCACCAACAGCTGATCCAGGCGGTGAGCCGTGGGTGCCGTCCCCGCCTGTCCGGACAGGCGGGGACGGCACCGTCCGTTTCCCCGCACATGCCCGACCCCCGACCCGACGTTCCGACGGGAGCTCCTACTTGCCCCGCCGCCCCACCGGCTGGACCCTCGCACTCGGCATCGCCCTGCCGGTCGGGGCCGCCACCACGCTCGCCCTGCCCGCCGCCCTCGCCGCGGCCGTCGACGCCGCCCTCGGCCACCGGCCCGAGTCCGGCGCCTTCGTGCGGCTCGCCCTCGTCCTGGGCGTGGCCGCCGCGGCCGACGCCACCGCCGCCGCGGCCGCCCCGGCCTGCTCCGCCGAGGCCACCGCCGCCCTGCGCGGGCGCCTCGTCCGCCACCTGCTCACCCTCGGACCCGGCGGCCGGCTCCGCCACGGACCACCGCCCGGCGACCTCGCCGCCCGCCTGCTGGGCTCGGCCGGCGACGCTGGCGGCCGGCTGCCCGCCGTCCTCGGCGCGGCCACGGCGCTGCTCACCTCGGCGGGCGCGATCGTCGGGCTCGGGCTGCTGTCACCGTGGCTGGCGCTCGCCTTCTTCGCGGGCGTCGTCCCCGGCGTGGTGCTGATCCGGCTCTTCCTGCGCGAGGCCGGGCCGGTGTTCGCCCGCTACCAGGAGGTCCAGGCCGACCTTGCTGCCCGGCTCGGCGGCGCCCTCACCGGACTGCGCAGCATCCACGCCGCCGGCGCCGAACAGCGTGAGGCGGCACGGGTGTTGGCGCCGCTACCGGACCTGTCCGCCGCCGGGCTCGCGCTCTGGGCGGCGCAGCGGCGCACCGCCTGGCAGGCCACCCTGCTGATCGCGGTGGTCGAGGTCGCGGTGCTCGCCACCGCCGGGGCGCTCCTCGCGGGCGGCACCCTGGCTCCCGGGGCGCTCGCCGCCGCGGCCGGCTGGGCGGCCCTCGGCGCCGGGCTCTTCGAACAGGTCGAGGCGCTGGTCGCGGTGGCGCACGCCCGCGCCGGGCAGGCCCGGGCCGACGAACTGCTGGCCGTCCGCCCGGCCGAACCCGGCCGGGCGGCCCTCCCCGCCGGCGGCTACGGGGAGGTCGTCCTGCGCGGCGTGGTGGTGCGCGACGGCGACCGGGTGCTGCTCGGCCCGCTCGACCTGACGATCCCCGGCGGCCGCACGGTCGCGCTGGTGGGACGCTCCGGCTCCGGCAAGTCCCTGCTGGCCGCGCTGCCCGGGCGGCTGCGCGACCCCGACGAGGGCGCCGTACTGATCGACGGCGTCCCGGTGGACGCGCTGGCCCCGTCCGAACTGCGGCACGCGGTCGGCTACGCCTTCGCCCGGCCCGCCCTGATCGGCCGTACGGTCCGCGACGCGCTGGCCGGCGCCGGCCCCGCCGAGGCGGCGGCCGCCCGCGCGGACGGCTTCCTCCAGCGGCTGCCCCGGGGCTGGGACACCCCGCTCGACGAACTCCGGCTCTCCGGCGGCGAACTGCAACGCCTCGGCCTGGCCCGGCTCCTGGCCCAGCCCGCCCGGGTCGTCGTCCTCGACGACGCCACCTCGGGCCTGGACCTCGCCACCGAGCACCTGGTCACCGAGGCCCTCGACCGCGCCACCCTCGGTCGCACCCGGCTGGTGGTCGCCCACCGCGCCGGCGTCGCCGCCCGCGCCGACCTCGTCGCCTGGCTCGACGCCGGCCGCCTGCGCGCCCTCGCCCCGCACGCCACCCTCCTCGCCTACCCCGACTACCGCGCCGCCCTGTCGGACACCGCCCTCCAGACGGCCGCCGTCTGATGGCCCGCCACCGCACCCCGCCCGACGGCGGCGCGGGAAGTCGGCCCTCTCGACTTCCCACGCAACCGCCCGCCCCGGCGCCCGGCACGAGGAGTCGGCATCGCCGACGGCCCGCAACAGCCGGAGCCCCGCACCGGCCCGGCGCGGGCCGACCGCCCGGCACCGGAAGTCGGCGTCGTCGACTTCCGGCGTCCGCCTCCCCCGGGTGGGTGCTGCTGTTCCGGCAACTGGCCGTCACGCGCGGGCCGCTGCTCCGGCTGCTCGGGTGGTCCGGGGTGGAGGCGCTGCCGCCGCTGCTGTCCGGGCTGCTCGTCTCGGCCGCCGTCGACCAGGGGTTCCTGGCCGGGCGGCCGGGGGCCGGGGTGGCCTGGCTGGCCGGGTTCGGCGCCTCGATGGCCGTCCGGGCGTACGCGGCGCGGGCCGGGTTCCCGCACCTGGCGGGGGTGGTGGAGCCGCTGCGGGACACCCTGGTCGAGCGGGTGGTCCACAGCGCGCTCGCCCGGCCGTCGGCGGATCCGGCCGAGGTCGCCCGGCTCACCGAACAGGTCGAGTCCGTAAGGCAGTTGACCGCCACCCTGCTGCGCACCCTGCGCGGCGTCGGGGTCACCCTGGTCGCCGCCCTGGCCGGTCTGGCGCTGCTGGCGCCCGTCGTCCTGCCGCTGGTCCTGCTGCCGCTGCTCGCCGCCGGGTTCCTCTTCGCCCGTCTGCTGCGCCCGCTGGTGGCGCGGCGGCACGCGGTCGTGCTCGCCGAGGAGCGGCTGGCCGCCGAGGCGGGGCGGGCGCTGCACGGGTTGCGCGACGTGCAGGCCACGGGCACCCGGGAGCAGGTCGCCGAGGCACTGACCGGGGCCGCCCGGGCGAGCGCCGCCGCCTCCCGCGCCCTGGGCCGGGCCTCGGCCCTGCGCGCGCTGGTCGTGGCCCTCGGCGGCCGGCTGCCCGTCCTGGCCGTCCTCGCCGCCGCGCCGTGGCTGCTCGCCCGCGAGGCCCTGACCCCCGGCGAACTGCTCGGCGTCGCGACCTATCTGCTGCAGCAACTCGACCCGGCGGTGCGGACGTTGTCGGGTACGGTCGGCGGCTGGCTGCTCAACCTCGCCGTCGTCCTGGACCGCCTGGCGGCCACCACGATCGGCCCGCCGGCGGACACCGCCCCCAGCGCGCTGCCGGGGAGAGCCCCGGGGCAGGAGCCGGAGGTACGGGTCAGCGGGTTGAGGTACGGGCACGGCGGGGCCGGGGCGCCGGTGCTGGAGGGGCTGGAGTTCGGGTTCGCGCCCGGGGAGCACGTGGCCGTGGTGGGGGTGAGCGGGGCGGGGAAGTCGACGCTGGCGGCCCTGCTGGCCGGGGTGCTGGCGCCGACGGGCGGGGCCGTGTCGGTGGGCGGAGTGCGGCCGGACGGGCTGGCGGGGGCCGCGCGGGCGCGACTGGTGGCGCTGGTGCCGCAGGAGGCGTACGTGTTCCCGGGGCCGGTGCGGTCCAATCTGACCTGGCTCTCCCCGGAGGTCACGGAGGAGCAACTCGCCCGTGCCGTCCGCGTACTGGGGGCCGATCAGGTGGTCGCGCGGCTGGGCGGCCCGGAGGCCGTCCTGCGCGATCCGGGCGTGTTGTCGGGCGGGGAGCGGCAGTTGCTCGCGCTGGTGCGGACGTATCTGTCGCCGGCGCCGGTCGTGGTGCTGGACGAGGCGACCTGCCATCTGGACCCGCGTGCGGAGGAGCGGGTCGAGCGGGCGTTCGCCGCCCGGCCAGGGACTCTCGTCGTGGTCGCGCACCGGATCAGTTCGGCCCTGCGCGCGGACCGGGTGCTGCTGCTGGACGGCGGGCGGGGGGTGCTCGCCCGGCACGGCGATCTTCAGGTGCTGTCCCCGCTGTACCGCGAGTTGGTCGGTCACTGGCTGGGTTCGACGGCGGGTCGCGCGTCATGATCTCGATAGGATCTCGTCCGTTCCGGCCGTTATGGTGGCCGGGGCACGGGCCGCGATCACCGGCTGTGGCGCGTACCGAGCGCCCGATCGGGGACCCGACCGCGCGCCGCCAAGCGCCGGCCGGGCGCCGATGACCTGCACCCTCCGCACGGAAAAGACGATTTCTGATGTCCGACACCCTCACCGCCTCCACCGGACCCGCGGCCAACGGGACCGACGCCGACGAGAGCACCGCCGGGTACACCTCGTCGCACGGCCGGCACCGGGGCCGTTCCGCCGCCGACGACAAGCCCGAGGCCGACCCGCACGGCCGGCACCGCGCCGCGGCGGACCGGGGCTGAGCACACCCGCACCGGAAGGGCCCGTCAGGGGGAGCACCCCCCGGCGGGCCCTCGTCGCGTTCGGGCAGGGCCCGCGGCTCAGCGCCCCAGCGTCACGACCGTGCGCAGCGCCTCGCCGCTGCGCATCTGGGCGATCGCCTCGTTGACGTCCGACAGGTCGACGCGGTGGCTGATCATGCCGTCGAGGTCGATCCGCCCGGCCCGCCACAGGTCGACGACCAGGGCGATGGTGCGGGCCACCGGCGCCCCGCCGTAGAGCGAGGGCAGCAGGCGCTTCTCGTTGAAGAACAGCTCGCCCATGGTGAACTGCGCGAGGTCGTCCTGCGCGCCGGCGCCGATCACCACGACCGCGCCGCCGCGCCGGGCCGCGTCGTAGCCGGCCCGGACGGTGGCGGACCGGCCGACGGCCTCGAAGACGTAGTCGAAGCCGCCGCCGGGCAGGCCCTTCGCCGTCGCCCTGAGGTCCTCGGGGGCGATCGCCTCGGTCGCGCCGAACGCCAGTGCCCGCTCGCGGCGCGAGACGACCGGGTCGACGACGGTGATCCGGGCGGCGCCGCAGACCCGGGCACCCTGCACGGTGGCGACCCCGACCCCGCCCGCGCCGATCACCGCGACGGAGGCGCCGGGTTCGACCCGGGCGGTGTTGACGGCGGCGCCGACGCCCGTGGTCACCCCGCAGCCGATCAGCGCGGCGGCCTCGTACGGCAGGTCGGCGGGCACCTTGATGACGGCGTCCGCAGCGACCACGACCTCCTCGGCGAACGCCCCGGTGCCGTAGAACCCGGAGGCCTCGACCGCCGCGCCGCCGTCCTCGAAGCGGAAGCCGGGCGCGCCGAGCCGCCGCAGGCTGGCGATGCACAGGTGGCCGCGGCCCCGCTCGCAGTGCGCGCAGCGGCCGCAGGGCGCCATCCAGCAGAGCACCACGCGGTCGCCGGGGGCGAGGCCGGCCACGCCCTCACCGACCTCCACGACCTCCCCGGCACCCTCGTGCCCGGGGACGAACGGCGCGGGCTGCGGCAGGACGCCGCTCATCGCCGAGAGGTCGGAGTGGCAGAGGCTGGCAGCGCGCATCCGGACCCGTACGGCGCCCGGCCCGAAGCCGACGGCCGTCACGTCCTCCCGGACGTCAAGGGTCTCCTGGCCGGTCTTGTGCAGGACGGCTGCGCGCATGGGGCTGCTCCCGGTGTGCCTCGTGTGCTCGGTTCTCCACGGTCGGGCCCGATTCTGACACGGGCGACCCGACCCGACTAGAACACGTTCCAGGGCCGCTGTGGTCCGCCCCTCTACCGTCGAGTAGGGTCCGGGGCGAACGCGTTCGCGCACGTCCCGAGCCCGAGGAGCACCGTCATGTCCGACCTGCTGGAGAGTGTCCGCCCGGCGGCCGAGGTGCTGGCGGCGTTCGAGGCGGCCACCGGATTCATGCCGGTGGACGAGGGGCTGGCGCTGTACGCGGCGGCGGTGACGGCGGCGCGGCGCACCGGGCTGCCGGTGCTGGAGATCGGCACCTACTGCGGTCGCTCGGCGGTCCTGCTGGCGGCTGCCGCCCGGGAGACCGGGACGACCGCGCTGACGGTGGACCACCACCGCGGCTCGGAGGAGCAGCAGCCCGGCTGGGAGTACCACGACCCGACGCTGGTGGACCCGGAGGTGGGGCTGATGGACACCCTGCCGCGGTTCCGCCGGACGCTGCACGCCGCCGGGCTGGAGGAGCACGTGGTGGCGCTGGTGGGCCGCTCGCCGCGGATCGCGGCGCTGTGGGGCCGGCCGCTGGCCCTGGTGTTCATCGACGGCGGGCACACCGACGAGCACGCGACCGGCGACTACGAGGGCTGGGCCCCGCACCTGGCGCCGGACGGGCTGCTGGTGGTGCACGACGTGTTCCCGGACCCGGCGGACGGCGGCCAGGCCCCGTACCGGGTGTACCTGCGGGCGCTGGCCGAGGGCTTCGAGGAGGTCTCGGTGACGGGCTCGCTGCGCGTCCTGCGCCGGACCGCCGCGAGCTAGCCGCTCACCACCCGCCGCCCACCGCCCGATCCGCCAGCCGATCCGCCGCCCGATCCGCCGAGCGGCCCCACAGTCCTGCACGGATGCTCTAACGTCGTGCCGGAGCTGTCGGGCGGAGGTTCGAACGGTACGGTGTCCGCGCAGCACCAGGCAGAGCATCGGCGGACGGTGGGGGCTAGCGGCACATGACGGACCAGCACAACACCGCTCCGGCAGTCTGGGACCCCACCGCGCGCGGCGGCGCGGGCGGCTGGGTGCGCGGCCCGCAGCGACCCGCCGAGCCCACCCCGGCGCAGCCCGCCCCCGCCCAGCCCGCCGCACCGCGCCCCGGGGCCGCACCGCAGGACGGGGCCGCGCTGCCGCTCGCCACCGGCGCCGTCGGGGACCAGGGCCCGCCGCTGGGTGCCCGCCCGTACCTGGCCGCCCCGAAGCCGCCGTCCGTGCCGCCGCCGGCGCCGTTCCCCTCCCACGCGTCCGCGCAGACCCCGGGGCCCGGCTACGTGTCCGGCGAGGCCCCCGGCCCCGGCTACGTGTACCCGCCGCAGCCGCCCGCCGGCCCGCAGCAGCCCCCGTACGTCCCGTACCAGGGACAGCCCGACTACCCCGCCGACTACCCCTCCGGTTACCCCGCCGACTACGAGGAGCCGGACGACGGGGACCGCCCGAACAACCGGAAGGCACCGCTGCTGATCGGCTTCGCGCTGCTCCTGGTGGTGGCGGTCGGCGGCGGCCTGCTGGTGGCCGCCCAGAACAGCGGCGACAAGAAGGACCAGGCCTCGCCCGCCCCGCCGTCCGCCTCCGCGACGTCCACCGGGAACCCGCCGACGGGCCCGGCGCCCACCGGTACGGACGCCGCGCCGAACGGCGCCACCGACCCGGCCTCGTCCGCCGCGGCGCCGTCCCCGACCGCGAGCGGTGCCGGCGCCAACGCCAAGACGCAGGCACAGGCCCTGGACGGCCTGCTCACCGAGGGCGAGAGCGCGAAGGCCCCGATCGGCAGCGCGGTCGCCAAGGTGAGCAGCTGCCCGGCGAAGGCCGACATCGAGAGCGCGGCGCAGGTGTTCGACAACGGCGCCAAGCAGCGCGACGAACTGCTGCGCAAGCTCGCCAAGCTGAGCGCCTCCGACGTGCCGGGCGGCGCGGACGCGATGGCGTCGCTGAAGTCCGCCTGGCAGCTGTCGGCCGACATCGACCGGGCGTACGCGAGCTGGGCGCGGGCGGTCGCCGGCCAGGGCTGCTCGGGCTCGGCCCCGAACACCGCCGACAAGAAGCGGGCCGACGAGCTCAACCCGCAGGCCACCCAGGCGAAGAAGGACTTCGCGGGCAAGTGGAAGCCGATCGCCGACACGTACGGCCTCACCCCGCGCACCCAGGACAGGATCTGATCCACCCGTGACCGGCCCGAACTCCCGACCGCCCCGCCGTTCCACCCTGCTGCGCGCCACCACGGCGGTGGGCGCGGCCGTTCCGCTCTGCCTGGCGGGCTGGCTGGGCTGGCAGTCCCTCGGCCACTCCGCGGCGGTGGGCGGCACCGCCGCGCCGGCCACCTCCCCGGCCGGAACCGCCACACCGGGCACCACCACCCCGGGAACCGCCACACCGGGAACCACCGCACCGGGAACCCCGGCCCAGACGCCGACGACCCCGGTACCCCCGACCACCCCGACGACGCCCGCCCCGTCGAACACACCCGCCCCGTCGGACACCCCGGTCTCCCCCACCGCGCTCACCGGCCGCACCATCCTGCTCGACCCCGGCCACAACCCCGGCAACTCCGCGCACACCGCCGAGATCAACCGCCTGGTCGACATCGGCAACTCCCGCAAGCAGTGCGACACCACCGGCACCGAGACCAACTCCGGCTACACCGAGGCCGAGTACACCCTGGACGTCTCCCACCGGGCCCGCGCCATCCTGGCCGCCCGCGGCGCGACGGTGGTGCTGGCGCAGGACGGCGACCGTCCGTGGGGCCCCTGCATCGACGAGCGCGCCCGGGCCGGCGCCGACGCGCACGCCGACGTGGCCCTGTCGGTGCACGGGGACGGCGGTCCGGCGGGCGGCAGCGGGTTCCACGTGATCCTCCCGGCGAAGGTGGCGGCCGGGAAGGCGGACAACTCGGCGATCGTCGAGCCGTCGCGCCGGCTCGGCCTGCTGCTGCGCGAGCGCTTCCGCGCCGCGACGGGCGAGCCGTACGCGGACTACACCGCGAGCGACGGCCTGGACACCCGCTCCGACCTGGGGGGCCTGAACCTGTCCACGGTGCCGAAGGTGTTCATCGAGTGCGGTAACATGCGCAACCCGGTGGACGCCAAACGGATGACGGATCCTCAGTGGCGGCAGCGGGCGGCCCAGGGGATCGCCGACGCGCTGACGGCGTATCTGACCACCCGGTAAGGAAGTTGGGCCGGGGCGGCCGACGGCGTGCGCGCCGCCCGGGTCGCGCCTTTGGCAACGACTTCGCCCCATTCCCGGTCCCGCCGTGCACCGGCGGTGCGGTTGGGCCTAGGCTTCTGGTCCGTTCGGGAGTTTCGGCCGGTCAGCCCGACCGCACGAACCGCCGTCCACGACACGTCAACGAGGGGAACGTTAGTGAATCTGCGCGCTCTCACCAGGGGAGACGCCGCCGTCGCCGGCGCGGCCGTCCTGCTCTTCATCGCCTCCTTCCTGCCCTACTGGACGGTGGACTGCACCGGCCGGTACTGCGGCGACACATCGCAGAACGCGTGGAGCACCCAGCTGTTCCCCATCCTGCCGTCGATCTACCTGCTCGGCATCGCCGCCGCGGTGCTGATCCTGCTGCACCGCTTCCAGGGCGAGGCCGCGGCCGGGCGCCAGGTGCTCGGCCTGCGGCTGGACCAGTGGGGCATCGCCTTCGCCGTCGTCGCGCTGTGGACGGCGCTGTGGTCGCTGGGCGGCGGCCCGTCCGGCGGCAGCTTCGGGCACGGCTTCGGTGCCTGGCTCGGCCTCATCGCGCTGATCGTGCTGGCCGGTGCGGCCGCGGCCGCGCCGCTGGTGCCCGCGCTGAAGGCCCCGCTGGTCGCCGACCGTCCGGCGGCCGTCCCCTACCAGGGCGGCTACCCGGCCCCGGGCCAGCCGGTGCAGCCCGGCCAGTACGGTTACCCGGCCCCGGGCCAGGACCCGAACCAGGCCCCGGCGTACGGCGCCCAGCCCGGTGGCTACGGCTACCCGGCGGCCGGCCAGCCGCAGCCGGTGCAGGCCGGCCAGCCGCAGGACACGGCCGCCGCCCCGCAGCCGGTCCCGGCCGCGCAGCCGCAGCCGACCCCGGCCGCCCCGGCGGCCGACTTCGCACCGTTCTGGTTCGCCGTCCCGGCCCCGCGCTCGCTGGCGTCGAAGGACAACCCGGCGGGCGCCCCCGTCGGCGAGCTGGTGCCCGGCACCTGGTACCTGGCGGTCGAGCAGCGCGGCAGCGCGCTGGTCGCCCAGCTTCAGGACGGCACCGTCGGTCTGCTGGCCGACACCTCGGGCATCCAGCGCGGCTGACGCCCCCGCCAGTACGACGAAGGGGTGGGACCGGATCTCTCCGGTCCCACCCCTTCGCGTTGCCCGTACGAGCCTCAACCGTCGTGCGGGCCCCAGCCGTCGTGCGGGCCTCAGCCGTTCGCACCGGCATCGGCCACGGCTACGGGCCTCAGCAGCAGTCCTGGACCACCAGCCCGGCGGGCAACTGCTCCCCGCCGAAGACCGCGACCGTCGCCGGGTCGCCGCCGAGCGCGGCGACCGCGAGCAGCAGCGCGCCGGCCGTCCAGGTGGTGCGCTCCTCCGGCCAGACGGCGTCGTCCTCGAAGACGTACCCGGTCCAGTAGGAGCCGTCCTCGTGCCGCAGGTGCTTCTGGATCCAGCGCAGGATCTCCACGGCGCGGTCGGAGCGGCCGATCGCCCAGAGCGCGAGGGCGAGTTCGGCGCTCTCGCCGCCGGTCACCCACGGGCGGTCGCTGACGCAGCGCACGCCGAGGCCGGGGACGACGAAGCGGTCCCAGTCCCGGTCGATCCGTTCCAGCGCCGCGTCGCCGCGCAGTCCGGTGCCGAGCACCGGGTAGTACCAGTCCATCGAGTAGCGGCCCTTGTCGAGGAACCGCTCGGGGTGGTGGGTGATGGCGTGCCCCAGCCGGCCGGCGGCGAGCTCCCAGTCGGGCTGCGGCTCCTCCAGGTACTCGGCGATGGCCAGCCCGCAGCGCAGCGCGTGCAGCATGCTGGACGAGCCGGTGAGCAGCGCCTCGTCGGTGGCGGTGCCGTCCTCGTCGAGGCGCCAGGCGATCGGGCCGCCGGGCAGCCGCTGGCCGACGATGAAGTCCAGGGCGCGCCGGACGACGGGCCAGATCCACTCCAGGAAGGCGTCGTCGCCGGCGCTGAGGTGGTGGTGCCAGACGCCGACGGCCACGTAGGCGCAGAAGTTGGTCTCCTTGGCCCGGTCGGTGACGGCGCCGTCGGTGTAGGCGGCGTACCAGGAGCCGTCCGGGTTCTGGGTGGCGGCGAGCCAGCGGTAGGCGGCCTCGGCGGCGGCGTGCTCGCCGGCGGTGTCGAGGGCCATGGCGGCCTCGGTGTGGTCCCACGGGTCGAGGTGGTGGCCGGCGAACCAGGGTATGGCGCCGTCGGGAAGCTGTTCGGCCAGGATGCTGCGGACGGTGCCGGCGGCCTGCTCGGCGTCGAGCACCCCGTCGAGCAGCAGTGCCTCGGGGACGGCGGCGGTCATGCGTCCACGCGCCCGGGCTCGGTCCGCCGCGGCTTGGACGCGTAGGCGACGAAGCTCTTGCCGATGACCGGGTTGAGCGCCCGTTCGGCGGCCTTGGTGAGGGTGCTGATCACCGGGGTGCCGACGATGTCCCAGACCAGCAGCTGGTGGTAGGCCTTGACCGGCAGCGCCTTGTCGTTGTTCACGCCGACCGCGCACTTGATCCACCAGTACGGCGAGTGCAGCGCGTGCGCGTGGTGGGTGCCGTAGGGCTCCAGGCCGGCGTCCTTGAGCTTGCCGAGCAGTTCGTCGCCCCGGTAGATCCGGATGTGGCCGCCCTCGACCTCGTGGTACTCGTCGGACAGCGTCCAGCAGATCTTCTCGGGCAGCCAGCGCGGCACGGTGACGGCGAGCAGCCCGCCCGGCTTGAGCACCCGGAACATCTCGTTGAGCACACCCTTGTCGTCCGGTATGTGCTCCATCACCTCGGAGATGATGATCTTGTCGAAGTAGTCGTCCTCGAACGGCAGCGCCAGCGCGTTGCCCTCCATCGCGACCGCCGACGCACCCTCCGGGGCCTCACCGGCCTGCTCCATCGCGGCGAACCACTTCTGGACCTCGGCGATCTCCTCGGCGTTCTGGTCGAGGGCGATCACGTTGGCGCCGCGGCGGTAGCACTCGAACGCGTGCCGGCCCCCGCCGCAGCCCAGGTCGAGCACCCGGTCGCCGGGGGCGAGCGGGAAGCGCGAGAAATCGACGGTCAGCACTGCAGGGCTCCCATTCCTTTTGCTACCAAGCGGACTTGACGCCGCGTCAGTTCGATCCGCTACCGCTCCGCACCGGGCGGCCGGGGCCGCCGGGCGGGCGCCCCGCAGGGCGACCGGAGCGACTCAGGGCACGTACCGCCAGCCCGGCCCGGAGCGGGCCCGGGCGCCGGCGCCGGTGGCGATCGCCGCCCGGTAGGCGTCGGCGGTCAGCTCGGCGGCCCGCGCCCAGGTGAACCGGGCCAGCACCCGCTCCCGGCCGGCCGCGCCGAGCCGGGCGCGCAGCCGCGGGTCGTCCAGCAGCCGGCCGAGCGCCGCCGCCAGCCGGTCCGGCTCCCCCGGCGGCACGGCCAGGCAGGTCTCCCCGTCCGGCCCGGCCACCTCGGGGATCGCGCCGCCGGTGGTGGCGACCAGCGGGGTGCCGGTGGCCATCGCCTCGGCGGCGGGCAGCGAGAAGCCCTCGTACAGCGACGGCACGCAGGCCACCTCGGCCGAGCGGTAGAGGTCGACCAGCTCCTGGTCGGTCAGACCGCTGCGGAACTCGATGTGGTCCGCCAGCCCGAAGCGGCGCACCGCCTCCGCCACCGGGCCGTCCTCCTTCTGCGGCTTGCCGACCACCACCAGGTGCGCGGGGCGCTCGGTGCGCACCTTCGCCAGCGCCTCGACCAGGAACACCAGACCCTTGAGCGGGACGTCCGCGCTGGAGGTGGTGACGATCCGTCCGGGGACGCGGGCGATCTCCTCGGAGGGCGACCAGAGCCGGGTGTCGGCGCCGATCGGCACCACCGAGATCGCGCCCGGCGCGGCGCCCAGGTGCTCGGCGATCTCGCGCTGCGAGGTGCCGGAGACGGTGATCACGTGGTCCAGCCGGGCGGCGACCCGGCGCTGCATCCGGGTGAAGGCGTACCAGCGGCGCAGCGACAGCCGCTTGACCCGGGTGGTGGCCGCGTCCAGCTCCAACTGCCGGTCCACGGTGATCGGGTGATGGATCGTGGTGACCAGCGGGAAACCGTGCCGGGCCAGGCCGAGCAGGCCGTAGCCGAGCGTCTGGTTGTCGTGCACCACGTCGTAGCGGCCCTTGTGCCGGGCCAGGTACTGGCGGGCGCGCAGCGAGAAGGTCAACGGCTCGGGGAAGCCGCCGGTGCGCATGGTGGCGAACTCCAGCACGTCCACCGGGCTGCGGAACTCGCCGCGGGCGGGCGTGCGGAACGGGTCCTCGGCGCGGTAGAGGTCCAGGCTGGGCAGCTCGACCAGGCGCACCGAACCGGGGCCGTCGACCTCGTCCAGCACCGGGTACGGCTGGGCACCGATCACGTCCACGTGGTGGCCGAGCCTGGCCAGCTCACGGGAGAGGTGGCGCACGTACACGCCCTGACCGCCGCAGAAGGGGTCCCCGCGGTACGACAGCAGGGCAATCCGCAGCGGCTGCGCGGTCATCCTCGGGCCCTCATCTCTAGCTGCTATTCCTGTGCTGCTGCTGTCTCTGCGTTGGCGACGGCGCTGCCGCCGGTCGCTAAAGTAGATCAGGTTTCAGTGGCTGTGGAACTCGTCATCGACCATGTGAACAATGAGAGACCTCGAAGATACCGGCCCGTAGCTTTCCCTCAGGAGCCAGGGCTGGTGATTCCCGCCACGCCGACCCTGCCGACCTTGTGGAGCACGCCGCCACCCACGCGCCCCGGGAGCACTCCTTGCCGCCGCCGACCACCTCCACGAGCCCCACCACCCCGCCCCCCGCGCAGCCGGGCGAGCCGCCGCTGACCGCCCGCCAGGCCGAACGCCGGCGCCGGATCCTGCGGGCCGCCACCGCCCTGGCCGCCCGGGGCGGGTACGAGGCGGTGCAGATGCGGGAGGTCGCGGAGACCGCGCAGGTCGCCCTCGGCACGCTCTACCGGTACTTCCCCTCCAAGGTGCACTTGCTGGTCGCGGTCATGCTGGAGCAGTTGCAGGGCCTCCAGGAGCACATCCGGCGCCACCCGCCGACCGACCCCGAACCGGCCCCGCGGGTCGCCGACACACTCACCCGCGCCTTCCACGCGCTCCAGCGCGAACCGCTGCTCGCCGAGGCGATGGTCCGGGCGCTGTCCTTCGCGGACCGTTCCGTCGGCGCCGAGGTGGACCAGGTCAGCACCGCCACCGGCCAGCTCATCCTGGACGCCATCGGCCAGTCCGGGCCACCCAGCGAGAGCCAGCGCGCGGCCGTCCGGGTGATCGAGCACACCTGGCACTCTGCCCTGGTCGCCTGGCTCTCCGGCCGCGCCTCGATCGCCGAGGTCCGGGCCGACCTGCACACCGCGGCCCGGCTGCTCACCCTGCCCTGACTGGAACCTGTTCCTGCCCGGGCGGGAGGGGCCGGCCGCCCCCGGCGGTTAGAGTCGACGGACAGCACAACTTCATCCCGTCCCTCCCCCGGGGGAAGCCGGTGCGAATCCGGCGCTGACCCCGCAACCGTGAGCCCGGCCCCCGTGACGGCCCGGGCGAGTCGGACCGCCCGTGGAGGGGCGAGCGGCCAGCCCGGGCCCGCCACGCGCACCGCCCGGCACCGTCGAGGACTACGGAACGGCCCCGCCGGGCCACCACCGCTCACCGAAAGGCACACCTCCACCATGCTCACCGCCGCCCGTCTGGGCGCCGCCGCCCTGTCCGCCGCGCTCCTCGCCGGCGCCACCGCCGGACCGGCCCTCGCCGACAGCCCCGCGCCCACCGCCGCCGCCGTCCCCGACGGCCTCTACGGCAAGGGCGACCCGACGTACGACGGCGTCTGGCGGCAGTCCCTCGCGCTCACCGCGCTCGCGGCGGCCAAGGCCACCCCGGCCGACTCCGCCGTCGGCTGGCTCACCGGACAGCAGTGCGAGGACGGCGGCTGGCCCTCCTTCCGAGCCGCCGGCGCCGCCTGCGACCCCAAGACCGAGGACAGCAACGCCACCGCCGTCGCCGTCCAGGCCCTCGTCGCCCTCGGCGGGCACCAGGAAGCCGTCGACAAGGGCGTCCAGTGGCTCAAGGCCACCCAGAACGCCGACGGCAGCTGGCCCTACAACCCCGGCAGCCCCGGCGACGCCAACTCCACCGGCCTCGCCGTGAACGCCCTCTTCGCCGCGAAGACCGACCCGGCCGGAGTCGCCAAGGCGGGCAAGAACGCCTTCGACGGGCTCGCCCTCTTCCAGCTCGGCTGCGCCGCCCCCGCCGACCAGCGCGGCGCCTTCGCCTACCAGCCCGACCCGTCCTCCGGTGCGCTCGCCCCCAACGCCCTCGCCAGCGCCCAGGCCTCGCTCGCCGCCGCCGGCGGCCACCTCCCGGTCGCCACCACCGCCCGCACCGACGCCGCGCCCAAGGCCCTCGGCTGCGACTCCGCCGCCGCCTCCACCGCGGCTGCTCCGGTCGCGCACGCCGACTCCGGCGAGGCCGCCGGGGCGTACCTCACCGCCCAGCTCGCCGCGGGCGGCAACCACCTCACCCTCACCACCCCCGGCGCCGCCCCCACCCCCGACTACAACGCCACCGCCTGGGCCGCCCTCGGCCTCATCCAGAGCGGCCACCCCCAGCAGGCCGCCGGCGCCGTCGACTGGCTCGCCAAGGAAGGCGCCGGCTGGACCAAGGGCGGCACCGACGCCGCCGCCACCGCCAGCCTCCTGCTCGTCACCCAGGCCGCCCAGCGCGACACCGCCCCGCTGACCGCCGAGCTCACCGCCCTCGGCCCGGCCCTCAAGGCCACCGCCGGCACCGCCCCGACGACGGCGGCGCCCAAGAAGGACGACGGCATCGGCCAGTACTGGCTGATCATCGTCGGCCTCCTCGTCGGCCTCGGCGGCGGCCTCCTCCTCAGCCTCCAGCGCAAGCGCGGCCAGAGCCTGTGACACCCCGCCCCGCGCGCCTGGGCCGCCTGGTCCGCCGCCGTGGCCGCCGCGCTCTCGGCTCGCGGCTCGGCTCGCTGCTCGGTGCGATGCTCGGTGCGGTGCTCCTGCTGGTCGCCTCCGCCGGGGCGCCGGCGGAGGCGGCGACGGGATACCGGTACTGGTCGTTCTGGCGTGCCGGCGGCGACGGGTGGCTGTACCAGCAGCAGGGGCCGGCCGTCGCCGTGCCGCCGGACGGGGCCGTGGACGGGTGGCGGTTCGCGGTGAGTCCGGACGGCGGGCAGGATGCGGCACGGCCCCGGACGGCGGGCGACTTCGCCGCCGTCTGTGCGGACACGCCCGCGCAGGCGGGCCGCAAGCGGGTCGCGGTCGTGCTGGACTTCGGCACGGCCACCGACTCCGGCTCCGGCTCGGCTTCGGGCTCGGGCTCGGCTTCCGGTTCCGGTTCCGGTTCCGGTTCCGGTTCCGGTTCGGGCGAGGCGCCGCCCGAGCAGCGGAGCGCGTGCGCCAGCGTCGTCTCGAACGCCACCTCGGCCGAGGTGCTGGCCGCCGTCGCCCCGCCGCTGCGCTACGACGCCAACGGCCTGCTCTGCGCCATCGCGGGCTTCCCGAAGGCCGGGTGCGCCGACCAGCTCGGGTCGGCGGCCAAGCCGGCCGACCCGTCCGGCGACGGCGGCGGCTCGGACTCCGGCCCGGACGTCGGCCTGATCGCCGGTGGCGCGCTGATCGCCGTGCTGGCCGGCGGTGCCGTCTGGCAGGCGCGCCGCCGCCGCACCTCCTGACGCCTCCCGAGCCCTTCTTCCCCCCCTCCCGCACCCCTCCGGACCCCTTCACCTGGACTGACCCATGAGCACCGCCCGCGCCACCCGACCGCCCACCGGACCCCGGCAACTGCACCCCGGGGCCTGGTGGTTGTGGGCGCTCGGGCTGGGCGCGGCGGCGACCCGCACCACCAATCCGGTGATCCTGCTGCTGCTCGCCGCCGTCGCCGGGTACGTGGTCGCGGCCCGGCGAGGCGACGCGCCCTGGTCGCGTTCGTACGGCGCGTTCCTGCGACTGGGCCTGCTGGTGCTGGGCATCCGGCTGGTGTTCGCGGTACTGCTCGGCTCGCCGATTCCGGGCACGCACGTGCTGTTCACACTGCCCGAAGTGCCGCTTCCCACCTGGGCGCAGGGAGTGCGGATCGGCGGCCGGGTGACCGTGGAGGGACTGCTCGCGGCGCTGTACGACGGGCTGCGCCTGGCCACCCTGCTCGTCTGCGTGGGCGCCGCGAACGCGCTGGCCAGCCCAGCCCGACTGCTGCGCGCCCTGCCCGGCGCGCTGTACGAGGCGGGCGTGGCGGTGGTGGTGGCGATGACCTTCGCGCCGAACCTGGTCGCGGACGTCCGCCGGCTGCGGGCGGCCCGCCGCCTGCGCGGCCGCACCGACCGGGGGATCGCCGCCGTGCTGAGCGTCGGACTGCCCGTCCTGGAGGGCGCGTTGGAGCGTTCGGTGGCGCTGGCCGCGGCGATGGACACCCGCGGCTTCGGCCGCACCGCGGACGTCCCGCGCCGACTCGCCCGGGCGACGGCCGCGCTCACCCTGGCCGGCCTGCTCGGGATCTGCCTGGCCGCGTACGGGCTGCTGACCGCGGGCGGCGCGGGCTGGGCGCCG
This sequence comes from Kitasatospora sp. NPDC088160, assembly GCF_044741445.1. Taxonomy (NCBI): domain Bacteria; kingdom Bacillati; phylum Actinomycetota; class Actinomycetes; order Kitasatosporales; family Streptomycetaceae; genus Kitasatospora; species Kitasatospora sp. NPDC088160. Next base: position 4,366 of record NZ_JBIUSS010000036.1, on the reverse strand, counting down.
CCGGTGCTGCTGCTGGGCCTGGCCGCCGCCTTCGCCGGACTGCTACTCGGCAGCCGACGATCCGTCAGGACGCGCTACCGGCCCGACCCTTGGGCACTGCCCGAGTGGCTGACCGCCGGATCGGGCGCCGCCGTCGCCGGGTTGACCATCTACCTGTCCACGCGCGACCCGGCCGCCTTCGCGCCCACCGTCGTCCCGCCGACCGTCCCCGCACTGCCGCTGGCCGCCGTGCTGGCCGTACTGCTCGGCCTGGTACCGGCATTCGCCGCCCCGACCCCGCCCCGGAGGGCTTCGTGATCACCTTCGAGCAGGTCTCCGTCCGGTACGCGGACGCCGCCGCCCCCGCCGTCGCGGACGTCGACCTGACCGTCCCCGAAGGCGAACTCTGCCTGCTGGTGGGCCCGTCGGGCTCCGGCAAGTCCACCCTACTGGGCGCGGTGAGCGGGCTCGTCCCGCACTTCACCGGCGGCACCCTGCACGGCCGGGTCACGGTCTGCGGCCGGGACACCCGCGAGCACCGGCCGCGCGAACTCGCCGACCTGGTCGGCACGGTGGGCCAGGACCCGCTGGCGCACTTCGTCACCGACACCGTCGAGGACGAACTCGCCTACGGCATGGAGTCCCTGGGCCTGCCCGCCGACGTGATGCGGCGCCGGGTCGAGGAGACCCTCGACCTGCTCGGCCTCGCCGACCTGCGCGACCGCGCCCTCACCTCCCTCTCCGGCGGCCAGCAGCAGCGCGTCGCGATCGGCTCGGTGCTCACCGTGCACCCGCGCGTCCTGGTCCTCGACGAGCCCACCTCGGCGCTGGACCCGGGCGCCGCCGAGGAGGTGCTGGCCGTCCTCCAGCGGCTGGTGCACGACCTCGGCACCACCGTGCTGATGGCCGAGCACCGGCTGGAGCGCGTCGTCCAGTACGCCGACCAGGTGCTGCTGCTCACCCCAGGCGCCCCGCCCGTCCTCGGCGAGCCCGCCGAGGTGATGGCGCACTCCCCGGTGCACCCGCCGGTGGTCGGCCTCGGACGGCTCGCCGGCTGGCGGCCGCTGCCGCTGTCCGTCCGCGACGCCCGCCGCAAGGCCGCCGGGCTCCGCTCCCGGCTGGACGGTCTGCACCCGGGCCCGGCCCCTGCTCCAACCGTTTCGACCGACGCACCGATCGCCGCCGCCGAACGCCTCGCCGTCCGGCGCGGCCCCGTCCAGGCCCTGCGCGGCGTCGACCTGGCGCTGCACCCCGGCGAGATCACCGCCCTGATGGGCCGCAACGGCGCCGGCAAGTCCACCCTGCTGGGCAGCCTGGTCGGCCTGCACGCCCCCGCCTCCGGCCGGGTGACGGTCGGCGGACGCACCCCGCACCGCACCCGCCCGGCCGAACTGATCCGCCAGGTCGGCCTCGTCCCGCAGGACCCGCGCGACCTCCTCTACGGCGAGAGCGTCACCGCCGAATGCGCCGCCGCCGACACCGACGCGGACGCCACCCCCGGCACCTGCCGCGCCCTGGTCGAACGGCTGCTGCCCGGCATCGCCGACACCGCCCACCCGCGCGACCTCTCCGAAGGCCAGCGGCTCACCCTCGCGCTCGCCGTCGTACTCACCGCCCGGCCCCCGCTGCTGCTGCTCGACGAGCCGACCCGCGGCCTCGACTACGCCGCCAAGGCCCGGCTGGTGGAGATCCTGCGCGACCTCGCGGCGGAAGGCCACGCCGTCCTGCTCGCCACCCACGACGTCGAACTCGCCGCCGAACTCGCCCACCGCACGGCGATCCTGGCCGAGGGCGAGATCGTCGCCGACGGCCCGACGGCCGACGTCGTCGTCTCCTCCCCCGCGTTCGCCCCGCAGGTCGCCAAGGTGCTGGCACCCGGCCCGTGGCTCACCGTCCGCCAGGTCGCGGAGGCGCTCAGCGCATGAGCCGCCCCGCTCCTTCCGGTGTTCCTGCTGGTCGCCCCGTTCCGCTCGGCCGCCGCTCGGTGACGGCCCTGCTCCTGACCTCCCTCGTCGGCGTGGCGGCCTTCGGCTGGCCGCTGCTCGCCTCCACCAAGTCCGCCCTGGTCGGCCACGCCACCGACGCCCCCTGGCTGTTCGCCCTCCTGCTGCCGCTGCTCCTCGCCGTCGTCATCGCCCAGATCTCCGAGGGCCGCACGGCGGGCGGCGGCGCGCCCGGCCTGGACGCCAAGTCCGTGGCCCTGCTCGGGGTGCTGGCGGCGGCGGGCGCGGCACTACGGCCGCTCGGCGCGGGCACGGCGGGGCTGGAGCCCATGTTCTTCCTCATGGTGCTGTCCGGCCGGGTGCTCGGTCCGGGCTTCGGCTTCGTCCTCGGTTCGCTGTCGATGTTCGCGTCCGCGCTGCTCACCGGCGGCGTCGGGCCCTGGCTGCCGTTCCAGATGCTCGCCATGGGCTGGGTCTGCCTCGGCGCCGGCCTCCTCCCGGGCTCCGCGCGCCTGCGCGGCCGGCGCGAGCTCTGGCTGCTCGCGGGCTACGGCGCGCTGGCTTCCGTCCTCTACGGCACGATCATGAACCTCCAGGGCTGGCCGTACATCGCCGGGCTCTCCGGCTCCATCTCCTTCGTCCCCGGCGACCCGCTGCCCGCCAACCTGGTCCGCTTCGCCGCCTACTGCCTCACCACGTCGCTGGGCTGGGACCTCCCCCGCGCCGCCCTCACCGTCGTCCTCTGCCTCACCCTCGGCACCGCCGTCCTGCGCGCCCTGCGCCGCGCCACCCGCCGGGCCGCCTTCGACGCGCCGGTGACGTTCCGGCCGCCGGACTCCCGGCCGCCGGGCGGGTGAACTCCGTCTCCCCACCCCGGGGTCGACTACGGCAAGGCCCGCGACACCCTCGGAGCCCGGCACTCCCCGCAGACCTGCCCGACACCCGCGACGGGCCGCCCGCACAAGCCGTCCCGCCCGGGGCACTCATGCCGACGCGGCCCCGACCCGCCGCCGCCCAGCGGGGTCAACGGAACGGGCGGCACCTTCGCCAACCGCCCCGCCAGCACCGCCCCCACGCTGTGCGTGACCCTCTCCGGCAAGGGCGCGGCCAGGATCCCCGCCAGCGCCTCCCCGCTCCACCCGCCCGCGAGCAGCCCCTCCACCCGCGCGGCCTGGTCGCACAGCGGCTTGCCCGCCAGCGCCATCCTGGGCTCCCTGCGCCCGAGTTCGAGCAGCAGCGCCATGCCCGCCGTCAACTTCCCGGACGGAGGGACGGAGGGAACTTCCGCTTCCTTCCCCATCACCTTTCCGGAAGGGCTTCCCGCCTTCCCGGCGTACGTCACCCCAGCTCCGGGCCCACCGGCGGCCGGGGACACGGGAAGCGGCGGCACGGTGTGAACCGCCTTGCCCGTCACCGGCACTTCGTGCACCGAGACGATCGTCCGCACCTGCCCCGTCACCGGATCCCGCTGCGTCCGCCGCACGTAATGCCCGGCCGCCTCCAGCTCACGGAGCGCCCGCGCCACCGTCGCCCGGCCCTCGACGCTCTTCGCCGCCAGCGTCCGGATGTCCTCCCGCGCACCGTCCGGCAGGCTGAGCAGGTAGCTGAGCAGCCCACGCGCCGCCCAACTCAGCGAGTGCTTCCGGACGACGTGGCCGTTGTCGAGGATCGTGTACCCGGGCGAGTGCTTCGGGATACGATGAATGTGCATTCGGGAGTCCCTAACTCCTGGTGCCATTCCCCGGGGTGTTCGCGCACCGCCGGGGCTCACTTTTGCCGCGCACAGGCCGTCCCTCCGAACGCCCGCGCCGACCCAATGATCACCGTAATGCGCTAACCGAGCGTCAAACTCCCTACCACATCACCCAAACGGGCGGCGCAAGCGCACACCCCCCAGCGCGCCCCAGGCCCACAAGCCCGGAACACGCCCCACATCATGGGCGAGTTGCTACGTTCGACTCATGGCCGACTACGAAACCACGTTCCGGTCACTGGACGGCACGGAACTGTTCGGCACGGTCACTTCCTTCCCAACTCCCCCAGCGGCACTCGCCGTTCTCACCCACGGAGCTGGCGTCACCCGCGAAGAGGGCGGGTTCACCTCGACCCCGAAAAGCGCTGCGCCGACGTGCAGTCGCCAGTGCTCATCGTCCACGGAACGAAGGACACCTTCGTCGACGTCGAACTGTCCCGCCGGTTCGCGCCGCTGTTCGGCGCCGGATCCGAACTGTACGAACTCGACGGCGCACAGCACGGCTTCGCCGTGCACGATGACCCCACGTACGCACACCCGCAGTCACAGGCGTGGCAGCGCGAGGTCGTCGCCAAGGTTGCCGACTTCCTCTCCCTCTAGGCAGTGTCGTCAAAGGTCAGGCCCACATGAGGAGTGAGGCGAGGGTGGCGGCGGCTTGGTAGGACACGGCGGTCTTGTCGAACCTGGTGGC